>JANPDD010000276.1:0-14969 GCA_031431295.1 Hyphomicrobiales bacterium | reverse complement strand
GCCGGTCTTGAGTGACCGACCAGGGCGCCTTAGCCTCGATGATGGCGTTCCACCACTCTTCCACTATCGCTACAGCAACCCGAGTTCAATTGAACGCAGATAGGTTGCTGTAGCATATTGAATCTGGAGCAGCTTTCGCGTCGCCCGTTGCTCTGGGACAGCGGTCAGGTTTTCCGCCCCCGGAACGGGCGTTTTGCGCGATGCCTGCCAAACTTTGCCGGCCTTGCACCTTTTTTTCCGTCCGACACCATCTCGAATTTCAGCCCACCCTTGACGGGGGCGACTTCCGCGAGCTTCACATCCACATTGTCGCCGAGTTGGAAGGTTTCACCTGTGTCGCTGGATACGAGGGCATGGCGCGTGTCGTCGAGCACATAGAAGCTGCGGCCCAAAGTCGAGACCGGGACAAAGCCGTCGGCGCCTGACTCGTCCAGGTTCACGAACAGTCCCGCGCCCACAACGCCGCTGATCCGCCCTTTGAAAGTGGCACCGATCCTGGTTGCAAGATGGGCCGCGACAAGGCGGTCCACTGTTTCGCGTTCGGCAATCATGGAGCGGCGTTCGGCGGCGGAGATCAACTCCGCCGTTTCCGCGAGATTGCCGATGTCGTCGGGTGAAAGCCCGTCATGGCCCAACTTGCAAGCCGTGATCAGGGCGCGATGCACGATCAAATCGGCATAGCGGCGGATGGGCGAGGTGAAGTGCGCGTAGTTGGCGAGCGACAGGCCAAAGTGTCCTGCATTCTCGTGGCGATACTGGGCCTGCGCCTGTGAGCGCAACACAACCTCATGCACGAGCCTTTCGTGTGGCGTGTCCTTTGCGTGGGACAGAATGGCGTTGTAGTGTTTGGAGCGCAGAACCTGGCCCAGCGCAAAGGGAATGTTCACGGTCTTGAGAAAGTCGGCGAGGGAGCGCACTTTTTCCTGGGACGGTTCTTCATGCACGCGGAACAAAAGTGGCGTGCGCCGCTTGTTCAATTCCTCCGCCGCCGCCACATTGGCCTGGATCATGAATTCCTCGATCAGGCGGTGTGCGTCCAGCCGTTGCGGCACCACAACGCGCTCAACATTTCCGCTCCTGTCGAGGATGATTTTCTTCTCGGGCAGGTCAAGCTCCAGCGGCCCACGTTGGCCACGGGCAATGCACAGTATCGCGTAGGCGGCCCACAATGGTTTCAATGCAGGTTGCAGCAGCGCATCGGCCTTGGCCGCGCCGCTGCCATCAATGGCCGCCTGGGCTTCCTCATAGGAGAGCTTCGCCGCCGAGCGCATGATGGCGCGGGTGAAATGGTGGGAGAGCTTTCTGCCGTTGCGGTCAAACACCATGTGACAGGCGAGCGCCGGGCGGTCCTCGCCTTCGCGCAACGAGCAGAGGTCATTGGAGATCCGCTCCGGCAGCATCGGCACCACACGATCCGGAAAATAGGTTGAATTGCCGCGTTTGCGGGCCTCCCGGTCCAATGCCGAACCTGGCCGCACATAAGCCGCCACATCAGCAATGGCCACGATCACCTTGTGGCCATTGGGGTTTTTCGGGTCGTCGTCAGCTGTTGCCCAGACTGCATCATCGTGGTCACGGGCATCCATGGGATCGATGGTGAGGAGCGGCAGGGCGCGCAAATCTTCGCGTTTGTCTTTCGTGAATGGTTTGAGTTTTGTGACCTCGTCCATCACATGACCAGGCATTTGGTCAGGAATGCCATGGGCATGGATGGCAATCAGAGAGGTGTTGCGCGGGTCATTGGCATTGCCAAGGCGGGCGCGGATGCGGGCCTGGGGAAGCCCGCGTGCGGCGGGCTTGGTGACTTCGGCGGAGACAAGTTCGCCATCCACAGCACCCCCATTCTCGCCGTGCGGCACGTGATAGTCGTAGCGGTCTTTCTTGCCGGAGGGGACGATGCGGCCTGCAGTGCCGGGTCCGTCGCGGTAAACGCCAACCACACGCAACGCTTCGCGTGAGAGGGGCCGTATGATGCGCGCGTGATAGCCACCCTCGGCTGTGGCCTCAAGGCGTGCCAGCACCCGGTCACCGATGCCGGGGGCGGACTGGGCTGATTTGTGTTCGTGCGTGATGATGATGGGCGGCGGGGGCCCTTGCGTTTCCGCGTTCCAGTCGGTGGGTGCGGCAATGGCATCACCATCCTCGGTGATGGCGGTGATTTCGAGCACGCCCACAGGCGGCAGGGCGGCCGTGCGCTTGGTCTTCTTGCCCTTGCGGGGTTTGGGGCGGGGTTTGGATTTTGGGGAGGAGGGGCGGGGCATCGGCGCTACCCCCTCACCGCTTCGCGGAGCTCCCCCAGCAAGCTGGGAGGAGCGCGATTGCTTTGCCGAAGGGGGAGGGGGTAAAAAACGCTCTCACGCCGCAGTTGCCTTTTTCTTGGGGGCCTTCTTCGCAATTTTTTTGGCAGCAGTCTTCTTTGCTTTCTTCGCCGCCTTCACCGGTTTGAGCTTCTTGCCCGTTTGTTCGGCCCGCGCCGCGATCAACGCCACGGCGTCATCGAGGGTCAGCTCTTCCGGTGCCTTGTCCTTGGGCAGTGTGGCGTTGATCTTGCCGAATTTCACATAGGCGCCATAGCGGCCCCCCATGATTTCAACATTTCCGCCCCCGTTTGGGTGTGCGCCCAGGTTTTTGATGGCGCCGGGCCGGGCGCGATTTGAGGGGCCGCGCGCGCGCTTTTCGGCGAGGAGGTCAACGGCGCGGTTGAGACCAATTGTGTAGACATCATCCGGATCCTTCAGATTGGCATAGGTGCCATCATGCAGGATGTAAGGTCCGAAGCGGCCGAAGTTGGAGACAATTTGGGTCTTGGTTTCAGGATGCAGGCCCACGTCACGCGGCAGTGAAAGATATTTCATCGCCTCTTCGAAACTGACGGACGCCGCGTCCTTGCCCTTGGGAATGGAGGCGCGCTTGGGCTTCTCGCCATCCTCGGCGGCCTCGCCCAGTTGCACGTAAGGACCAAAACGTCCCATGCGCCGCGTCACGGCAGCGCCGGTTTCGGGATCTGCGCCCAAGACAATGCCATCAAAAGGCACGGCCTCGGGTCCTCCTTCCAGCGGCACGGTCATCTGGCGGGTATATTTGCAGTTGGGATAGTTGGTGCAGCCGACAAATGTGCCGTATTTCGACAGCTTGAGTGACAGCCTGCCATCGGCACAGGAAGGACAGGCCCGCGCATCCCCGCCTTCGGTCTTTTCAGGAAAAATGTGGGGTGCCAAGAGGTCATTGAGCGCGTCGATCACCTGCGTCACGCGCAGGTCCTTCACATCGCCGATGGCGCCCGTGAACTTTCCCCAAAAATCGCGCAAGACCTGCCGGTATTGCAAATCGCCCGCCGAAACCTTGTCGAGTTGTTCTTCCAGGTCCGCCGTGAAATCATACTCCACGTAGCGCATGAAGAAGGACTCAAGGAAGGCAATGACAATGCGGCCCTTGTCCTCGGGGATGAGACGCTTCTTGTCCATGCGCACATAGCCACGGTCGCGCAGGGTGGACATGATGGACACATAGGTTGAAGGCCGGCCGATGCCCAGTTCTTCCAGTTTCTTGGTGAGCGAGGCTTCCGAATAGCGCGGCGGTGGCTCGGTGAAGTGCTGGTTCGCCTTCACTTCCTTGACGCCAATGCCGTCGCCCATGGCCATGGCAGGCAGGCGCTTTGAGTCTTCATCCTCGCCGTCATCCAGGCCTTCGTTGTAGATCGCGAGGAACCCTTCAAACTTCACAACCGAACCCGTGGCGCGGAAGCGATAGTGCTTTTCGTCCTTGCCCGTTGTGTCAATATCAGCGGTGGTGCGTTCAAGTTCAGCGCTTTCCATCTGGCTGGCGATGGTCCGCTTCCAGATCAATTCATAAAGCGCGAATTCCTCCGGCGACAGCGCGCGGCGCACAAAGTCGGGATGGCGGCCGGGATCGGTTGGGCGAATGGCTTCATGGGCCTCTTGCGCGTTCTTGGCCTTGCTGGAATAGCGCCGCGGCACGGAGGGCAGAAAGGGTTCTCCAAAATGCTTGAGAATGGCATTGCGCGAGGCGGCCACCGCCTCGGGTGCCATGTCGGCACCATCGGTGCGCATATAGGTGATGAGACCGACCGTCTCGCCCTTGATGTCGATGCCTTCGTAGAGTTTCTGCGCAATCTGCATGGTGCGGGAGGCGGAGTAGCCGAGTTTGCGCGAGGCCTCCTGCTGCAAGGTTGAGGTGCGAAACGGCGGGAAGGGGTGGCGTTTGACCGGTTTGCTTTCAATCGAATCCACACTGAAGGGTTGGCCCTTGAGTGCTGCAACGATGGCATTGGCCGCATCGCTTGCGCCGATGGCGAGCTTGTCCAGCCGCTTGCCATCAACTTGCGCCAGGCTCGCTTCAAAGTTGGCGCCCTGCGGCGTGACGAAGGAACCGTCGATCGACCAGTATTCCTGGGCGCGGAAGGCTTCGATTTCCAGTTCGCGGTCACACACCAGCCGCAGCGCCACGGATTGCACGCGCCCCGCAGAGCGCGCCCCCGGCAATTTGCGCCACAGCACAGGCGACAGGGTGAAACCCACAAGATAGTCCAACGCACGACGGGCCAAATAGGCATCGACCAGCGCCATGTCCACGTCGCGTGGATGCGCCATGGCATCGAGAATGGCGGATTTTGTAATAGCGTTGAAGGCCACGCGCTGCACCGCCTTGCCTTTCAGGGCGCCCTTTTTGGTGAGCACTTCAAGCAGGTGCCAGGAAATGGCTTCACCTTCGCGGTCAGGGTCGGTGGCGAGCACAAGGCGGTCTGAACCCTTGAGGGCGGTTACGATGTCGGCCACCCGTTTTGTCGCCTTGCCGTCCACTTCCCAGGACATTGCAAAGTCTTCGTCGGGCCTCACGGAGCCGTCTTTCGGGGGTAAATCCCGGATGTGACCATACGAGGCCAAGACTTTGAACTCATTGCCCAAATACTTGTTGATGGTCTTGGCTTTGCCGGGTGACTCGACGACGACAACAGTCATTCATATTCCTTTAATCGGGCCTTCAATCGGCTTTCAACCGGAGGTGGACCGGGGCTCAAATGGCCAGCGCACATATAACTATTGCACTGCAAAAACAAGCCATGCTGCCTTGGCAGGGCTGACAAGGGTTCTCTGGAGCCTGCCAATACCCGCCAAACGCGTTATCACTGCGCTCTGGAATCACCCCGTACATGCCCTCTGAAAGCACTCTTGCCATGTCTCGTCCCGGTCGAAAGGCAGGGGCGTTCACCTTTTCGCTGCTGTTCGCCCTGGAGAGCCTGGTGCGGGCGCTGAACTCCGGTGTGCTTTCCGTCCAGGCTTTTGAGTTGCTGGGCTCCAGCCGCAATGTTTCGATTGTCGCAACGTTGGCCTCACTGGGGGTTCTGGCGACCACGCTTCTCTTGCCCTATGTGCTCCGTCGCACGCGCCGCCGCTGGGTCTATACCATCGGCATCGCGGCCTCCATGGTGGCAGCGCTGTTGCTTGCCAGCCATACCATCGTTGGCCAGGCTGCAGGACAATACATGCGCAGTGCCGGCGCCTCAGCCATGAATGTCACGCTGTCATTGTACATTCTCGATCACATCCAGAAGTCGGACTACGCCCGGGTCGAACCCCTGCGGCTGGCAATTTCGACGCTGTCGTGGACGGCCGGTCCAACGATCGGCATCTGGCTTTACTCATATTACGGTCCGCTTGCCCCGCAGCTCTGCGTCCTTGCTGCGTCACTGATCCTGCTCTTCGTGTTCTGGTATTTGCGCCTGGCCGATGCCACAACGCTTCCCTCCGGCACATTGCAACCCTTCAATCCCCTCAAGAACGTCAAGCGTTTTGCGTCCCAGCCCCGTCTTCGCATGGCGTGGGCCATTGCCTTCCAGCGTTCAGTGTTCTGGGCGGCGCTGTTTATCTATGGCCCGATCCTGCTGATCGAAGGTGGCCTGCCCAAGACGCTTGGTGGCTATCTGATCTCGGCGAGCCAACTCATCCTGCCGCTGGCGCTGGTGTTTGGCTGGCTCGGACGCCGCATCGGCGTTCGTCCCGTCATCGCGCAGTGCTTTTTGTTGATGGCGGCGGGATGTTTTGTGGCGGGACTTGTTGGCACACATGTACCGATTGTCACCGTCATTTTTCTGTTGATGGCTGCGGTGGGCGCAACAGGCCTTGATGGCGTTGGCGCAATCCCCTACATGCGGGCCGTGCGGCTGCGCGAACGCCGCGAAATGACCAGCGTTTACCGCACGTTCATTGACGTCGCCGAGATTGTGCCAGGCTTTGCTTTTGCCCTGATCCTGAGCTTCCTGCCGACCAGTTCTGTCTATGTTGTGGTGGGTGTCGGTGCTCTTGCCATGGCTTTCATCACCTGGCGGCATCTGCCAAAGTCGCTGTGAATCAACACGGAGTTCGTGATGCCAAAACCCCTGCTTGTCATAGGCAACCAAAACTATTCGGCATGGTCACTGCCGCCCTTCATGGCGCTGGCCATGGCGGGGATCGATCCTGATTTGAAGTTGGTCCGCTTCGGCGAGCCGCGTTTTGGCCGCGAACTGAAAAAGCTGTCGGTTGCGGGCAAGGTGCCTGTCCTGCTGCACAAGGGCCTGACCATCTGGGACTCGCTTGCCATCATCGAGTATGCGGCAGAGACTTGGCCGGGCAAGATGATCTGGCCGAAGAAGCCTGCGGTCCGGGCCATGGCGCGCTCGGTGGCTGCTGAAATCCACTCCGGCCTGCGGGACCTGCGCGGGGCCTGCCCGATGGATCTGCGGCGGAAAAAAGTGCCGTTGAAGGCGGGCTTCAGCGCGGCCGTGTTGAAGGACGTGAAGCGGGTTGAGACGCTGTTTGCACAATGCCGCAAGGCCCATGGGGCAGGCGGCCCCTTCCTGTTTGGCAAATGGAGTGCCGCAGATGCCATGTACGCCGCCGTTTTCGCGCGGTTCGACAGCTATGCCATTCCGGTGTCGAAGGAGACGCGCACCTATATGGACGCGGTCATGGCCACGCCCGCCTTCAAGACCTGGCTCGCCGCAGCGCTGAAAGAACCGTGGATCGTACCGGAGGATGAGGCGGAGTAAACGTTGCTACACCAGCGCCACGCGGCCACCTGCGGCACGCACAATGCGGCCAGCAATCTCGAGTTCGAGCAGGATCGAGATGACGGTGTCGGCCGCAAGGCGGCTTTCGCGGATCAGGTCATCCACATGGGTTTCGGTGGGTGACAGAAAGGTCAGCAGGTGGTTGCGCTCAGTGCCCGAGACATCGACTGGAGTGTTGGCCGATTCGGGTTCAGCCCAGAACTGCTGGCGCGGTGGCGATACCAATTGCAAAGCGTCAAGCACGTCGGCTGCAGAGATCAGGATCTGTGCGCCGTCCTTGATGAGCCTGTTGGTGCCTTCGCTGCGCGGGTCCAAGGGCGAGCCCGGCACGGCAAACACATCGCGGCCCTGTTCCGCTGCAAAGCGGGCGGTGATGAGCGAGCCTGAGCGCAGCGCTGCTTCAACAACGATGACGGCCCGCGACATGCCGGAGATGATGCGGTTGCGGCGGGGGAAATGTTCCGCTTTGGGGGCCGTGCCCGGCGGCATTTCAGTCATGAGCAGGCCGCGCTCGGCAATCTCGCGGTGAAGCCTCGCATTTTCCGGTGGATAGATGTGGTCGATACCGCCCGCCAGGACAGCCGCAGTGGCGTGGGCAAGGGATGCCTCGTGGGCGGCAGTGTCAATGCCCCGGGCCAGGCCCGATGCCACCAGAATGTGGTTCTCGGCCAGCGTGTGGGCGATCATGCGGCTGAATTTTCTGCCGAGTGCCGAGGCATTGCGTGCGCCGACAATGGCCACCGCATCCATGTCGGCAAGGTCAAGGTTGCCAGCGACGTACAGCACGGGTGGCGCATCAGGCACATGCTGCAAGAAAGGCGGGTAGCCCCGTTCTCCCAGGGCAACAACATGGGCGTTGAGCCTCTTGGCACTTGCAATTTCGTCTTCGGCGCGGGCGCGGGAAAAAACTGAAATGGCGCGCAGGCGGCCGCCACGGCGGGCGAGGTCCGGAAGCGCGTCAATTGCCGCGCCAGCACTGCCAAAGCGTGCCACAAGGGAGCGAAACGTGACAGGGCCGATGTTTTCCGTGCGGCAAAGGCGCAACCAGTCGATGCGTTCATTGTCGCTGAGTTGGGGTGTTCTGCCTATGGCTTCTTGCTGAACGATGACTTCGGCTCCTCGCCCTTGAGGAGACGGCCGATGTTGGCGCGGTGCGTCACCCAGATCATGAAGGCCAAGGCAATTGCCGCCCAGGTGAAGTCGGGTTCGCCCATGCGCGCCGCAAGGAACGCCACGGGAATGGCAAGAAGTGTTGCCGCCAGCGCCGAAGCTGAGGAAATCCGGGTCGCCAGAAATGTTGCGATCCATATGGCGATGAAGGCAACACCCAGCAGCCAATGCCAACCGAAAAGAACGCCAAGCCCCGTGGCCACGCCCTTGCCGCCCTTGAACGTCAGCCACACAGGCAGGATGTGTCCTGCCATGGCGCCAAACCCCGCGGCAATCTCGGCACTTTGCCCGCCCCAGTAGGTTGCGGCCATGACCGGAGCAAAGCCCTTCAGGACATCACAAAGAAGGGTTGCCGCCGCGATCTTGCGGTTTCCCGTGCGCAGCACATTTGTGGCGCCGATATTGCCGGAGCCAATCTCGCGCACATCGCCCAGTCCTGCCGCCCGCGTCAGCAGGAGACCGAAAGGTATGCTCCCCGCAAAATAGCCGATGACGGCAAAGACGACCAATTCCATGCTAGTGAGCGTATTGGTAAACGGTGCGACCTGCAACGACGGTTTCAACGGCGCGGCCTTCCAGGGTGCGATACTCGAAGGGTGAGTTCTTGGACCGCGAGCGCAACGTGGCATCCTCCACCTTCCATGACAGGTTGGTGTCAATGACCGTGAAATCCGCTGGGGCACCCGCCGCCAAACGACCCTGTTCCAACCCCAGGATCGCCGCAGGCTGCTGCGACAACGCTTCAATGAGCCGTGGCAATGATATGTTATCGTTGTGAAAAAGCGAAAGTGAGGCGGACAGCAAAGTATCGAGGCCGGCAGCGCCAAAGGCCGCCTCGGCAAAGGGCAGGCGCTTGGTGTCATCACTCTGCGGGTCATGGGATGAAACGATGACATCGATGGTGCCGTCCGCCACAGCGCCCACAAGCGCACGGCGGTCCTCTTCCTGTCGCAAGGGCGGTTGGAGCTTGAAGAAGGTCCGGTAGGCACCAATGTCATTTTCGTTGAGGACGAGATGGTTGATGGACACGCCACAGGTGACGGGCAGGCCCTTGTCCTTGGCCCGGCGAATGACCTCCAGCGAAAGGGATGATGAAACCTGGGCGGCGTGGTAGCGCGCACCCGTCATTTCAACGAGGCGCATGTCGCGCTCCAGCATGATCACTTCGGCCATGGCCGGATTGCCGGAAAGTCCAAGGCGCGAGGCCATCTCACCGGCATTCATGACGCCGCCCGAAAGTGTGGGCTCAAAGGCATCGCCCACCACCAGCATGTCAAAGTCGCGGGCGTAGGTGAGCGCCCGGCGGAACAGGCTGGCGCTGGCAACAGCCTTCACGGCATCGGTCACGGCAACAGCACCGGCTTGTTTGAGAAGGCCGATTTCGGCCAGCATTTCGCCGTTCAGCCCCTTTGTGGTTGCTGCCATGGGTGCCACACGGACATGGGCCGTGTCGCGGGCGCGGCGCAGGATGTAGTCAACGATTGCCGCATCATCGATCACCGGCAGCGTGTTGGGCATGACGATCATGGTGGTGACACCACCGGCGGCGGCCGCCTCCGAGGCACTGGCAAGCGTCTCGCGATATTCCGAGCCGGGCTCACCGGTGAACACCCGCATGTCAATGAGGCCGGGGTTGAGAACCTTGCCCTTGCAGTCCGTCACTGGTGTTGCCGCGCCGACGCTGTCTCTCGTGACGGCGCTGCCCACGGCAAGGATCCAGCCATCCTCAATCAATATGCCGCCAAGGCCGTCCAACCCTTGGGCAGGTGCCAGGATGCGGGCATTGACGTAGGCGCGGCGGCTGCCGTTGCGGGCCGCGATCATGGGCCGTGTCCCTGTGAAAGCCTGTTGCGGTCCAAGCCATCGAGCACGGCCATGCGCACGGCGACACCCATTTCCACCTGCTCGCGGATCACGGATTGGGCGCCGTCCGCCACACTCGAGTCGATTTCCACGCCCCGGTTCATGGGGCCAGGGTGCATGACCAGCGCGTTTGGTTTGGCGCGGCCAAGTTTTTCATCGGTCAACCCATAGAACTGGTAGTACTCACGCTGGCTTGGCACAAAGGCACCGCCCATGCGCTCAAGCTGCAGGCGCAGCATCATCACCACATCCACATCTGCCAGGCCTTCGCGCATGTCGCGGAAAACATCGACGCCGAAATTCGCAATGCCGGACGGCAGCAGCGTCGAGGGTGCCACACAGCGCACCCTCGCACCCATCTTGGTCAGAAGGTGAATGTTGGATCGGGCCACGCGGGAGTGCAGGATATCGCCGCAGATCGCCACGGTGAGACCTTCCAGCTTGCCGTAGTGGCGGCGGATGGTGAGGGCGTCAAGCAGGGCTTGTGTCGGGTGCTCATGTTGGCCATCGCCGCCGTTGATGACGGCACAGGTGACTTTTTGCGACAGCAGTTCCACGGCACCAGATGACTGGTGGCGCACCACCAGATAGTCCGGGTGCATGGCATTGATGGTCATGGCCGTGTCCAGCACGGTTTCACCCTTTGACAGTGACGAGTTGGAAACCGCCATGTTCATGACATCGGCGCCAAGGCGTTTGCCCGCGATCTCAAAGCTGCTTTGGGTGCGGGTGGAATTCTCGAAGAACAGGTTGACCTGGGTCTGCCCCTGCAAGACCCTTCCATGGGGAGAAAGCGACTTCCCGCGCGTGGCATAGAGTTGCGCCAAATCGAGTGTGGCGGCAATTTCAAGGGGGGAAAGATCGGAGATCGCCAGCAGGTGCCGGGCTTTGAAAAGAGCGGGCCGTTGGACGGGTGCAGTCATTAAAGCCGGGGCTTTAGGCGAGCATCATGACGCTGGCAAGGGCTGGCAGGGCGCGGCCTTGCGCTCCCTGTGGGAAACCGGACCATTTGGCTAACGCGTTACGCTCAGGGCGTCGAGAAAGGATTGGAGGATGTAGGCCGCCGCCAGCTTGTCCACATTGGCGGCACGCTTGGCCCGCGACAGATCGGCCTCCAGCATGGTGCGGGTGACGGCGGCTGTTGACAGGCGCTCGTCCCAGTAGACCAGGGGAATGGGTGTGAGGCCCGCCAGGTTGCGCGCGAAGGCCCGGGTTGCCTGGGCGCGGGGGCCTTCGCTACCGTTCATGTTGAGGGGAAGGCCAAGCACGAAAAGACCGATGTTCTCGCGGCCGGCGAAGTCCAGCAAGGCTTTTGCATCCAGTGTGAACTTGGTGCGGCGGATGGTTTCCCGGGGGCTCGCGATCTGGCGGGTCAGGTCACTCGTGGCAAGTCCAATGGTTTTGGTGCCAAGGTCGAGGCCCAGCATGCGCCCGTTGGTGGGCAGGGCGGCAACGGCAGCGCGTGCTTCCGGAAACGCCAGTGTCGACGATGGTGTCGACGATGGTGCCGAGGATGGTGTCGGGGATTGAGCCACCGTCATGTGCCCCATGCGCGGGCAGCAGTGTACCCCGGGGTGTTTCGCACTTCCGGTGTGCAGTGGGCCATGGTTAAAGGGCGCCAGAACCGGAGACCAAACATGTCATTGGAGAACGACATCGCGTTGTTGAAGCGCCAGGAAGAACGCCTGCGCTTCTCGGTAGTTGACGAGGCTGCGGCCTTTGATCTCGGCAGCCGCATGCGCCAGCGGGCCGAGAGTGCAAAGCTGCCATTGGTCATTGATATCCGTTTGGGCATCCGCCAGTTGTTCTACACGGTCTTGCCCGGCTCCACAGCAGAAAACCAGGATTGGGTGCGCCGCAAAGTCAATACAGTTTATCGCTTCGATGCCTGTTCCTACCGTGTCACACTTGAATATCGCCTCAGCGGCAAGGCCTTTGACCAGACGCGCGGAATGCCGCCGCTTGACTATGCCAATGCGGGCGGCGGCTTTCCCATAAGGCTGTCGGGCCAGGTTGTGGGGGCTGTCACTGTTTCCGGCTTGCCGCAGCGCCAGGATCACGCCTTCGTTGCCCAGTCCCTCGCTGAATACCTCGGCGTCGCGTACACGGATATTGCCCTTTCGGCGGACGAAGATTGATGGAAGGATTGATCGACCAGGGCGTCCTGTTCTGGGTGCTGGCCTTTGTCTCAGCTTTGCTGGTCGGTGCATCAAAGGGTGGTGTTCCGGGAGTGGGTATTCTGGCCGTGCCTATCCTGTCCCAGGCCATTTCGCCGATCGTGGCCGCAGGCCTGCTGCTGCCGCTCTATGTTTTGTCGGACATGTACGGGCTGTGGCTTTACCGGAAGAACTATGATCTTTGGAACATCAAGATCATGGTGTTCGCCGGAACAATCGGCATCGCCATCGGATGGGCCACAGCGCAATACAACAGTGACGAACTGGTGAAGCTGGTTGCCGGTTTGATTGGCATCTGGTACTCGCTTGACCTTGTATTGAAGCGTGGCAAGCCACCAGTACCCAGGCCAGCGGATGTTCCCCGCGGCCTGTTCTGGGGCACGATTGCGGGCTTCACCAGTTTTGTCGCCCATGCGGGCGGCACACCTTTCCAGATGTATGTGCTTCCGCAAAGACTGGGAAAAATGGTCTACGCCGGCACGGCGACAATCACCTTCACCATCATCAATGCCTTGAAGCTGCCGCCTTATTTCATGCTCGGGCAGATCAATTTGCGCAGCCTTGAAGCCTGTCTCTATTTGGCGCCTGCCGCGCTGATTGGCGCCTGGGCCGGGTTCAGATTCATCACTGTTGTTCCCGAGAAAACCTTTTTCTTCCTGGTCGAAGTCGCCATATTCCTGGTTTCGATCAAACTCATCTGGGACGCACTGGCAGGCTGGATGGCATAGACGTCGGTCACAGGCCCTTGAACTCGGACTTCGCATAGCCCTGCAAATAAAGGAGCGCCGTCAGGTCGGCGTGGTTGATGCGGATGCGGGCCTTTTCCTGCACATGGGGTTTGGCGTGAAGCGCAACACCCATGCCCGCTTCGGCCAGCATGGCGAGGTCATTGGCGCCATCGCCAACCGCAATTGTGTCGGCGGTTTCAATGTTCATGGCCTGTGCCAGTTCCCGCAAGCCTTCCAGTTTGGCCTGCTGACCCAATATCGGCAATGCCACGGTTCCCGCCAGTTTTCCATTCTCGATCACAAGCGTGTTGGCGCGATGTTCATCGAAGCCCAGGCTCCTCGCCACATGGGACGTGAAGGCGGTGAAACCGCCGGAAACGAGGGCTGTGCGGGCACCATTGGCTTTCATGGTGGCAACGAGCGTGCCTCCGCCCGGCATGAAGGTGATCCGTTCACGGATGACCCTGTCGATGACCGAGGCATCAAGACCGCGCAGCATGGCCACCCGCTCGGCGAGTGCCCCCTCAAAGCCGATCTCGCCATGCATGGCCCGGGCTGTGATTGCGGCGATTTTTTCGCCCACGCCGGCAACAGCACCCAGTTCGTCGATACACTCCTGGCGGATCATGGTTGAATCCATGTCCGCCACCAGAAGGCGCTTGCGGCGGTTGCCGGCGGGAACAATGGCGTGGTCGATGGGGTGAATTTGCAATTCTTCAAGAAATGCCGGCAGGCTTGGAAAGGAGGCGACGTCCATTGCTTCGCCCGGCGCAAGCCAGCGTGGAGCGCCGCCTCCGCAGTCGCGCAGCGTGTCGACAACCTGAGAGGTGATTGCGCCAGACCCCGGCGCTGCCATAAGTACAAGTACGGAATCCATTGATGCGCAATTCATCCCCAAAAAACGTGCTGCTTATTGCAGGCGCAACGGCCAGCGGCAAGTCGGCGCTGGCGCTGGCCATGGCGCGGGCGCGCAATGGCGTCATCATCAACGCGGATTCCATGCAGGTCTATCGGGAACTCCGCATTCTTTCGGCGCGGCCAACGGCGGAGGACGAGGGGCTGGCGCAACACCGGCTCTACGGCCACATGACCGGGGCAATGCCCTATTCGGTGGCGCAATGGCTTCAGGATGCTGCCCACGAGATTGAAAGCTGCTGGGTGTCAGGAAAGCTGCCCATCATCTGTGGCGGAACGGGGCTTTATTTCAAGGCCCTGGAGGAAGGCCTGTCCGCCGTGCCGCCGATCCGGGCCGAGATCAGGGAAAAGTGGCGCGGGTTTTCGGGTGATCTGCACGCGGTGTTGCGGCACATCGATCCTGCCGCGGCAGAACGGCTCAAGCCCGGCGACCGGCAGAGGATCATCCGGGCGCTGGAGGTGATGCAATCGACGGGGTGCCCATTGGCGGATTGGCAGCGTGGGCAGAAAGACGCTGCGTTCCTTGCAGGCGCAAGCGTCGAGCGGCACTTCATGGACGTGGCGCGGGATGAGCTCTATCGACGGGCTGAACGGCGCTTTGACCGGATGATGGAGCAGGGTGCCTTGGCGGAGGTGCGGGCGCTGCCACAGCTTGAGGCACGCATGCCTGTCATGAAAGCCATCGGTGTTCCGGAACTCATGGCCCACCTGCGGGGCGAAACAAGTTTGGCGGATGCCATTGCCACCGCCAAGACGGCAACACGGCACTACATCAAACGCCAGCTCACGTGGTGGCGGGGGCAGGGTGCTGCCTGGCGTGCTGCGGCCACTTCGCATCATTGATTTTATGATTACTACAGCAACGTGTGTTCAATTGAACGCAGATAAGTTGCTGTAGCATATTGAATCTGGAGCAACTTTCGCTTCGCAAGTGATACCACTTGCTCGCCCGTTGCTCTAGATTCAATATGCTACAGCAACTTATCTGCGTTCAATTGAACACACGTTGCTGTAGTAATCATAAAATCAATGATGCGAAGTGGCCGC
>JANPDD010000275.1:0-8975 GCA_031431295.1 Hyphomicrobiales bacterium | reverse complement strand
TTGCGCAAAGCCATGGGCAGGACTGTCGAAGAAGTCGAAGCGGCCATCAAGGACGTCTTGCCGACGATCTCCCCAACAGAGTGTCAAAACTACTTCCGAAATGCCGGTTACGGATCATTCAAATGAAATCAGAGTCTAGATCGCGGTCGGCTTTGAATGAGGCATTCAAAGTCGACAAGACGCGATCGGAAATTGATCTGGCGAGCACGTTTATCACTTTTGGTCGACTCGACCAAAAGTGATCGTGCTCTAAAACAGGCGGGCTGCGCGCACCCACCACTGCGGGTGCTGGTCTTGCAACTGCCGCGCCGCGACCTGCGCCAACGCGAAGTCCGTGGCCAAGCCAAAGCAGGTGGCACCCGAACCTGACATGCCGGTGTGCTGCAGGCCCTCTGTTGCGCCAAGTGCCGCGAGCACGGAGGCAATGCCCGGCTGTACCTGAAGGGCGGCGGTGGTCAAGTCATTGCGCCATGTGTCAGGTTTTTCGGGTTCGAGAGCCGTGCCATGGGCCTGCCCCAGGTTCAGGGCCAACGCGGAAAAAACCGCCGCCGTGGCACACGCCACACCGGGATTTGCGAGCACGATGGCCGGCGCAGGCACCCCCTCAAGCGGCGTGATGTGTTCACCGATGCCACGCATCCGGCAGGCCCGCGAGGAGAGGCACACCGGCACATCGGCACCAAGGCGCAGCGCCACATCCGCCATCATCCCCGGATCGATCTTGCCCGGCACCAGTTTTGCCAGAGATCTCAGTGCCGCTGCCGCATCCGCCGAACCGCCGCCGATGCCCGCTGATACGGGCAGGTTCTTTTCCAGGTGCACCCGTACAGGCGGCAGTGCCGTCCACGCGCCCAACAGCGCATGCGCTTTCAAGACGAGGTTTTCGCCGTCGGGAGGAACATCGATCGCAAAGACGCCCGTCACCACAAGGCTATTCGTTGGCGCCACCTCAATCCGGAGAATATCGGCAATGTCCGCAAAGGCAACGATCGAGTCCAGCTCGTGATAGCCATCGTCCCGCCGCCCCAGCACATGAAGCGCCAGGTTGACCTTGGCATAGGCAAGCTCAATAATTCCGCCAGCGCGATGTCCGGTCATTACAGCAACCTGCGTTCAATTGAACGCACACAAGTTGCTGTAACATTTTGAATGAGAAGCAACTTTGGCTTCGCAAGCGACCTCATCCCGGCGAACGCCGGGACTACTTGCTCGCTCGTTGCTCTATCCGTTAGACGGGGGGTCGACGGCATTGTCAGCGGGTTTGGCAAGCGGCGGCACTGCCGGAAGTCCATTGCTGAGCTTGTCGTCAATGCGCGGCAAATCCGTGGGCGAAGGTTTGTTGTCCTTGGCATGCTGCCATTGGAACTTTGCCTCCAGCCGCCGCCCGATGCGCCAATAGGCATCGCCCAGATGCTCGGCGATAATGGCATCACCTGGCTTCAGGTCGACGGCCCGTTCGAGCTGGGAGACCGCTTGCTCATAGTCTGCCAACTGGAAATAGGCCCATCCCAGACTGTCGACAATATATCCGTCATTGGGCCTGAGCTCGACGGCCTTCTTCACCATGCCGATGGCCTCATCGAGTTTCAACTTCATGTCGATGAGGGAGTAGCCAAGATAGTTGAGCACTGAAGGCTCTTCCGGCGAAATTGACAGGGCCTTGCGGAAATCAGCTTCCGCCAGGGGCCATTGCTTCATCCGTTCATGCGATATGCCGCGGTAGTAATAGGCGGCCCAATTGTTCTGGCCCTGGGCGGCGGCGAGCGAAATCGCCTTGTCATAGGCTGGCGCTGCCTCGGCATAGTTTTCGGTGTTGCGGTACAGGTTGCCGAGCGTTGTCCAGGCATCAATGTTGTTGGGTTCACGCTGCACAATTGCCTGCATGCGAAATTGCGCGTCGGCAGCGCGCTCAAGGCGCTGCAAATTGATCGCAATCTCGGTATCGGCGTTGGTGCGAAGTTCTGAGCTGGCAGGCACCTGTTCAAAAACATCGATCGCGGCATCATAGCGTTGCCCGCTGGCCAGAACATCACCCAGCAAAGTCAGCACCACCGGGCGGTCGGCATTGAGCGACAGCGCCAATTGTGCATAGACCAGCGCCACGTCCTTGCTCTGGTCATCGTTCATGGCAGCGGCCAGTGAAAACATTGCCTCAGCGGCGCCGGCGGAGGGGGTCTGGATGAAGGGCGGCGGCACGTCCTTCTGCTTTGCCTGCAGCAGTGCGGCTTCAATCAGCACATTTCTTTCGCCGCCCTGCAGGAAAGCCTCATAGACTTTCTGGGCTTCTTCAGGTTTTCCATTGCGGGCCAGGAAATTGCCGAACGCCTGCGTCACGCGCAGACTTGAGCCTGCATCCGCAAAGGCCTTGCGGTAGGCCGCATCAGCCCTGATGCTGTTGCCGAGAAAATCGGCAATCAACGCCGCATGCAGGGATCTGAAATTTGCGAAGGAGTCATTGGCGCCCAATTTGTCGAGTTCGGTGTTCGCCGCCCCGATTGAACCCTCGCCCGCGTAAGACCACGCCGCAAGCAAGAGCGATGTCAACTGCCCAACGGGCGTGTAGGCGGCCTCGGCAAAATGTTCGCGCGCTTCCGCATAGCGGCGCAGTTTGAATTCCTTCAGGCCCAGCACAACCCGCGCCATCCGCTGCTGGCTGTTGAACTTGATGACTTTCTCGGCCAGTTTTTCCGTCTCGGCCATGTTGCCGTTGGCCAATTCGAACTGGAACAACCTTTCAATCAGAACCGGATTGTCAGGATCGAGTTTCAAGGCGGCATCCAGATAATCGGCAGCAACACCCGTGTCACGGTTGCGGCCGGCTGTCCGGCTGGCAAGATAGTTGCCCGACAGGGACGCCTGGGACCTGGGCATTGCTGCTTCCGCCGGGGAAAACCACACGCAGGTGGCAAGTGCTGTCGTCAAGAGCAAGATGCGAGTCATGGCACCAAAATGGCGCTTCTCTCACCCAACCGCAACTTAAAAGAAGGAAGGGCGGGCGTTGGCAGTGCCGGCCTCAATCAACCAGCCAGACTGTCCGCTCCTTGGCCTTGTACAGTTCCGAGGGATCGTCAAAGCCGTAAGCATCAAAATCCATCTTGATGGTCATGGAGCCGCTGCCGTTGAGGTAGAACGTGTCCACGATGACGGGGAAATAGCTTGAATCCACGTTGAAATCAGCATTGCCGGAAATTTCCAGCGCGCCCTTCGGCGTATACCAGATGCCACGGATGAAGGTGGAGGGGCCGCCTTCCAGATCATTGGTGCTTGTCGCAGTGCTGTGACCCACCACGGCAAAGCCGGGATAAGTGCCTGTTACCGGCGCCTGCAACTGCAACACCCCGCCGTTCATGTCCAACTTTGCCGAAGACCCGCACAACACCAGCGTCACGTTATTGCCGGTCAGGGTGCCGCCATTCTTGATGTCGATTGTGCCCTTGATGTAGTGCACACCGCTAGAAAACGTGACCGTGCGATTATTCTGGATTGTGATATTGTTGTAGGCGGTGGCACTGAGTGTCGTTCCGTTGGCGGGCGTGACGTTGGAACCGCCCCCCGGGCAGTTGATCGTAAGATTGAAGGGATCGCCAAAGACGTCCTTGCCGCCCTCGGGCGTTTCAGAGAAATAGCCCGCACCGCCATTGTGTGACCAGCCGCCAACCGAATGAAAGAAGTCGCCAAAGGCGTTGCGGTTGCCCTGCAAGTGGATGGCGCTTGTCGCATCATTTGAATCTGAATGTATGCCGCAGCCGTTTGCCGTGAACGTCCGCGTGCCGCTGAGAAAAATGGCATCGGACGCGGTTTCGTTGGTGGTCAGCAGACAGACGTAGCCCGGCACGCTTTCCACATAACGGGCCGTGGAACCGACACCAATCTCGGCATTGCCAACAATTGGCCCGTCTTGGCCGTTCCTGCTGCCCTGGTTCATCACCGGCAGCAACATGCCGTCAACGGCTGCTTCGATTTCGACCCGGACTTCATCGCCGTCTGCCACCGCGTTGGCGGTATAGGTAACACCGTGCAAGTCAGCCGGGTTGTTGTCGAGGAATGTGTCAGCGGCTGCCACCTGGGCGCTTTCGCTGCCGTCATAGGCTGCTGCCGCGAGTGCTGCGCGGTCAGCGAGGCTTTGCAGCGTTGACTGGGCCTCCACCACGCGATTGAAATCCACCGCCACACCTGCCGCCGCGACAACCGGAATGGCGGCAATGCCGAACATCGCGGCCACCGTGCCCCGGTCATTCGACTTGAGGCGGCGCAGCAGTGCTGCAATTGATTTGCGGAAGGATTTCGTCGCGGCCTGTTTCATGGCTTTCACCCGTTAACACTGCGCTAACGAATATAATCAGCTTCTCAACAACCACTTTCCAAAATTGTTACAATGCAAACGAAAGCGGCTACATTGCTGCAACCGCTTCTGTTTTCAGGGATTAAGGCTAACCTGGGTGATTTGACTCAATTCACCAGGTACACATCACGCAGGTTGGGCGTCGTCATGTTGGCAAGGCCTGGGAAGCCATAGTAAGTGGCATCATTTTCGATGTTGATGGCGCCTGTGCCGCCCGTTTCAAGTTGGTCGACAATGATCGGAAAGTATTTCGAGTTTGAATTGAAAGTCGAATTTCCCGTGATGTTCAATTTCGCTTTTGGCGTATACCAGGCGCCGCGGATATAGGTGTTGGGGCCGCCCTGCAGGGTGTTGGTGGTTGTTGCGGTTGAACTTCCGATGACGGCATATCCCGCATAGGAGCCGGTTGTCGGCGCCGCTAGCCTCAAGGTGCCGCCATTCATGTTGACGGTGGCACTCGATCCGCACAACACGAGTGTCACGCCGGTTCCCGACAGTGTGCCACCGTTCTTCAGGTCAATCGTGCCGAAGATGTAGTGGGTGCCGGATGTGAAGGTGGCATACTTGTTGTTCTGCATGGTGATGTCTGTGTAGTTGCCGCCAAGCGACGTTGGCGACAGGCTGGTGCCATTGGGCGACACGGAACTGGCGCCAGCCGACGATGGGCATGTCACCGTCGTGCCGCTCAGGGGATCTGTGATTGCAGTCTTGCCGGATTCGGGCGTGTGATTGTAGTTCGCCGAGCTGCCCGTGATCTTCCAGGTCCCCACAGAGTAGAAGAAATCGGCGGATGCCGTGATGCTGCCTTGGAAATTTGCCGCCGCCGTGGCGCTGGTGGAATTCGAGAACAAGCCACAGGCCGAGGCCGTGATGGCGCCTGTGCCCCGGATATAAAGCGCGTTGGCGGCAGATGTGTTGAGCGTCACGACGCACATGGGTGCCGCGCCACTCTGGGTGACACGCGCTGTTGCGGCGAGCGAGATATCCGCATCGGCAAGCCCGCCGCCATTGCCGTTGCCACCGTCGCCGGATTGAACGTGTACGACAACGGGAAGCAATGTGCCTTCGACGGTGGCGTCAATGACCACCTTCACATCATTGGTGGCGGGTTTCGTGATTTGCGAAGTATAAGTGACCCGCGTCAGCGTTTCGCCGGCCGAGTCCAGATAGTCATAGCCGGCCTGGATCTGCTCTTCACTTGATCCTTCGTAACCTGCGGCGGTGAGTGCGGCCCGGTCGGCGAGCGCCTGCAACGTCGCCTGCGCTTCCACCACACGGTTGTAGTCAATGGCCGCTCCCGCGGCTGCAACAATGGGAATGGCGGCGAGACCGAACATGGACGTGACAGAACCACGCACGCTGCGTTTGAACGCTGCAAGGCGGTGGGACATTTCTGGCACTCTCATTCGCACGGATGATTGCATGGGACTTCCTGTGTGTAGGTGCAATTACTAGGAATGACTCATGAACAGGGTGTTGTCGGGAGTGGTTGACCAATTCTTTCCGCAGCCAAAACTGCCCCGATTTGGCCTGTAACCGCTGGCGCAATTAAGGAAGGAAAAAGTGGTTCGTGAAAATTTTAGAGATCAGTCGAGGCCGAGCCCTGACCTGATGTGAATCTGTCGTAGTTTGCGCACTGCTGCACCGGCACGGCCCGTCACATGTTGGGATAATTCGGCCCTTCACCACCTTGCGGCACCTGCCAGTCGATGTTCTGCGCCGGGTCCTTGATGTCGCAGGTTTTGCAGTGGACACAGTTCTGGTGGTTGATCTGGAAGCGCGCAGCCTTGCCTTCCTCGCGCACAATTTCATACACGCCCGCCGGACAATAGCGCTGCGCCGGTTCATCGAACATCGGCAGGTTTTGCGCAACGGGGATTGCGGGATCGCGTAAGCGCAGATGCACGAGTTGGTCTTCTTCGTGGTTGGTGGCGGAAAAGGCCACATTGGTGAGACGGTCAAATGACAAAACGCCATCCGGTTTCGGATAGTCTATCTTCTTCGCCTCGGAAGCGGGCTTCAGCGTGGCGTGGTCTGGCTTGCCGTGTTTCCATGTGCCAAGGCCAAATCCGAACAGCGTCTGCATCCACATGTCAACCGCACCCAGCGCCACGCCGCCCATCAACCCGAGCTTCGACCACATGGGTTTCACGTTTTTCACTCGCTTCAAGTCCTGATAGACCCAGGAATTCTCGAACGCCGTTTCATAGGCCGTGAGCTCATCCCCTGCCCGTCCCTCAGCCAGCGCCGCAACCGCAGCCTCCGCCGCCATCATTCCGGATTTCATGGCGTTGTGGGAACCCTTGATGCGCGGCACATTGACCAGCCCTGCTGAACACCCAATCAATGCGCCACCGGGAAATGCGAGTTTCGGCACGGACTGCAACCCGCCTTCCGTGATGGCGCGCGCGCCATAGGCCACCCGCCGCCCGCCTTCCAGCACCGGTGCGATCAGCGGGTGATGCTTGAAGCGCTGGAACTCCATGTAGGGATAGAGATGCGGGTTCTGGTAGTTGAGATGCACAACAAAGCCGATGGACACGAGATTGTCCTCGAGATGATACATGAATGACCCGCCACCGGTTTTCATGCCCAGCGGCCAGCCCATGGTGTGCGTCACCTGGCCCTGTTTGTGGTTCTCCGGCTTCACCTCCCAGAGTTCCTTCATGCCAAGGCCGAATTTCTGTGGCTCCTTGCCGTCAGACAAATTGAACCTGGCGATGATCTCCTTGGCCAGTGAGCCGCGCGCACCTTCGGCAATGAACACATATTTGCCCGTGAGTACCATGCCCGGCTGATAGTCAGCTTTGTGTGAACCATCCTTGGCGATCCCCATCACTCCAGCCACAACACCGCGCACTGAACCATCATCACGATACAAAACGTCAGATGCCGCAAAGCCCGGATAGATTTCAACCCCCAAACTTTCCGCCTGTGTCGCCAGCCAGCGGCAGACATTGCCCAGCGACACGGCAAAATTGCCATGGTTGTTCATCAGCGGCGGCATCAAAAAATTGGGCATGCGCAACGCACCCCCCTTGCCCAGCACAAAGAAGCGATCTTCTGTGACGGGCGTATGGAGCGGTGCGCCCTTCTCTTTCCAGTCGGGGATCAGCTCATTCAAGGCGATGGGATCAATGACGGCTCCTGAAAGAATATGCGCTCCCACTTCCGAACCCTTTTCCAACACGCACACGCTGGTCTCTGGCGAAAGCTGTTTGAGCCGGATCGCAGCCGCAAGGCCGGCAGGCCCCGCACCCACGATCACCACATCATAGTCCATTGCCTCGCGTTGCCCAACGTCACCTTGCCCAAACTCACCCTGAATGTCGCTCACCATCGGCCTCTTGAATTTTGCATTCGGATCATCGCCTGTTATAGGATTTGGCCAATGCCAAACAAGCGCCCAATTACGACATGACGGATCATCCGGACGCGCCCGTCATTTCACCGGCAGAGGCAGCGGGCCTGTTGCTCTGGCTCCGCGACATGGGGGCGGACGAAGTGCTGTCAGACCGACCGCTCGACCGTTTCGCCGAAAAGCCACCTGCGCCGGCACCGCGTCCAGTTTCGGAACGGCCAAGGCCAACGTCGCCCCCCGTTGCAGCGCCCGCGCCAGTGGCACCCAATGTAAGCATTGGGGTAAGCATCGGTGCAAACGTCGAGGCCCTCCATGCGGCAGCGCGCAAGGCGCAGTCGCTGGCTGAACTTTCATCGCTCCTCGAACAGTTTGACGCGCACCCGTTGAAGCGCAGCGCCTCGAAGCTGTGCTTTGTAGGCGGAGCGGCGCAGGCCCGCGTGCTGGTGTTGGTTGATCGTCCACGCAACGAAGAGGATCGCAGCGGAAAGGTGTTGGCCGACAGGCACGAGCTTCTGGCCGAACGCATGCTGGCTGCCATCGGACTTTGCAACGCGGAAGACGGAACGCATGAACAGGTGGCACTTCTCAGCTTCCTGCCGTGGCGGCCACCCGGCAACCGCCCCCCCAACGAGTTGGAATGCCGCATGGTTCTGCCCTTCGCGGAGCGCGCCGTTCAACTGTTGCAGCCCAGGCTTGTTTTGGCCTTTGGCGCTCTGCCGGGCCAATGGCTGGCAGGCGGCACTGAATCGATCCGGCGCCAGCGCGGCAAATGGCTCAGCGTCAATGGCATTCCCATGATGTCAACCTTCCACCCGGAAACGCTGCTCAAATCCCCCGCCTCCAAACGCCTCGCTTGGCATGACCTGCTGGCGCTGCGGGAGAAGTTGGAAGGATTGGCATGACCACCCGCGACTTCATCCCCGTCAACATCGCCGTCATCACCGTCTCGGACACCCGCACGTTGGACACCGACAAATCCGGCCAAACACTGGTGGACCGCATCGCTTTGGCAGGCCACAAGCTGGCAGACCGCCACATTGTTAAGGACGATGTCCGCCGCATCCGTTCAATCATCCGTATACTGACGAAACGCAAGGATGTTGATGTCATCATCACCACCGGCGGCACGGGGTTGACGGGCCGCGATGTAACGGTGGAGGCGCTGCGGCCTTTGTTTGACAAGGAGATCGAAGGCTTCGGCGTGGTCTTTCACATGGTGTCGTTTCAAAAAATCAACACCTCAACAATCCAGTCCCGTGCCACGGCGGGTGT
>JANPDD010000274.1:0-8707 GCA_031431295.1 Hyphomicrobiales bacterium | reverse complement strand
GGATCCTCGCTGACGCGGCTGTGACCTTCACTGACAATTGCGTTGTCGGCATAGAGCCCCGTCTCGATAATATTGCCAAGGGACTAGCCAATTCCCTGATGCTGGTCACACCCCTCAAGGAAAAATATGGCTATGACCTCGCCGCCAAAGTCGCAAAGACCGCCCACAAGAACGGTACGACACTGCGCGAAGAAGCACTCAAGCTCGGCATTTCCGCGGAAGATTTCGACGCCATCGTGCGCCCCGAAAAGATGATTGGGCCAGGTTGAGGATTCGCGTTGATGGCCGACATCGTCAACCTCCGCCGTGTGCGCAAAGAGAAAACCCGCGAAGGCCAAGCGAAGACCGCTGAAGCCAACCGTGTGAAGTTCGGACGGACAAAGGCGGAGAAGGTGCTGGACAATTTTGAACGCGAGGTGAAGGCGCGAAAGCTGGACGGGAAAAGGCTTGAGGAGTGATGTCCTCCGACCTGAAACGCTCCCTCACCATTGCCGGCCACCGCACGTCGCTGTCATTGGAAACCGAGTTTTGGGATGCCCTCACGTCTGCGGCCCAGGTGGAAGGAAAAAGCCTCGCGGCACTCGTCGGCGAGATTGACCAGACGCGGGGTGCACGCAATCTCTCCGCTGCTGTCAGGGTCTGGCTGCTGCTGCGGGCTCAGCAATAGAGGGGATTGCCGCAATCCGGCGCAGGGGCCGCAAGGGGTTTTGGCAGCGCACTGGGTGGTGACAGTGGTGGGGCCTGTTGCGGAAACTGCGGCATCACTGGTGTCACACCCAATTGCTCGACTTCCAGAAGTTTGCGGCGGGCCTCTTCCTCCAACTGCAGGCGCTCGGCCGCCTTGCGCGCTTCCTCCTCAAGACGGAGGCGCTCAGCCTCCTGCCGCGCCTTTTCCTCCGCCAGCGCCCGGGCATCCGCTTCGGCCTTGAGACGCGCTTCCTCGGCCTTGCTGGCATCTTCCTCGGCCTTGCGCCGTGCCTCCGCGATGCGGGCTTCCTCTTCGGCCAGAACACGCAAGCGCTCGGCTTCGGCGCGGGCTTTTTCCTCTTCAATCTTCATGAGGCGGGCCTCTTCCTCAAGCCGTAATTTTTCAGCGAGCGCCCGTTGACGTTCCTCCTCCTCAAGGCGCCTGCGTTCGTTTTCCTCTGCCCAAAGGGCAAGCTGTGGCTTGACGGCAAGCTCCAAACGCCTCTTGGCAAGGTCGATCCGGTTCAGCACATCACCTTCCGGCACAAAGGCGGCAAATGCCGTTTCCTCCCTGGCTTTCAGTTTCTCACGGGACAGTAGATGGACTTTCAACGCGCGCTGGCGCATGCGGATTTCAGCGCGCTGGGCCTGATAAGCCTCGAATTTCGCCTGGTCCTGCAAGCGCTGGTTTTCTTCAATGACCGCCAGTTTTTCCTGTTCGGTCTTGAGGCGTTCCAGTTCCTCAAGGTCGCGCGCCAGCATCTGGTGTCCCAGTTTTGAGGCAAGGCCCGCCGTTCTGGCGCGGCGCTCAAGCTGGCCAGGCACGCCAGAATAGGTAATCGCCACCTCCGGCAGATCGGTCCTGCCGGTCAAGCTCACCGAGGTCCGGAGTTCGAAAATGCGCTGGGTGAAATCAGCGGATGCCTGGGCGATGCTCAGCGTACCAAGACCGCTGACGCGAACGGGCGTTGCTTGCAACTGACCCTTGCTGATTTCAAAGGTGCCGCCCGCAGACTCGGCTGACAGGCCGGGGGCCGCTTCCAGCGCTTCAAGGGCAGCACTCAGCTCACCTGCGGTTTTCACGTCCGGCAGGCGGCGCGCAAAATCATCAGGGGCAAGGCGTGTATAGGCCAGATTGCGCAAGGTGTAGGCACCCTTGCCTTCCAGTTGCGCCAATGCCGCCGCCGGGCTGCGGCCTGCGCCCTTTGCAGCGCCGCTGATCACAAGCTGGCCGCTGCCGAGTGCTGCGCCATCACGCGCGATCAACACCCGCGAAAGCTCCACGGGTATTTTGCCTTCAACGCCCGCTTCAAAGCCCGCATCTGTTTTCGCCACGGAAATGGTGAAACCAAGGTCGGCGATCGTGGGGGCGAGAAGCGAAAGCTTTCGCGTCTGGCCGAGTGTGATGCCGATGGCCGCTTCCTGCACGGTTGCAACATAGGGCAGATCGAGGTTGCGCGGGCGCAGCCAGATTTCGCCGGTGAACGGCAGGACTTCCGGACCTGCAAAGGGTTCAGACAGGCCTGCGAAGCCGTTCCACGGCGAGAAAACAAGCGCCACAAGGCGATGAAGTGTGATGTCGCCAATGCTGAAGTCACCTGCCAGTTTTCCGTCACCAGACAGGCTGGCCTCGCCTGCAAGGGCCAGCCCCGCGTGATCACCCACGACATCAGTCAGTTTCAGACCTCGTTCGGATGGAGAGATTTTGAAGGCGAGGCGCAGGTTTCCACCCGGGCCATCGGCCAACGGTGCGCCAAGGGCACGCAAGGACGGCGCCACATCAGCCGCAAAAACCGAAACCGCGCCGGAGGCTGCCGCGTAAGGCTCACCCACTTTCAGGCTGCCATCAAATGTCGCCCGCGCGCCATAGGCTTCAAGTTCGATCTTGCTGCCAAAGCCGCCCGACTTGGAGCCTGAAAAGTTCAGCCCCATTTTCCCGGGTCCTGTTGCAGCGTAGCGCGCCGACAAACCGGCCAGGGCCACAAGGCGCGCGGCATCCGGCGTTGTGATGCCGCCTTCAAGTGATATGCGGGCATCGGCACCACGCTCAAGTTCGGTGATTGCACCTTTCATGTCGAGCGTGAACGGCAGTGCTGTTCCTTTCAGGGAGTAGGACAACACCGGCCCATTGGAATCAGGTGCCGCCTTGACGCTGAGCCCCAGTTGGGTTTGCCCGAGTGTCCGGGCCCAATCCGATCTTGTATCAGCAAGGCCGACAAGCCGAAGGAATCCGCTTGGGTCATCGGCAATCAGCGAGGCTGAGATGTCGCCCGATGCCCCTTCGGCACTGCTCAGGATCAGGCCCTCGGCCTTGAGCCTCGCACCGCCGACAGAGCCAATGTCGAAGGCCTTGATTTCAATTCCGCTCTGGCTGGTTGCGACATCGAAAGCCACATCCTGCGCCCGGACGCCATTGAGTGTGACGGTTCCAGCATCCAGCGTGACGTGTTTTTCAAAGGTTTCGGCGCCGCGCAGGACCGGGTTGACAAAGCCCAGGACCTCGAAGGCCTGTTTGCCCGAGGCCTGGCTGCCGCCGGATTGCAGGAAGGAATCAATATCAAGCGCCTGTGTGGTGATCCGCACGTCAAGCGATGGAATGCTGCCCTGGCGCAGGACCAATTCCCCCTGCCCCGGGAGCCCTTCCAACTCAAAATCGATCTTGCGCATGGACACCTGGGCCTGCGACCAGAGAATACTGGATTGCAGTTTCACGCGGCCGCGGCTGCCTTTCCACCAGCTTTCCATTTCGGCCTTGCGGCTGGGCAAGGCCCAGCCTGCAAACGCCCGCAGATCACCGCTTTCAAAGGCGAGAATTCCGGAGACTTCCGCGGCACCGTCCTTGCGTTTGACCAGGCCCTCGGTCAAGCGCACGGCAGACCTGCCGGGCAGACCGGCCCTCGCATCGCTGATGGCAATGCCGTCTGGCGAAATGGCTGCGGCAAGGCGTGCATCATTCATGGTTTCGCCGCCGGCCGTCAAAACGGACACGTCAAGGGCGAAGTCAGCCTTGAGCGTTGGCGGCACATTGCGCAGGAGCGATTGCCCCAAGGCAAGCACGCCACCGGCCCGCCAGGTGTTCAGTGATTCAGCGCCCAGAAGCGTGTCCAAGTTCATCCGCGGTGATTTGAGGCGGATGTCGCCCCTCAGTGATGCCGCGAGATCAACGGTTGCGGTGCCTTCGATGAGCGTGCCGCTGTCCGAGGTATCGACCGGGGCGATGCGGATTTCCGAAAGGTCAGCGCGCTCCGCCGACGCCTTGAGCTTGGCTTTGAAAGCGAGCGGCCGGAGACCGCCTTCCACACTGCCCTTCTGGCCATCAGCGACCTGGGGTGTGATGGAGATGCCACCATCAAAGGTGCCATTGAGCCAGCCGCCGTCCATGGCAAAAACCGGGATGACCGTGTCACCGGGGGTGGCGCGAAAACCAAAGCGAAATGGCTCGCCATCCTTGTACTGGCTGCTGGAAAAATTGAATGCCAGTGGCAAGTCGCGCCAGTTGCCGGTCCCCTTCAGCTTCCATGGACCTTCAATGTTTTCTGCCGACACTTCGGCGTCAATGGTGGACATGAGGGCAGAGAGGCCACGGGCGCGATCATCCAGGCGCACAGAACCATTCAACAGATTGATGTGGTCAAGGCGCACGTTCTGCAGCAGTTTTGAACGGCGCAGATCCTCATCGGATTTCAGAAGCCAGTTCACATGGCCCGCCGCATCGCGGATCAGCGTGACCTGCGGTTCCAGGAGTTCAACGCTTCTCACATCCAGCGTGCCATTGAGCAGGCTTCCCAGTTGCAGGGACAGCGTGAGGACTTCGGTGTGAATGAGGGGCTCGCCTTCCATGCCCTCGGGATTGCCGATGGCGACCCCCTCCGCCAACAGGCGCGGCACCGGAAAGAGCCTGATTTCCACATCGCCTTCGATCGTGACGGTACGGCCAGTGAGGCGCTTGCCATAGGCCTCCAGGTCCGGCTTGTAGCTGTTCCAGTCCAGCACATAGGGTGCCAGCAGCAGGGCGCTCACCAGCATGATGAGGCCGATGCCAAAATAGAAAACCGGTGATTTCCAGACGCTCATGCCGCGGGGAGCCTTTTGACCGTCAGACTAGACGAGGAAACATGGTTTTCAAATGGCGGCATTTTTGCCGGGGTTCATGATGTTCAAGGGATCAAAGGCGCGCTTGATGGCCTGCATATAGGCAAGGGCCGGGCCATGTTCGCGCAGGAGGTAGGCCTTCTTGCCGGAGCCGATGCCATGCTCGCCCGTGCAGGTGCCGCCCATGGCCAAGGCGCGGTCGATGAGGCGGTCGTAGGCTGCTTTCACCCGCTCCACTTCGGCATCGTCATTCCTGTCGCAAAACAGCACCACATGGAAATTGCCATCACCCACATGGCCGATCATGGGGCCGTAGATGTCGTTCTCTTCCAGATCGAGGCGGGTTTGCTCCACGCATTCCGCCAGCCTTGAAATCGGCACACAGACATCGGTGGCCAGCGAATCGGATTTTCCAGGCTTGATGTTCTTGGTGGCCCAGAAGGCATCATGGCGGGCCTGCCAGAGGCGGGCGCGGTCTTCCTCCCGGGTGGCCCATTCAAATGTGCCGCCGCCGTGTTCAGCAGCGATGGCCGCAAACATTTCCGATTGTTCCTTGGTGCCTGCGGTCGTGCCATGGAACTCGACAAACAGGGTCGGTGTGACCGCCAGCGAGAGTTTGGAATAGGCGTTGATGGCCTTGATGTGCTCGGCATCCACCAACTCAATGCGGGCTACCGGAATACCCATCTGGATGGTCGTGTTGCAGCAGGCTTCGACAGTCGGGAATGCGCAGACGCCCGCAGCGATGGATTCCGGAATGCCATAAAGTTTCAGTGCCACCTCGGTGATGACGCCGAGGGTTCCTTCTGATCCCACCATCAGCCGGGTGAGATCATATCCGGCTGATGACTTTCGCGCCCTTCCCCCGGTCTTGATGACGTCGCCATTGGGCATGACGGCAGTGACGCCCAACACATTGTCTTTCATGGTGCCGTAGCGCACAGCGTTTGTGCCGGAGGCCCGCGTCGCCGCCATGCCGCCGAGGCTGGCATCGGCTCCGGGATCAATGGGGAAGAACAGGCCCTGGTCACGGAGGTGCGTGTTCAGGGTTTTGCGGGTGACGCCGGCTTCCACACGGCAATCCAAGTCTTCAGCATTCACTTCGAGTATCTGGTTCATGCCACTAAGATCAATGGATATTCCACCAAATGGCGCCGTGAAATGTCCCTCCAGTGATGTGCCTGTTCCGTAAGGGATGATGGGAGTTTGGTGTTCGGCGCAGATGGAAACAATCTGCCGAACCTCGCGCGTATTTTGCACAAAGGCAACGGCATCGGGTGGAAAGCCTTCGTTCCAGGTCTGGTCCTTGCCGTGCTGTTCGCGCACCGCAGGCACCGTCGAAAGCCGGTCACCCAGAAGATCGCGGATTTTCGCGATGGTCAGCGTTGTGCTGTTCTTCAAGGGTGGTGTAACCATGGCCTTAAAACTAACAGAAAGAATGCAAAACGCGATGGTTTTTCCCGCCCCCTGCACATCCCGCGTCATGGCGATCGAACCCCAATGGATCGACTACAACGGCCATTTCAACATGGCCTATTACAACGTGCTGTTCGACCGTGCGGCGGACGAAGTGTTCGAAGTGTTGGGACTGGGGCCGGATTATGTGAAAGCAACCAACAATTCCTTTTTCACGCTGGAAACGCACACGTCCTATCTCCGCGAACTCGCCCCCACCGACACTGTGGTGATCGACAATCATTTCCTCGACCATGACCACAAGCGGGTGCACTACGTCCAGCAAATGCGCCACGCCAGCGAGGGCTGGGTATCGTGCATCCTCGAAGTGATGGTGAGCCATGTGGACCTCAACAGCCACAAGACCTCGAATTTTCCGGCTGGGGTTTTGGAGAAAATCGCGGCGATGACTGCGGCGCACAAAATGCTGCCTGTTCCCTCGCAAGTGGGCCACAGGATCAGGATTCCGAGGCTTACCTGACGTTGACATGTGCAGCACATGAAAGTATGTTTGGCACATGAACAAGCATGTCCAAATTAGAAATCTTGCTGAAGCCAAGCATCGCAAACTGAAGATTCGGGCTGCGTCCCAAGGCTTGACGATCACAGATTATTTGAAAAAGCTTTTAGATCGCGATTTGTCCCGGCCAACAAATGCCGAATTGGTTGAGAGAGCACGCAAGCTTTGGCAGATCGACATAGGCAACACCGCCATCGATTTTGTTCGTGAAGACAGAGACAGCCGTTGATCGTTTTAGACGCCTCGGCAATTATTGAATTCATATTGCGGGCGAATGGCGTGCCGACAGTTGCGGATGCAATACTCAGCGCTGACCATATTGCCGTGCCGATGGTGACAGACTTTGAAGTTCTGAACGCGCTCAGGAAGGAAGTTCAGAAGAATATCGTCCCAGTGCAGCGCGCGAAAGAGGCAGTAGTTTTGTACCTTGACATGAATCTTTTTCGTTACAATACGGGTCTTCTTGTGGACCGTATCTGGCAACTTCGCGACAATCTGACGTCCTATGATGCGTCTTACGTGGCGTTAGCCGAGATGTTGAACTGCCCGCTCTATACAAGAGATAGAGCAATAGCGAATGCGCCGGGTCATGATGCGCAAATTGTTCACATTGCCCTAAGCGCCCCATAATCGTCACACGCCCGTAAGATTCCCGGCACATTGGCGGCGCATCTGTTCTTGCAACAAGAAACAGACGGAGGATGTCATGACCCAGAATGGATATGCGCATTTTGCGGAGGCCCTGGTCTTTGTCCATGGTCCCCAGGCATTTGCAGAGGCCGCCCGCCATGCGGAACTCTGTGAGCGCTCCGGTGACATGGAAACGGCCGCCCGGTGGCGCAAGACCATGCGTTTGGTGACCCCTGAAACAAAGCGGAAACAAACACTCGCCGCCTGAGGCGCCACCGCCTATAAGAGCATCGGACGATCAAATCGGCACGATTTGAGAGAGGAAAGATGCTCCAAGATCTAAAATTTGCGCGCAATGCTTATGGTCAGTTGATTCCAACTGACCGCACGGCGCGCTAGTCCGGAAAGGAATCGTGCTTTTCCGGACATGACCACTGACCCGCATCATATTGCCGATTCCGGCGAACCCGACCTGCATTCAAGTGCGACAACGGCCATCGGCATCGTGCCGGGCGGCGTTGCGTCTCGCGCCATGGCGGCGGCAGAACCGCCCTATCTCAAGGGCCTCAACCCTGAGCAGCGTGATGCCGTGCTTTCAACTGATGGGCCACTGCTGGTGCTGGCGGGTGCCGGAACCGGCAAGACCCGGGTTCTGACGACGCGGCTTGCCCATATCCTCACGACCCGCAAAGCCTTCCCCAACCAGATGCTCGCCGTCACCTTTACCAACAAGGCAGCGCGGGAAATGAAAGAGCGCATCGGCATGCTGATCGGCGGCATGGTCGAGGGCATGACGTGGCTCGGCACCTTCCATTCGATCGGCGTCAAGATCCTGCGCAACCATTATGAGATGGCGGGCTTGCGTTCGGGTTTTTCCATTCTCGATGATGACGACCAGTTGCGCCTGCTCAAGCAATTGCTGCAAGCCGAGAACATTGACGAGAAGCGCTGGCCGGCGCGCCAGCTCGCCAGCCTGATTGATGGATGGAAGAACCGCGGGCTTGTTCCGTCGCAGGTTCCGCAAGCAGAAAGCCACAGCTTTGCCAATGGCTTGGCGGGAAAACTTTATGCCGATTATCAACAGCGTCTGAAGACTGTGAATGCCGCTGATTTCGGTGACCTGTTGCTGGAGGTGCTGCGCATTTTCCAGGAACGGCCCGATGTTCTCAAAACCTATCAGCAGCGTTTCCGCTACATGCTGGTGGATGAGTACCAGGACACGAATGTGGCGCAGTATCTGTGGCTCAGGCTGCTGGCGGGCGAGCACCACAATATCTGTTGCGTGGGTGATGACGACCAGTCGATCTATGGCTGGCGCGGGGC
>JANPDD010000273.1:0-1716 GCA_031431295.1 Hyphomicrobiales bacterium | reverse complement strand
CATCGCGATCACCAGAAGCCGGGCTTCGGGCCAGCAGCGCCCGTCACAAATTCTGTTTGATGATGTGCTGGTTCCTGTTGCCTCAAACAAGTCCAGGCTACGGCCTTTTCGCAAGCCCTCTGATATCCTCAAGCATGCGCTGATCCACGACGAGCGGCCGGAGGGCTGGCATGAATGGTTTGAAAACGCAGGCGTCAATGCTGAAGACCTGTCCGCCGGTCTCGATTTCAACGACCGCGAAATGGCATTGCGGGCTGCTGAACTTGGTTATGGTGTGGCACTTTGCACAAAGCTGCTCGTCGGCGCATCAGGCAGCCTTGACCAGGTCAGCCCGATTGAACTGGCCACGGGTCATATATGGCAGGCGCAATCAACCGCAACTGAACTGGCAGACAAGATCACCCACCAGGTTTGGCATTGGCTGGCCGCAAAGGCCAAGGAGCAGGCGAAGTAATATCGCTACCCGCAATTACAGGCGGATTTCAGTCCCTAAAATTCGCAGGATAAGCAGAACTCTGGTTGCCGGACGACGTGTGAACAACAATCAATACGATACCATAACTGGCGCACCCGACAGGATTCGAACCTGTGACCTCTGCCTTCGGAGGGCAGCGCTCTGATCCAGCTGAGCTACGGGTGCTTGAGGGCCGTCTATAGACGAGGCTCATGCCCCCTGCAACGACGGTGCTGGGCCACCCCGCCATTAACACTTCTTATACCATGGCCGTCGGAATGGCTGTCGACTGGGCGGTCAGATCCGGGACTGGAACCGCACTTGCTGCGCCATCCCCGGTTGGCACGTTCTGTGCCATCGCGGAACAGGTTGACCATGGGCAGTTCGAACGAAATGCGCGTTGATTGGGTGGATTACGCCAAGGGCATTTGCATTGTGCTCGTGGTGATGATGCATTCGACCCTCGGTGTCGAGGCTGCCATGGGCACCACTGGTGCACTCAACACCTTCATTGCCTGGGCACAACCTTTCCGCATGCCCGACTTTTTCCTGATTTCGGGGCTGTTCCTCGCCCGCCGCATCGACGCGCCCTGGCGCGAATATCTCGACAGCAAGGTGGTGCATTTTCTCTATTTCTATTTCCTCTGGATGACCATCCAGTTCCTGTTCAAGGGCTATGGCATTTGGGCTGAGGGCGGAGCTTCCGGTCTTGCCGGGCAATATTTCCTCGCCTTTCTTGAGCCCTTCGGCACGCTGTGGTTCATCTACCTGCTGCCGGTTTTATTTGTGGCAACGAAACTGACGCGACCCCTGCCGCCGCTGTTAGTGTTTGCAGTCGCAGCCTTGTTGGAAATCCTGCCTATTCACACAGGCTGGATCATGGTCGATGAATTTGCCGCGCGCTTTGTGTATTTCTACGCAGGCTTCTGGCTGGCCCGCCCCATCTTCCGCTTTGCCAGTGACATGCAAAGCCTGACGACACCGGGCCTTGTGGCGGCACTTGCTATCTGGGCCGTGGCCCATACACAAGTGTTCCGCGCCGATCTCGCAGGCCTTCCCGTCATTGGTCTTGCCTTGGGGCTTGTCGGTACCGCTGCCGTCATTTCGGCTGGCGTGCTGTTGACACGGATTCGCGCCGGTGCCGCGCTCCGCTATCTCGGCGAAAACTCCATTGTCGTCTATCTGGCATTCTTCGTTTTCATGGCGGCAGCGCGTGTGTTTGCCCTGAAGCTTGCGCCGCAGTTGGGGCCGGACGTGATTTC
>JANPDD010000272.1:0-2014 GCA_031431295.1 Hyphomicrobiales bacterium | reverse complement strand
ACATCATTCTTCGAGTTGGTTTCGGTGCGCCGAACCGCAGCCACAATTTCCGGCGCCATGTCACCAAAGTCAAACTGGATGCCAATTGAAAAGATTGTTTCTTTCTCACCCACATATTGCGGAGGTGGAGGCTGCACGATGCTGCCAGCCTGAGCGGACTGTGCCAAGCCAAATCCCATCAAAGCAATTGCAAGTAACAAAAACCTGATTCTCATGGCGGACATCCCCCTGCGCGTGGCGGGATGGTAACCAATTTCCGGGGATCTTGCAATCCCGTCTGCCAAGCTTGAAATCAAGCTGAAATGAGGAGTGGGAGATCCAGCAGAAATGGCGCAGCCTGTCTGCAGTAGGGAGCCGATCACAGCAGTTTGATTGCAGCATATTTGCGTGATGTTATGTAGGGAGAATGCCCTTTCATGTCCGCGATCCCTGGCGCGTCCAGTATTTCGAGAATATCCCCTGCCCGCCGGATGTGAATGTTCCCATCGACGACATTGACTGCTGGGAGTGGTTTCCGGACCATCGACACATCTATGACAAGCTGCACATCGCCCGCAGCCAGAACGTTGCGAGTGGCACAGCATCAGACATGCCGGCTGAGTTTCCGGTCTTTGCCAAGCCCCGCGTCAACCTGAAGGGCATGGGGCTTGGTAGCGGCATCATCACGTCGGCAGGAGACTTTCGCGCCCGTATGACGCCCGCCCAGATGTGGATGACATTGTTTTCAGGACGCCATGTCTCAACCGACTGTGCCGTTGTCGCAGGCAAGGTTCACTGGGCCAGACACGCAACCGGCATCACTTGGACGGGCGGCATGTTCCAGCACTGGATCATCCACGGCGAAGGCGACGAGACCCTCGAGGACTATCTTGCCGCGTGGATCTCGCGCGAGTTGCCAAACTACGCAGGGATGATGAACATCGAAACAATCGGCGGACGCATCGTCGAGGTGCATTTACGCTTTGCCGACCAATGGTGCGACCTTTATGGCAGGCCGTGGTTTGACAGCGTCATTGCGCTCTATCAGCATGGCTGCTGGCTGCCAGCCCCTGCGCCAGACCGGACGGGCTATTCCATTCCGCTGTTTGCCCGGCACGGGACTGTGCCGCCCTACCCCGGTGCAGACGAGCAGAACGAAATCCGCAGGATGCCTGGTGTCGCGAGCTTGCAAATCACCTATCACGAAAACAAGCCGGGCAACCAACACGCCATGCCGCCCGGTGGCTTTCGGCTGGGCATCGTCAACTGCTGGGATCTGCAAGCGGGGTTTGCGGCCCGGCGGATACTCGCGGAAGCCTTTCCCGGCTGCGCTGTCATGCTCCCGGAATAAGGCTCCAGCCCCGCGTTTGCCCGTCGTAAACATGCAGTTCGCCCAGCGAAATATCAAACCACGCCCCGTTCAGTGAAACCTCACCCTTGTTCTCGCGCATGCGGAGCCAGGGAAATGTGCGCAGGTTCGCCAGTGAATGCTCGACGGAAGCGAGTTCAACGGCGGTCTGCAGGTCGCGGCCCGCCCCATGGTCATGGTCATGGCGCACGGTTTCCGCCACATCCTTGACGTCCGACATCCACTTGCCGATGAAATCCCCCGACGACAGCGGATCGCCGCCTTCGACCACGGCGCGAATGCCACCGCAGCGGCCATGACCCATCACCACCACGTGTTTGACACCCAGCGAGAGCACGGCGAATTCCAGCGCAGCACTGGTGGCATGGTGTTTGCCGTCCGGCGCGTAGGGCGGCACCAGGTTGGCCACATTGCGCATGACGAAGATTTCCCCGGGGCCGGCATCAAAGATGGTCTCTGGTGCGGCACGCGAATCGCAGCAGGCAATGATCATCACGGTGGGTTTTTGCAAACCCTGGCCAAGCCTCTTGTAGCGCTCGGATTCATCGGCGTAGCGGCCGCTGCGAAAAGCCAGGTAGCCGTCCAGAAGTCTCTTGGGAAATGTCATAACTAGCGCGCCGTGCGGTCATCTGGACTCAGATGACCAAAAGCATTGCGCGCAAAATC
>JANPDD010000271.1:0-14984 GCA_031431295.1 Hyphomicrobiales bacterium | reverse complement strand
GATGCCCAGCGCGATGCCTTCGCGCGGCGCGGCAATGGCATGCGTATTGACGGCGTCGATGCTGAATTGCTGGATGCAAGTGGCGTGCGCGAGATGTATCCGTTTTTTGACCACGACAACCCGCGCTTTCCCATCAAGGGCGGGTTGTTGCAGCGGCGCGGCGGCACGGTGCGCCATGATGCCGTGGCCTGGGGCTTTGCCCGCGGTGCCGACCAGTTTGGCGTCGATATCATCCAGCACTGCGAAGTGAAGGGCATCCGGATCGAAAACGGCAAGGTCACGGGCGTTGATACGTCACGCGGCCCCATTGCCTGCAAAAAACTGGCGCTGGCCGCCGCCGGAAACTCGTCTGAAGTAGCCGCCATGGCGGGCCTGAAGCTGCCGATTGAAAGCCATGTGCTGCAAGCTTTTGTGTCAGAAGGACTTAAACCCTTCATCGACGGTGTCGTGACTTTTGGTGCCGGACATTTCTATGTCTCGCAATCGGACAAGGGCGGCCTTGTTTTCGGCGGCGATCTTGACGGCTACAACTCCTATGCGAGGCGCGGCAACCTGCCGATGGTCGAACATGTGGTGGAAGCGGGCCTTGCCATGATCCCGGCCCTGTCGCGGGTTCGTTTGCTGCGCTCGTGGGGCGGCATCATGGACATGTCGATGGATGGCTCGCCGATCATCGACAAAACCTCCGTACACGGACTGTATTTGAATGCTGGCTGGTGCTATGGCGGCTTCAAGGCAACGCCTGCCTCAGGATTCTGCTTTGCCCATTTGATCGCCCGCGATGAACCCAAGGACATTGCCTCCCTTTACCGCCTCGACCGTTTCCGCCGGGGTTATATGCTTGACGAAAAGGGGCAAGGGCCAACGCCCAATTTGCATTGATGATGCCATGCTGATCACCTGTCCCCATTGCGGATCGCGCCCGGTCGAGGAATTCACCTTCAACGGTGATGCGAGCCTCCCGCGCCCTGCGTCCAATGATCCGGCAACGATGGATCAGTGGTTCGACTATGTTTATCTCCGCGACAACCCGAAGGGGCTGTTCGATGAATTTGCCCATCATTCGGGTGGCTGCCGCGCCTGGCTGGTGGTGACACGCAACACCGGGACCCATGACATAAAAACGGTGGTGACGGCCCGCGATCATGTGAAGAAAAGGCCTAGAGCATGAGCGGCTTTCGGCTTTCCAAGGGCGGCCTCATTGACCGGAGCCAAACTCTGAACTTCACCTTCGATGGCAAGTCCTTGCAGGGATTCCACGGTGACACGCTGGCATCCGCCATCATTGCCAGCGACACACACCTGATGGGGCGCTCGTTCAAATATCACCGTCCCCGGGGTGCCGTGACGGCAGGGGCCGCCGAGCCAAACGCATTGGTGGAACTCCGGGAAGGCGGTCGCAAGGAGGCCAACACCCGGGCCACCATGATCGAGCTTTACGATGGGCTCGTCGCCAAGAGCCAGAACCGCTGGCCTTCGCTCAGCTTTGACATCGGTGCGGTCAGTGCGCTGGCCTCGTCGATTTTCGTGGCGGGATTCTACTACAAGACATTCATGTGGCCGAAGAGCTTCTGGGAGAAGATTTACGAGCCCATGATCCGCAAAGCGGCTGGCCTTGGCACCGCATCGCGCGAGGCTGACCCCGACCGCTACGAGAAATCCTACGCCCATTGCGATTTGCTGGTCATTGGTTCCGGCCCCGCAGGGTTGATGGCAGCATTGACTGCGGCCCGCAGCGGCGCCCGCGTCATTCTCGCCGATGAGGGTGCCAGGTTTGGTGGTTCGTTGCTTTTTGAGCAGGAAGAAATCGCCGGGCTTTCAGGCTTCGACTGGGCGCAAGGGTTGATCGCCGAACTCAGTACCATGCCCAATGTGACACTATTGCCGCGCACCACAATCTTCGGCAGGTTCGATGGCAATATTTTTGGGGCAGTCGAACGCGTCAATGATCACGTTGCGGCACCCTCGCACAATGATCCCCGCCAGCGCTATTGGCGCATCATCGCCAAAAAAGCGGTCAGTGCGGCTGGTGCTGAGGAACGCCCGATTGTGTTTGGTGGCAATGATGTTCCCGGCGTCATGACAGCATCTGCCATGCGCCAGTATGCCAATCGCTATGCGGTGGCGGCGGGTTCATCCATTGCTGTCTTCACCAACAATTCTTCGGGACTTCGGACCGCCCGCGACTTGCAATCCCATGGCGTGAACATCGCCGCCGTCGTTGATGCCCGAAAAGGCGCTCTCGTCGTCAATGTGAAGGGCGGCAGACAAGTTGAAGCCATTGAGCTTGCCGACCACAGCAAAATTCCTTGCGACGCCATCGCCATGTCGGGGGGGTGGTCACCAATCGTCAATCTCATGTGTCATCGCGGTGCCAGACCCGTCTGGAATGAAACGCTGGCGGCTTTCCTGCCGCCCGACGTGGGGCCGGGCTATATCGCGGCAGGTTCCGCCAATGGCAAGATGCTGCTCTCCGAATGCCTTGCCGATGGCGCGCGCGCCGGCACTTTGAAAGGTCGCACACCCGCAACACCCATGTGCCGCGACGAAGCCTATGTGATCACGCCTTTCTGGTATGTGAAGGAGTCAACGGGCAAGGCCTTTGTTGACTATCAGAATGACGCCACCTTGAAGGACCTGCCGCTGGCCGCCCGTGAAGGCTATAACCACATCGAACTTGCCAAGCGCTACACCACCACGGGCATGGCCACCGACCAGGGCAAGCTCGGCAATGTCAACGCCATCGCCATTCTGGCGGAAGCGACGGGAAAGTCGGTTCCGGAAATCGGAACGACCACCTTCCGGCCCTTCTACACGCCCGTTTCCTTTGGGGCCTTTGCCGGGCCTTTCACGGGACAGCATTTTCAACCGGTGCGCAAAACACCACTCCATGATTGGGCAACGGAACAGGGTGCCGTCTTTGTGGAAACCGGCTTGTGGATGCGCTCGTCATGGTTCCCGCGTGAAGGCGAAGACTGGCTGGCCGCCGCATCCCGTGAAGTCATCAGGACACGGAGCAGCGTTGGACTCTGCGATGTCTCGACACTTGGCAAAATCGATGTGCAGGGCAGGGACGCTGGCGCGTTTCTCGATCGGCTCTACTGCAACACCTTCTCGACGCTGGCCATCGGCAAGGCCCGCTATGGCCTGATGCTGCGTGAGGACGGCATTGTCATGGATGACGGCACCACGTCACGCCTTGCCGACGACCAATTCGTCATAACCACGACGACGGCCAACGCCGCGAAAATAATGTCGCACATGGAGTTCTGCCATCAGGCCCTGTGGCCCGAACTCGATGTGACCTATGCCTCTGTGACCGAGCACTGGGCGCAGATGGCCATTGCCGGGCCGAAATCCCGCGCCACGCTGAACAAGATCATCGATGGCGCGAAATTGGATGACGCCAACACACCCTACATGGCCGCCCGCGAGGTGAGCATCCTCGGTGGCATACCCACGCGTCTGTTCCGGCTTTCCTTCTCTGGTGAACATGCTTACGAGTTGGCCGTGCCCGCCGACTTCGGCAACACGGTGGCGAGGGGCTTGATGCAGGCCGGTGCTGAATTTGCGATCGAACCTTATGGCGTGGAGGCACTTTCGATCATGCGCATCGAGAAGGGCCATGTGGCGGGCGGCGAGTTGAATGGCACGACAACGGCCACAGACATCGGCCTCGGCAAGATGATGTCCGCCAAGAAGGATTACATTGGCCGTATGATGGCGGGTCGCGAGGGCCTCGTTGATCCGATGCGCCAATGCGTGGTCGGCATTCGCCCCGTCAACAAATCCGACAAACTGCGCGCCGGTTCGCATTTGCTGAAACAGGGCGACAAGCCGTCGATGGCCAATGACCAAGGCTACATCACCTCGGTTGCCTGGTCGCCGATGCTTGATGTGTGGTTGGGTCTGGCGCTTCTGTCCAATGGCCGCGCCCGCCATGGCGAAGTGGTCAAGGTCTTTGACGGTTTGCGCAACATCCACATGCTGGCGGAAATCTGCGAGCCCATGCATTTTGACCGCGAGAATGCGAGGCTTCATGTCTAGTTCTCCGGCATTCACCCGCCAGTCGCCACTCGCGACCAAAGCCATCCCCGGGCGCTTTGGTGCCGACATGGGCATTCCGGGAGTTATCCTGTCGGTCGTTCATCCGCTCTCGTTGGCCACAGTCATTGCCCGGGCAGGCAAGGGCAAGGCCACCAAGGACGTGTTGGACAAACTGCGTGGTGTGCGCGTCATGTGGGCAGGCCCGGACCAATATTACGTCCAGAGCACCAACCACGATGAGGGACTACTCGAAAAAGAGCTCGCCAGGAAATTGGCCAGCCTCGCCTCCGTCGTCGATCAGTCCCATGGTCGCGTCACCCTGCGCGTTAAAGGCCCGAAGGCCCGCAATGTGCTGGCCAAAGGAACCCCGGTCGATCTCCACCCCGACGCGTTCCCCGTCGACCGCTCCGCCGTCACCCAGATGGCCCATGTCGGCGTTCACCTGACGCGTGTGGCACCCGATGCCTACGAGATCTCCGTCTTCAGGGGATTTTCGGAGAGTTTCTGGGAATGGCTGGCGGAAATGTCCCTGGAGGTGGGTTATCAAGTTCAATGACGCAATCCCTCTGGTGCCGGAAATTGACTCGCGCTAAAGAACATTCTTCCGTTTGACAAAAGGTGCTGCCGTTCCATGAAGTCCCGCGCCGCCATTGCCTTTGAAGCTGGAAAGCCACTTGAAATCGTGGAGGTGGACCTCGAAGGCCCGAAAGAAGGCGAGGTTCTGGTCGAGATCAAGGCCACCGGCATCTGCCACACTGACGAATTCACCATTTCAGGTGCAGACCCGGAAGGCCTGTTCCCCGCGATCATGGGCCACGAAGGGGCAGGCGTGGTGATGGAGGTCGGCGCAGGCGTGAAGTCCCTGAAGAAGGGTGACCACGTCATCCCGCTCTACACGCCGGAATGCCGCGAATGCGAATATTGCCTCAACCCCAAAACCAATCTGTGCCAGAAAATCCGCACCACCCAAGGCAAGGGGCTGATGCCGGATGGCACGTCGCGCTTTTCCTACAAGGGCAACATGGTGCACCACTACATGGGCTGCTCGACGTTTTCCAACTACACGGTCCTGCCGGAGATTGCGCTCGCCAAGGTGCGTGAGGACGCGCCCTTCGACAAGATCTGTTATATCGGCTGCGGCGTCACCACCGGCGTGGGTGCGGTGCTCAACACGGCCAAGGTTGAAACAGGCTCAACCGCCATTGTCTTTGGCCTGGGCGGCATCGGCCTCAATGTCATCCAAGGCCTGCGGCTTGCGGGCGCGAGCCAGATTGTCGGCGTTGACATGAATGATGGCAAGGAAGACTGGGGCCGCAAATTCGGCATGACCCATTTCGTCAACCCGGCAAAGGTTGAGGGCGATCTCGTGGCCCATCTGGTCAACCTCACCAATGGCGGGGCTGACTACACCTTTGAATGCATCGGCAACGTCAAGGTCATGCGTGTCGCCCTCGAGGCAGCCCACAAGGGCTGGGGGCAATCGATCATCATTGGCGTCGCGGGTGCCGGTCAGGAAATCTCCACCCGGCCGTTCCAACTGGTCACGGGCCGCTCTTGGCGCGGCACGGCCTTTGGCGGCGCCCGCGGCCGCACTGACGTTCCCAAGATTGTTGACTGGTACATGAATGGCAAGATCGAGATTGATCCAATGATCACCCACATCCTGCCGCTCGAAAAAATCAATGACGCTTTTGACCTGATGCATCAGGGCAAGTCCATCAGGAGCGTTGTTGTATTCTGAACCACGAAAAACCCAGGAGGACGTCCAAATGGCAAAGAAAGCCGCAAAGAAAAAGGCCAAGGCAAAGCCCAAGGCAAAACTCAAGGCCCTGAAACTGCACCCGATGATTGACAAAGGCGTTTTTCCAAAAGCAAAGAAGAACTTTGCCGGTGGCACGCTCACTTGCAAGTGCGCAACTGACCCGGTCACGGTGGAGCTTGGCGCGCAGTCGGCCCATGACCATGCCTGTGGCTGTTCCAAGTGTTGGAAGCCCGCCGGCGCATTGTTCTCGATTGTCGCCGTTGTGCCTTCCGACAAGGTCAAAGTCACAGCCAACGGCCACAAGCTGAAGGTGGTCGACGACAACGCCCTCATCCTCCGCCACGCCTGCACAGGCTGCGGTGCCCACATGCACGGTCCGGTCAGGCGCAAGGGTCACGGCTTTGAAGGCCTTACTTTTGTCCATCCCGAACTGTCGAAGGACAAGGGCTGGTCGCCGCCGGGATTCGCGGCCTTCGTGTCATCATTGATCGAGACGGGAACAGACCCTGCTGCCATGCCCGCCATCCGCGCGCGGCTCAAGAAGGTTGGCCTACCGCCTTCCGACTGCCTGAACCCGGGGCTGATGGACTACCTCGCCACCCATGCCGCGAAACAGTCGGGCGTGCTTAAGGCGTAAAATTCAGTCTGCTCAAGCCTGCTGCAGCGGTGGATTGGTTCTGCCGCTGCAATTTTTAATAGAGCTCACGGACAGCCGCCAATTCCCGGGACAACGCCACCACATCTCGGGCCGCAACAGCCTTTTCCATGGCGGGAAGGCGTGACGCAATCAGTGCGCCTGTGATGGCAAAGAACTCGTCCTCGCCCAGGATTTCAATCGGACGCCCCACTTCCGCCAGCAGCAAGGCGACACAGGCCGTTGCCATGACCACGAGATTGGGGTCATGGGCGCTGAGAAAGGAAAAGCCCGGTTTTGCTTGACCAATGCGGGCAATGGCCCTGGCTTCCGTCAGCGCGAGCATGGCATGGCCGAGACTGTTGACCGAGTCTTTGATACCAGCCTGCCTCTCAGCCAGGCTGCGGCGGGCGGCATCAACACGGTGCTCAAGCACCAGAAAAGGCGGCTCCGCACATCGTTCCAGAATGTGCCGGGCTGCCCGAAAGAAATAGACGGTGAACAGCGACGTCATGGCGAGGCGGTTTTCACGGACCGCAGCAATGACCTCGTCCACCATGTGGGGCGCGAAGGGGGAGGGCAAATTGCGCCATTGCGGCAGGAACAGGCGAATGGACCAATCTGCAGCACTGGACAGGAGGCGATCTGTCCAGCGCGCCAGCCCCCCCACAATATGTGACAACAAAGTGGCGCGGGTGGCATCACCCGGAAAGCTGTCGGCATGGGAAATGTCACGCACATAGAATTGTGCGGTGCGCAAGCCGTCACGCAGGCCAGCGGCCATGCAAACTGCGTGATCGGTCAAAGTTCCTGGGGAACGGGCAAGTGTCGGCATGGGGTCAATTAGAGCCTTCCAGACTGGAATTCGTCAAGCGAACATGGTGTAACAGTGTTATGCCATGCTGACACCACTCAAATCCGAGCTTGAAAGGTCGAGCGACCTCAACCATGAGGCGCGGCGGTTTCGCACCATCTTGCGCTCCTTTGAACGCAATCTGGAACTTTTGTTTCGTGAAACCAGCCTTTTCCCCCACGTGGACCATGCCGCACTGGCCACGGCCTTTGCCAGCTGGCGCCAGCGCTTTGATGCCACCAAGCACCTGGCCGACATCGACCGGCGGGACTTCACGATTTACGCCTCAGGCCTGATGCTGAAGGAGTTGATCGCCGCAGCGCCGCTGCGGGCAGTGCCGCGCAGCGACGGGTCAGCCGTTCCTGGCAAAGATTTGTCGGGCCACGCCCTTGCGGGTTGGCCAGAAGGCTACGCCTATACCAGTTTCTGCCTGTCTGTGGCAGCTGCGATCCTGCGGGAGATGGGGGAAGATGAACCTGGGAACGAAGCGGCGTCCGACAGTCCCGCCTTCTGGTCATCGTTCAAGGAGAATGTCGCCGACAACCCGGCAGCGGCTGTCGCTTTTTTTGATTTGGTCTGTGGCAAGGAGCCCAATTGGGATGCGCCCGATGTCCCATGGCTCAGGCGGGCCTTTGCAGGGGTCAACCGCCTCACCCGTGGTTAAACCAGTGCTTTGAACTTCAAGTTCAAACCATCGTCGCCAGTACCGGCCACACCTCGCGCCCACCCTTGTAGATCATCTCCAGAGCGACATAGAATATGATCAGCAAGCCGACGTAGGCAATCCAGCGGTGCTTCTGCAGCAACTTCGCAATAAAGGAGGCGGCAAGACCCATCAGGGCAATCGACAAGATGAGACCGATCACGAGGACTTCAATATGCTCCTTGGCCGCTCCCGCCACGGCGAGAACATTGTCCAGTGACATCGATACGTCAGCAACCACGATCTGCCAGGCGGCCTGGGCAAAAGTCTTGCGCGCCGCGCCTTTGGCAATGCTGCCGTCAGCGTTGATATCCTCACCCGTGACGGCCTCAATGGCCTGTTCTTCGTCATGTGGACCGGCGCGCAATTCGCGCCACATTTTCCAGCACACCCACAGCAACAGGATTCCGCCCATCAGCAAAAGTCCCAAAATCTGCAGGAGTTGCGTGGTGAAAATCGCGAAGATGATCCGCAGCACGGTGGCCGCGATGATGCCAACAAGAATGGCCTTGTTGCGCTGATCCCTCGGCAGGCCGGCGGCGGCAAGGCCAATGACAATGGCATTGTCCCCCGCCAGGACGAGGTCAATCATGATGACCTGGCCGAGGGCAATCAGGGCTTCGGATGAAAAAAGAAAATCAAACAAGTTCAAACTCAGTTTTGCGAACGGTCGCTCTCAATAGAGCGGCACACAGGTTTGCACAAGCGCCCGCTTAGGCTGAAACGCGCTGCGCATAACCCAAGTGCGCGCTGAGTTTTTCCAGGAGCTCCTGGGCAGCTTTCGGGATCACCGTTCCCGGCGGAAAGACGGCTGCCACCCCCATGTCACGGAGCCTCTGGATATCATCGGGTGGGATGACGCCGCCCGCCACGATCAGAATATCGCCCCGGCCCAGCTTTTCCAGCGCCGCCTTGAGTTGGGGGATGTGACTCAAATGGCCGGCCGCAAGTGACGACACACCGACGACATGCACGTTTTTCTCAATCGCCATCAGCGCCACTTCTTCAGGTGTTGCAAACAGCGGACCCACATCAACAGTAAACCCAATATCGCCGAAGGCCGACGCGATGACTTTTTGGCCACGGTCATGGCCATCCTGTCCGATCTTGGCCACAAGAATGGCAGGTGCGCGCCCTTCTGATTCTGCAAATGCCCTGACTGCCCGCTTGGCCGCCTCAACCTGCAGCAAATCATTGGAGGAGGCGGCATAGATGCCGCGTACGGTTGATGGTATGGCTTGATGCCTGCCCCAGACGGCTTCCAGCGCCGCAGATATTTCACCCACCGTCGCGAACGCACGCACGGCGGTGACGGCGGCACCCAACAGGTTTCCCTTGCCTGTCCGCGCAACCTCCGTGAGGCCGCGCAGTGCCGCATCAGTGCGCTGCGGATCGCGTTCCGCTTTCAATCGCCGCAGCTTTTCAATTTGGGTGGCACGTACTTTGGAGTTGTCCACCGTCAATATGTCAATCGGCCTTTCATCAGTTGCCTTGAAGCAGTTGACACCAACGACGGACTGCTCCCCGGAATCAATGCGGGCCTGGGTGCGGGTGGCCGCTTCTTCAATCCGCCGTTTTGGCAGTCCTGCCTCGATGGCCTTGCCCATGCCGCCCAAGGCTTCGACTTCGGCCAGATGCACGCGCGCCCGGGCCATCAGGTCTTCCGTCAGTTTCTCCACGAAATAGGAGCCGCCCCAGGGATCCATGAACCGGCAGGTTCCGGCCTCCATCTGGAGAAAAAGCTGTGTGTTGCGCGCAATGCGGGCGGAGAAATCGGTCGGCAGTGCAAGCGCCTCATCGAGCGCATTGGTGTGCAACGATTGGGTGCCGCCCTGCGTTGCCGCCATGGCCTCAAGACAGGTGCGCGTGATGTTGTTGAACACATCCTGTGCCGCAAGGCTCCAACCGCTGGTCTGGCAATGGGTCCGCAGCATCAGCGATTTTTCGTTTTTGGCCCCGAGCGATTGCATCATTTCAGCCCAGAGAACCCGCGCCGCCCTGAGTTTGGCCACCTCCATGAAGAAATTCATGCCAACGCCAAAGAAGAAGGAAAACCGCGGCGCAAAGCTGTCAATATCCATGCCTGCGGCCATGCCCGCCTTTGCATACTCAAATCCGTCGGCAAGCGTGTAGGCGAGTTCAAGATCGGCCGAGGCGCCTGCCTCCTGCATGTGATAGCCGGAAATGGAAATGCTGTTGAATTTCGGCATGTGCATCGCGCAATAGGCGAAAATATCAGAGACGATCTGCATCGATTGCCGGGGTGGATAAATGTAGGTGTTGCGCACCATGAATTCTTTGAGAATGTCGTTTTGGATTGTGCCCGCAAGTTTTTCCGGTGGCACATCTTGTTCTTCGCCCGCCACAATGTAGAGCGCGAGAATGGGCAGCACCGCGCCATTCATCGTCATTGAAACGGTCATCTTGTCGAGCGGGATGCCATCAAACAATGTGCGCATGTCGTAGATTGAGTCGATCGCAACACCCGCCATGCCAACATCTCCGGCAACGCGGGGGTGGTCGGAATCGTAGCCGCGATGGGTAGCGAGATCGAAAGCCACAGAAAGTCCCATTTGGCCTGCCGCGAGGTTGCGGCGGTAAAAGGCATTGGAGTCTTCTGCAGTGGAAAAACCGGCATACTGCCTGATCGTCCAGGGTTGCCTCACATACATGGAGGGGTAAGGCCCCCGCAGAAACGGCGCAAGGCCGGGATAGGACGGGGCGTAACCTGGCGTGTCCGCGACCGTGTAGCGGGAATTGACGGCAATTTCCTCTGCCGTCTGGAATGCCTGCGCTTGCGCTTGTTTTGGAGGGGACGGATCTGTGACCGCCCAATCAAGGGCAACGCCGGAAAAATCGGGAACGCGACTCATGGCGCACCTTCAACATCGGCGGCAGGTTCCAGCTCCAGTCGGTGTGCCGTGACACCAATGACCGGACGTGCTGAATGCTTCGCGGCATCCCCCTTCGGCCAATGCCCCCGTTCGCAATCTTGCATCACGCGCCACGCGCTCTCACACATTCGCTTCGTCAAATGTTCGAATGCGCCCGCTCCCGCTGCCGGGTCCGCAACCTGCCACAGGTTGGCCTCCCGCGACAGGATGCTTTGAATGTTCCGGGCGACACGCCGCGCAAAACCGTTGGGAACTCCTTGCCGGATTGAAAACGGCAGGACGCAAAAACTGTCTGCTCCACCGAGGACCGCGCCGAAAGCGGCAGCGACTTCGCGCAGGATGTTGCTGTGCACGTCTTCCGCCGCCAGCATGATGCGCGATGTTTCTCCGTGCAGTGCCAGCGGTGCTTCCGGCAATCCGCAGGACAGCAGCACTTTTTTCCACAGGATGCGGGCTGACCGGAATTTGGCGAGCGTTGAAAACATGTCCTGCGTTGCAGCAAGCGTCATGCTCACGGCATGTGACAGCCGTTCGTCCGGCAGAGATGCCAGTGTGCGCAAGCAGGCGACGGCGGAGGCGAGGCTCGCGCCAAGTTCCTGGGCGTCATCCAGCCCGGCGTCATGAAACGGCCGGCCATCCCCGCGCATCAGCGCGCCGCTGAAACCTTGTCTGGCCAATGCCACGGCCACGTCAAGGTCGACCGCGCCAAAATCTGCATCAATAAGGCCGGGGTCCAACGGCATTGTACCAATAAGGTTCTGCAGGGCCACCGCGCCCGAATCCCCCGCCTCGTTGCGCAACGTCAGTTTGTGGAGGGGAAGTGCAGAAAGCGCGTCGACGCTCTCAAAAGAGGTGATGACAAGCCCAGTGCCGCCATTTGCAATGTCATCCTGGGCCTGAACGAGGGCTTTCGTCGTGTCCGCATGGTCAACACGCGCCAGGATTTTCCACGGCCCGGAAAATGGCCGCCCGACTGTTGGCCCGCTGGCGCGCTGATAAAGCACGCCCTCGCCGTCAAATGCGGCACCTCCCGTTGCTTGCGCCACTTTGGCAAGCCAATGCTCATGTGTTTGTGGGGGAAAATGCTGCATGGGAAAATCCTTACAGCATGTTCCGGCCAGATTGAAACAATCTGGTCGACGGGAGCATGTTGCAATTCAACGCAGGTTTGCCTTGCCAGACGAATTGGAGCAGATAGGCTTCGATTTCAAAGATTCTTGATGGGACATGCGAGCAATGGCCGACAATTCCATTTTCCTGGGCAAGAGCGAGAAGCGTGAGGAACTCTTCTTGCCGCTGGCGAACCGCCAGGGGCTGGTCACCGGCGCCACAGGCACCGGCAAGACCGTGACATTGCAGATCATGGCGGAAGGCTTTTGTGCTGCCGGCGTTCCGGTCTTCGCCGCCGATGTGAAGGGCGACCTCTCAGGCATTTCCATGAAGGGCGAGCCCAAGGATTTTCTTCTCGAACGCGCCAGGAAAATTGGCTTCGATGACTATGGCTTCGAAGAGGTGCCCACCATTTTCTGGGACCTGTTCGGTGAACAGGGCCACCCCATCCGCACAACGGTCACGGACATGGGGCCGCTCATGCTGTCGCGCCTCATGGGGCTGACCGAGGCACAGGAAGGCGCTCTCAATATTGCCTTCAAGATTGCCGACGAGGAGGGCCTTGCCATCCTCGATTTGAAGGACCTCCGCGCCCTGCTCAAGGACCTTGCGGAGCGCGGCCAGGAAATCACCACCGACTATGGCAATGTGAACGACCAGACCATTGGTGCCATTCAGCGCCGCCTCGTGGTGATCGACGAGCAGGGCGGCGACAGATTCTTTGGCGAACCTGCTCTCGATATCAAGGACCTGATGCGCACCACCCGTGACGGCCGGGGCTACATGAACGTGCTTGCCGCCGACCAGTTGATCAACTCGCCGCAGCTTTATGCCACGTTCCTGCTCTGGCTCATGTCGGAATTGTTTGAGCAGCTTCCTGAAGTGGGAGATCCGGAGAAACCCAACATGGTGTTTTTCTTTGATGAGGCCCATCTGCTCTTTGCCGACGCGCCGCCGGGATTGCTGAAAAAAATCGAACAGACCGTGAAGCTGATCCGCTCCAAGGGCGTCGGCATTTATTTTGTGACGCAGAATCCTCTCGACATTCCGGAATCTGTGCTGGCCCAAATGGGCAACCGTGTGCAGCATGCACTGCGCGCTTACACACCGCGCGAACAGAAGGCCGTCGCCACGGCAGCATCAACCTTCCGTCCCAACCCGAAATTCAAGACAGAAAGCGCCATCACCGAATTGGGCAAGGGCGAGGCCCTTGTGTCCGTCCTTGATCTCAAAGGTGTGCCGACCATGGTGGAGCGCACGCTGATCCGTCCGCCATCGTCACGCCTGGGGCCGATCACGCCTGCCGAGCGCAGCACGCTGATCAAGTCTTCGCCGGTGTTCGGCCAATACGAGAAAATGGTGGATCGCGAGTCGGCATACGAAAAGCTGAAGGGCCGCGCCGTGAAGCGCGAGACTGAAAAGGTGGAGGCGAGTACCAGCAGACCATCAGCCCGCGCTGAACGCGCTCCTCCCCGCGAACGCGAGTCGGCAACTGACCGCTTTGTGAAAAACGTGGCGGGTTCGGTCGGCCGCCAGCTTGGCACATCGGTTGCCCGCTCCATCGGCAATGCCCTGGTGCGCGGCATTCTGGGAGGCATCACCCGGCGCTAAACTCTGGCAGCAAGCCATGCCGCACATTCATGGCCTCCCTGCCGGGTTGAACACGGGACAATTGCACCACGGCCCTGTAAGGCCAATCCATGTTCCGACCACAATACTGGGGCTATTGGCTGACAGCGGCGGGCGCAACGCTGTTTTCAACCAAGGCCATCTTCATCAAGCTGGCCTACCGCGATGACGTCAACGCCAGCCTCATGCTGGCCTACCGCATGGCATTTGCCTTGCCCTTCTTTATTGCCGCCGGGCTTTGGGCCTTGTCCCGCCGCCGCGCCAGCGGTGAGCGGCCCATCAGTGCGAACACGCTTGTCAGCGCCGTCGCAACCGGCTGCATCGGCTATTATTTGTCCAGCTTCACGGATTTCAAGGGCCTGGAATACATCAGCGCGCAGTTGGAGCGGCTGGTGCTGTTCACCTACCCTATCTTCGTGTTGTTGATCGGCGCCGCCTTCTGGCAGCAGAAACTGACCCGCCACAGCCTGGTCGCCGCCGCCGTGAGTTATGCAGGGCTGGCGATTGTTTTCGGCATGGACCTTCCCGATGGCGGCATCAACACCGTGATCGGCACCACCTGGGTCTTGGCCTGCGCCTTGCTCTTTGCGGTCTACCAGCTTCTCGCCAAGCGCTTCATCACCCTCATGGGCAGCGTGCTGTTCACAGCCGTGGCGCTCACCGCTTCGGGCGTTGCCTGCATTGCCCACCACGCCCTTTTTGATGGTGACTTCACGGCCACGCGCTGGTTCTTGGCTATGGCATTCGGCTGCGCAATTTTCGCAACCGTCATTCCTTCCTTCCTGATCAACGCTGGTTTGGCCCGCACCAACGCGCAGGCCGTGGCCATGATCTCGACGATCTCGCCTCTCGTCACGATCGTGCTCGCTGTTGGTATTCTAGGGGAACCTTTCACGCTCGCCGATGCCGTGGGCTCGGGCCTGGTGCTGGCAGGTGTCGGCTATTTCACCTGGGCAGACTCGCGCAGCAGGGCTGCTGTCATGGACTAGGGGAGGTGGGTGGGTGCGTTTTCTACATATGACGGGAAAGTGTGGCTAAGGAACCGGCGACCCTATGCCCGTGAGTCATGCATCTTCTATTTTGCGCCGCAGCTTCTCTAGACGTCGGAAATCGGCCTTACCTTTATTGACGTACTCGGCCAGAATTCGGACGCGCCTATAGATGCTCATCAATATTTTAAGCGTTTTGAGTGGGTCTTGAGTCCTTTCATCTAGCAGGTTGCTGAAAAACGCTTCGCTTTGCGTGGTTTTGATTTTTGAAAGAGTATGGACGTCAGTGGTGCGGTTTGTGTACGAGGACTTTCCGCCTCTTTGCTCTGCTTTGCATGACGTTCAGGCTACGGCGGCCATGAG
>JANPDD010000270.1:0-25301 GCA_031431295.1 Hyphomicrobiales bacterium | reverse complement strand
GCGATCATCTCGCATCCCGACGCCGGCAAAACCACGTTAACGGAGAAGCTGTTGCTGTTCGGCGGTGCTATTCAGCTCGCCGGTCAGGTGAAAGCCAAAAAGGATAAGCAGAACACCCGCTCCGACTGGATGGCGATTGAGCGCCAGCGCGGCATTTCCGTCGTCACTTCGGTCATGACCTTTGAATACAATGCTTGCGTCTTCAACTTGCTCGACACGCCGGGCCATGAGGACTTTTCCGAGGACACCTATCGCACGCTGACCGCCGTCGATGCCGCCGTCATGGTGATTGACGGAGCCAAGGGCATTGAGACCGCACCCGCAAACTTTTCGAGATCTGCCGCCTGCGCGACATTCCCATTGTCACCTTCATCAACAAGATGGACCGGGAGACCCGCGAACCACTCGACCTCATTGATGAGATTGAAAAAGGCCTGGCACTGACCGCGGTTCCCATGGTGTGGCCCATTGGCACCGCCAAGAATTTTGCTGGCACCTATGACCTGACGGAACCCCGCATCCGCAAACTGGATTCCGTACCCGAAGGCGAAGGGGTGACAGGACCGGATGATCCCAAGGTGACAGCGCTGCTACAGGAAAGTGCCGCCGCCCATTTCCGCGAGGAGATTGCGCTGGTGCAATCCGTGACCCATGGATTTGAGCATGGCTTTGACCGGCAGGCTTTCCTCGAAGGGCATCTGTCTCCGGTGTATTTCGGCTCCGCCATCAAAAATTTCGGTGTGCGCGATTTGCTGGAGGCGCTGATCACATACGCACCCCCACCGCGCGACCAAAAGGCCCGGCAGCGGACAGTGAAAGCCAGCGAAAGCAAACTCACTGGCGTTGTCTTCAAGATCCAGGCCAACATGGACCCCAACCACCGCGACCGCATCGCCTTCATGCGGGTCTGTTCCGGCAAACTGACACGCGGCATGCGCACCACCATCGTTCGCACCGGCAAATCACTTGCCCTCAACGCCCCACAATTTTTCTTTGCCCAGGACCGTTCACTGGCGGAAGAAGCCTATGCGGGCGACGTCGTCGGCATTCCCAACCATGGCGTCTTGCGCATTGGGGACACGCTGACGGAAGGGGAAGACATCGTTTTTACAGGCGTTCCATCTTTTGCCCCGGAAATCCTGCGCCGGGTGAAACTGGGCGACCCGATGAAAGCCAAAAAGCTGCGCAGCGCACTCGAAGAACTGGCAGAAGAAGGCGTGGTGCAGCTGTTCACGCCGCTCGACGGATCAGGCGCCATTGTCGGTGTGGTCGGCGCCCTGCAGCTTGATGTGCTGAAAGACCGGCTGGCCCAGGAATATGGGGTGCCGGTTGAGTTTGAAACCACACGTTTTGAAGTGTTGCGCTGGATTTCAGCCGAAAAAAAGCTGGTGCTCGACCAGTTCGTCGAGGGCAACCGCTCGGCTGTGGCGCATGACCTGGATGGAGCACCCGTGCTGCTGGCGTCATCGGCGTTCAATCTCAACTACACGCTGGAACGGGCGCCGGGACTGAAGGCCGCGAAGATCAAGGAGATCCACGGGTGAGCTGTCCCCTTCCTAACCTTTCAGCGCTGAGGCCTCACGCGCCAGATTTTCAATCCCTGTCCAATCGCCCGCAGCAATCAGCGCCTTTGGCACCATCCACGAGCCGCCGATGGTGATGACGTTCGGGAGTTTCAAATAGCCCGGGGCCAGGGCAAGATTGATGCCGCCGGTCGGGCAGAACTTCACCTGTGGGATGGGTGACGACAGGGACGACAGTGTTGCTGTGCCGCCCGCCGGTTCGGCGGGAAAGAATTTCTGGAAACGGTAGCCGTGGTCGAACAGGTTCATCACTTCAGAGGCCGTGATGCCGCCGGGCAGGAGTGGCATGTCGATGCCTTCGGCAGATTTCAACAGTTGGGCCGTGGATCCGGGCGACACGGCGAAGGCGCAGCCCAGTTTCGCCATCTGTTCAAGCTGCGACGGGTTCATTACCGTGCCAGCGCCAACAATCGCTCCATCCACATCCGCCAAAATGGCCGTGATGGAATCGAGTGCGGCTTTCGTCCGCAAGGTGATTTCCAACACGGGCAACCCACCAGCGACCAGGGCGCGCGCCAACGGCACGGCCGACGCCACATCCTCAATCACCATGACAGGAACCACAGGCGCCTTGCGCAGAATGGCCTCGGTCTTTTGTTGCTTCACGTCCATGGACATCATGCCACCTCAAAAATGGATGCGCCGCGATCGGCGGTTCCGGCAATGCGGCGGAAGGAGGCGAAGAGTTCGCGCCCCACGCCCGTTTCGTTTTTGGAGAGATCTGCTGTGGCCAGTGGCCGTGCGGCAAATTCCACCGCGTCCACCAACACCTGCAATGTTCCGGCTTCGGCATCAATGCGGATCACATCACCATCGCGGATGCGCCCGATATTACCACCATCGGCGGCTTCCGGGGTCACATGGATGGCGGCGGGAACTTTTCCCGATGCGCCCGACATGCGGCCATCGGTGACCAGCGCCACGCGCAGGCCCCGGTTTTGCAAGACACTCAAGGGTGGCGTCATGCGGTGTAGCTCCGGCATGCCATTGGCCTTTGGCCCCTGAAAGCGCACCACTGCCACAACATCGCGATTGAGTTCGCCCGCCTTGAAGGCGGCGTGCAGTTCTTCCTGGGAGTGAAACACGCGGGCTGGCGCTTCGATGATGTGGCGATCCTGCGGAATGGCCGATGACTTGATCACGGCAGAGCCCAAATTGCCCTTCAAGACATTGAGCCCGCCCGTGTCCTGAAAAGGTTCATCCGCCCCGCGCAGCACAGATGTATCGGCGGATGACTTTGCCGCTTCACCCCAAGTGAGACGCGACTTCGCAAGTTTTGGCTCCGTGAGATAGCCATCAAGCCCTGTTCCCATGATCGTGGTGACATCCTTGTGCAACAGGCCTGCACCCAGCAATTCGCGGATGAGGAAACCCATGCCGCCCGCCGCGTGGAAGTGGTTCACATCAGCCATGCCATTGGGATAGATGCGGGTCAGCAGCGGCACCGTCTTTGAGAGTTCGGCAAGATCATCCCAGGTCAGCACAATGCCCGCCGCCGCAGCCATGGCGATCAAGTGCATGGTGTGGTTGGTGGAGCCACCCGTGGCGAGAAGACCGACAACGCCATTCACCACCGATTTCTCATCATAGATTTGCCCGATTGGGGTGTAGCGGTTGCCGAGTGCGGTGATCGACAACGCCTGTTTGGCGGCGGCCTTGGTGATTTCGTCACGCAATTCCGAGCCCGGATTGACGAAGGTGGTGCCCGGCAAATGCAGACCCATAATCTCCATGAGCATCTGGTTGGAATTGGCCGTGCCATAAAAGGTGCAGGTGCCAGGGCCGTGGTAGGATTGCGCCTCAGCCTCCAGCAAATCAGCGCGGCTGACCTTGCCCTCGGCGTAGAGCTGGCGCACCTTGGACTTTTCCTCGTTGCCCATGCCGCTGGTCATGGGTCCTGCGGGAATGAACACGGCGGGCAAGTGACCAAAAGACAAGGCCCCCATGATGAGGCCCGGCACGATCTTGTCGCACACACCGAGATAGACGGCGGCATCAAACATCTGGTGCGACAGCGCCACGGCGGTCGACAGCGCGATCACGTCGCGCGAGAACAGCGACAACTCCATGCCCAGTTCGCCTTGTGTCACCCCATCGCACATGGCGGGAACACCGCCTGCGACCTGCGCCGTGCCGCCGGCTTCGCGCGCCGCAGCGCGGATCAATTCGGGATAGCGCTCGAAGGGTTGATGGGCCGAGAGCATGTCGTTGTAGGAGGTGATGATGGCGAGGTTCGGCCCCTCGCCATTGCGCAACTGTTCCTTGTCGTTTGGTCCACAGGCGGCAAAGCCATGGGCAATGTTGGCACAGCCGAGGGATTTCCTTTTCGGTGTGCTGGCGGCAGCGGCGGCGATGCGGTCGAGATAGCGGCGGCGCGTTGGCAACGATCGCGCCACGAGCTTTTCGGTGACGGCGGAGACTGTGGATGTGACGGTCATGGGCTCACCTTACGGACACCAATAGATTTGAAGTGGATGGTTGGAGTGCAGCACGGCACGGATGGGCATGTCCATCACATCAGTACCGGATCTCGCTTTGTCGAGGACGTCGCGCTTCTGCCGGCCTTCGATATGAAGGAACAGGGATGACGCACCCAGAAGTTTCGCCGCTGTGAAGCTGAGGCGGGGCTCACCGGCACCGACCGCGGTCATGCTGACTATGCCATCCTTGCTGTTGACGTCGAGCGCTTGGGCAAGCCTGTCTCCGCCCGGAAAGAACGAGGCGGTGTGGCCGTCATTGCCCATGCCGAGGACGACAACGTCAAGGTCAAGCGCCGCGGCGACATCGGCATTCTGGTGCAGAGGCACAAACACGGCCGCAGCGGCCTTGTTTTGCATCAACGCAGCCTTGACCAGCCTTGCGTTGGACCGTGGTGATGCTTCATCGACCTGGCGCTCGTCAACAAGCGTCACCTTCACCTTGCGCCAAGCGATGTCTTGTTCGGAGAGGCACTCGAAAAACATCCGAGGTGTGGTGCCGCCGGACACCGCCAACGTGGCCGTGCCCTTGTCAGCAATCACATCGGCAAGGTCGGAGGCGACGGCCTGCGCCAAGGCTTTTGCCAGATCATCGCGGTTTTCAAATCGCCTCATGGCCCGTCGTGCCAGGTGCGGCCATCGCGTTCGATCAGCGCCACCGAAGCGGCGGGTCCCCAGGTGCCTGAGGTGTAGGTCTTGGGCAAGTCAACCGTGGCCTTCCAATGATCGAGAATGGGGTCAATCCAGGCCCAGGCTGCCGCCACTTCGTCGCGGCGCATGAACAGTGTCTGGTTGCCGCGCACCACGTCCATCAGCAGCCGTTCATAGGCATCCGGATTGCGCACGCTGAAGACTTCCTTGAAGGTCATGTCGACGGGTACCTGTTGCAGGCGCATGCCGCCGGGTCCGGGGTCCTTGATCATCAGGTCAAGTTTAACACCTTCGTCGGGTTGCAGGCGGATGACCAAGCGGTTCGGGTGTGCCGGGCCAGCCGACGTGTCAAAAATATTGTGGGGAATGGCGCGGAACTGGATGACGATTTCGGAAACCCGCGACGGCAGGCGTTTGCCGGTGCGGAGATAAAAGGGCGTGCCGTTCCAGCGCCAGCTCCGGACTTCCGCCTTCAGGGCGACAAACGTTTCCGTTGTCGATTGGTCATCGCCCAGGTCCTCGAGATAGCCGGCAACGGGGCCCTCAGCCGATGCTCCGGCCTTGTATTGGCCACGGACACTGTTGGCCTCAATGCGCTCCGCCGTCATGGGCTTCAGCGCCTTCAACACTTTCAGCTTCTCGTCGCGAAGCGCATTGGCCTCCATGTTGGTCGGCGGCTCCATGGCAATGAGGCAGAGAAGTTGCAGCATGTGGTTCTGCACCATGTCGCGCATGGCGCCCGAGGTATCATAGTATCCGGCGCGTCCTTCAACACCCAGTGTTTCGGCCACCGTGATCTGCACATGGTCGACATATTTATGGTTCCACAGGGGCTCGAACAGCACATTGGCAAAGCGGAGCGCCATGAGGTTCTGCACCGTTTCCTTGCCGAGATAATGATCGATGCGGTAGATGGCGGGTTCGGCAAACACCTTGCCGATGGCCTGATTTGTGGCTTCGGCTGACGTGCCACTCTTGCCCAAGGGCTTTTCCACCACGACACGGGATTTTTCAGTGACGAGGTTGTGCCGGCCCAGGCGCCCGCAGATGGGGCCGAAAAGATCAGGCCCGACGGCGAGATAGAAGACACGCACCACATCTTTGCGGTCGTTCAGTTCCTTTTCCAGTGCCAGCCAGCCATCGTCCTTGGTGGCCTCGGCCGCATAATATGTGAGGCGGTTGAGAAAGCGCTCCACAATCTCCGGTTCCGCCTTCATGGCCTTGGCATGGCTCTCGATCGCTTTGGCCGCAAAGTCGCGGAATTCCGCACGCGTCATGGAGCGGCGCGAGGTTCCGATAATGCTGGCACCGGGGGGAATTTGCCCCTGCTCGTCGCGGTGAAACAGCGCCGGCAAGAGCTTGCGTTGCGCCAGATCACCCGTGGCGCCGAAAATGATCAAGTCAAAATCATCAACAGGAATAATGCGAGTCGTCATGCTTTCACTTTCGATGGTTTTGAGGTACGTACCTCAGAGTTGAGGCGGTTCCTAGAACTAACTCATTTCAGTGGCAATAAGTCATTCCGCATGATTTATAGTCATTTCTGCATGGCTGGAGTGTGACATGATTTTGTGTTGTGGCGAGGCACTCATTGATTTCCTTCCGCGCGAAGGCAAGGACGGGGTGGGTGTCTATCAGCCTGTGAATGGTGGTTCGGTCTACAACACCGCCATCGCGCTCGGACGGCTCGATGTGGCCGTGGGCCTGTTTGCGGGAATGTCGACGGATTTTTTTGGTGACAGTCTTCGGCAGGGGCTGGCGCAAAGCAACGTTTCCCTGAAATTCCTGCGCGTGAAACCGCAGCATACGACTTTGGCTTTCGTGAAGCTGGAGAACGGCCATGCCCGCTACTCCTTTGTTGACGAGGCTTCAGCAGGCCGCAATCTCGTGAAGGTCGACCTGCCGAAATTGGCGAAGGCCGTGGCGGCCCTGCATTTTGGTTCGATCTCGCTCATCCCTGAGCCTTGCGGTGGGACCTATGAGGCGCTTTTGAAGCGTGAGGCCAAATCCCGCGTCATCTCCATTGACCCCAACATCCGCGCCTCGCTGATCACGGACCGCAAGAAACATGTGGCGCGTCTCACCCGGTTGATGGCGCTGGCTGACATCGTGAAGATTTCCGATGAAGACGTGACGTGGATGACGGGCAAGCCGGATTTCGCAGCCGCCGCGAATACGTGGCTGAAGGCGGGCACCAAACTCGTCGCCATCACGCGCGGTGGTGAGGGTTCAGAGGTGTTTGCGAAGGGTCGCCATGTCTCGCTCACCGCACCAAAGGTCTCGGTGGCTGACACCGTGGGTGCCGGAGACACCTTCACCGCCGGTTTCCTTGCCCATCTCCATCACAATGGACTGCTGACCAAAAAAGCCATTGCCACACTCGGCGAAGCGCACATGAAAGCCGCGACCGAATTTGCCATGAAAGCCGCAGCCGTCACCGTGTCGCGACCCGGCGCCGATCCCCCGTGGACGCGCGAGATGGTGTAGTTGCATTCATTCAACAGCCGTCCATACAGGACGAAGCCATGCACTTCCCCGTCGACACCATACTCCCAGACCTGCGCTCCGCACTTGCAGCAAACCCCTGCGCCGTGCTGGTCGCTGAACCGGGGGCAGGCAAGACTACGCGGGTGCCATTGGCTTTGCGGAATGAGCCATGGCTTGCGGCCAAGAAGATTGTGATGCTGGAGCCGCGCCGCCTCGCGGCCCGATCATCGGCGCGTTTCATGGCAGCCTCGCTTGGCCAGGATGTCGGGGCGACGGTCGGTTACACGGTGCGGCTGGAGCGCAAGGTCTCAAAGCTCACGCGTGTCGAAGTCGTCACCGAAGGCGTTTTGACGCACCGCCTGCAACAGGACCCGGAGCTGGCTGATACCCGCCTCATCATCTTCGACGAATTCCACGAACGCAGTCTCGATGGTGATTTTGGTTTGGCCTTGGCGCTGGATGTGCAACGGGGTTTGCGCAGTGATCTGAAAATCCTCGTGATGTCGGCCACGCTGGATGCGGAAACGCTGTGCACCCATCTTGGCAATGCGCCACTGGTCCAAACGGCGGGCCGCATGTTCCCTGTCGGGGTCACGCACCTCGACAGGCCGACACGCTTCACCCTGATCGATGATACCGTGCGCGCCATCATGCGGGCGATGCGGGAGGTCAAAGGAAGCCTGTTGGTGTTCCTGCCGGGTGAGAGCGAGATCAAGCGCTGTGTTGATGCGCTGCTCAAATCAGCTCTGCTTCCGAATGTTGATGTGCGGCCACTCTACGGGGCCTTGTCATTTGCGGAGCAGGACGACGCCATCACGCCATCACCGCCAAGCCGCCGCAAGATCGTGCTCGCCACAACCATCGCCGAAACCTCGCTGACCATCGAAGGCATCGTAGCTGTCATTGACACGGGCCTCAAGCGCGCACCGCGTTTTGATCCGGCGTCCGGTATGACGGCGCTGGAAACCGTGCGCGTGAGCCAGGCCTCTGCCGAACAGCGCAAGGGCCGCGCCGGTCGTTTAATGCCAGGACAGTGTTACAGGCTGTGGCCCGAGGCGGAGACGAAGGCCCTTGCTGCCCATGACGCCCCGGAAATCCGCGCGGGCGATCTCGCCCCCCTCGTGCTCGACATGGCCCAGTGGGGGGTGACGTCAGCAGATGGTTTGCCGTGGCTGGAAGCACCGCCTGCGGCAGCTTTTGCGCAGGCGCAAGGATTGCTGAAACAACTTGGTGCATTGAACGCGGATGCCAGCATCACGCCACACGGCAAGGCCATGGCACGCCTGCCGCTCCACCCGCGCCTCGCCCACATGGTGGTGAAAGCAGCGGAGCTGGGTGCCGGTCGCGCTGCTGCTGAAACCGCCGCCATGATTTCCGAACGCGACGGCCTGCCGCGCGACACCTCCGCCGATCTCGAAACACGGCTCATGCATGTGCGCGGCGCTGCGCGGGACCGCATTCGCCAATCCGCAAAACAAATTATCGATGTGATGCGGCTGGGGGATGACACGGATGAGGTTTCCCACGGCGTGTTGCTGGGCCTTGCCTATCCTGACCGGATTGCACAGCGCCGTGGTGGTGCGCGCTTCCGCATGGCCAATGGCGGCGGTGCCGTGGTGGCAGAGCATGACCCGCTGGCAAAGGCAGATTTCATCGCCGTCGCACTTCTCGACAATGCCCAGGCCGATGCGAAGATTTTTCTCGCCGCTGTGCTGACATTGGTTGAGATCGAAACTCACTTCGACAATCTTGTCACGGAAACTGCGGTCACCGGATGGGACGCGAAGCAAAACGCCGCTGTCGCCAAGCGTGTCAAACGTCTTGGCGCAATTATTCTGGAAGAACGGACACTTGCCAATCCCGATCCAGAGATGCTGGCACGGGGGCTTTTGGAAGGCGTGCGCCAGATGGGTCTTGCCGTCTTGCCATGGTCTGAAGCTGCAACGGGTTTTCGCCAGCGTGTGATGTTTCTCAGACGCACAATGCCAGATGCTGGGCCAGATGCCGGATGGCCGGACCTTTCCGATGCGGCGCTGCTTGGGATGGTTGGTGACTGGCTGCTGCCCTATCTCGCAGGGATGCAGCGCAAGCGCGATCTCGAACGCCTCGACATGACGGCGATCCTGCGTAGCCTTGTGCCCCATGCTTTGCTGTCGCGCTTGGACGCGCTCGCTCCTGTGCGCATGGAAGTGCCGTCCGGCGGACACTACCGCATTGACTATGAGGGCGAAGGTGATCCTGTGTTGCGGGTGCGCTTGCAGGAAATGTTTGGCCTTCATGCCGCGCCACAGGTGGCAGGGGGACGGGCGAAGCTGCGCATTGAAATGTTGTCGCCGGGTGGAAAACCGGTGGCCGTCACACAATCGCTAGAGACCTTTTGGACCAATGGCTATCCGGATGTGCGGAAAGATTTGCGCGGGCGATACCCCAAACACTACTGGCCGGAAAATCCGCTGGAAGCGCAAGCGGTGGCACCCCGGCGGCTACGATAGATCGAACGCCACGCCCGCCGCCAAGGGGCCAACGCCGAGATACTGCGCAATCGACTGGCCAATGTCGGCGAAGGATGTGCGGGTTCCGACCGACCCTGGGGTGAGACCTGGGCCGGCGCACAGGATCGGAATCTGTTCGCGGGTGTGGTCAGTCCCTTTCCATGAGGGATCATTGCCGTGGTCGGCCGTGAGAATGATGCGGTCACCGGGTTGCAATGTGGCCAGGGGTTTTTCGAGCCATTTGTCAAACTGCCCAAGTGCCTTTGCATAACCGGGTACGTCACGACGGTGGCCGAAGTCCGTGTCGAAGTTGACAAAGTTGACCATCAGAAAGCCACTTGATTTGAGCTTTGCCATTTCACCCAGCGTTGTATCCTGCAGGAGTTCCATGCCCGCCACCTTGACCTCACGCCCCGTTCCGGAGTGGGCATAGATGTCGCCGATCTTGCCGATTGAAATTACATCACGGCCTGCATCTGACAGCACATTGAGCAGTGTGGGCTTGGGTGGCAGCACGGCATAGTCCTTGCGGTTGCCGGTGCGGGTGAAGGTCTTTGCCGTTTCGCCGACAAAGGGCCGTGCGATGACGCGGCCAATGTTCATCCCATAGGTGAGATCGCGCGTGATCTTGCAGACATCATAGAGGCGCTGCAACCCGAAGTGCGTTTCATGGGCGGCAATCTGGATGACGCTGTCGGCGCTGGTGTAGACGATGGGCTTTCCGGTGCGGATATGTTCTTCGCCGAAGTCTTCAATCACCTGCGTGCCAGAAGCATGATTGAGGGCCAGAAGCCCTGGCAACGTGCAGCGCGTTACAATGGCGTCCATCAGTTTTTGCGGGAAGGCGGGATTGCTGTGGGGGAAATAACCCCAATCCCTGTCCAACGGCACACCGGCCATTTCCCAATGACCGGTGATCGTGTCCTTGCCTTTCGAGACTTCCCGCGCGGCCCCCCAGAGGCCGGTGACGTTGCAAGGCAGGAGATCATTACCCGTCACCAACCGAGCGGCCTTACCTAGGCCGAGGGATGCAAGATTTGGAATGTGGAGGCTTTCGCGCTCCGCCACATGGCTGAAGGTGTTGGCACCCTCATCCCCGAAGGCAGCCGCATCGGGTGCACCGCCGATGCCAAAGCCATCCATGATGAAGAGAAAAACGCGCGCCATGTCAGGCATCCATGTCAGTGGTCAATGCGCTCGAGCACGGGGTTGCCACCGGCCTTGCCCGCGCCGAGCTGATAGGCCGCACGGACGGTTGCGGCGGCCCTGTCGAAGCCAGATTCATCACGGGCGTGAATCATCGCTAGAGGAGTTTCAGCATCAACACGCTGACCAAGGCCTGCGAGGCGTGACAGGCCAACGGCGTGGTCGATCCGGTCACTTGCCACGCGCCGGCCGCCGCCCAGTTCAATGACCGCCACGCCCAATTCGCGGGTTGCAATCGCCTGGATGGTGCCTGGATGCTCTGCAAATACCGGACGCAAGACGTGCGCCACAGGAAGGTGCTTCTTCACATCCTTCACAAAATTTTTCGGGCCACCGAGCAAGGCCACCATACGTTCAAAGTGTTCGACGGCCTTGCCATTGTCGAGGGACTTCTGAAGCTGGCCACGCGCCTCAATGGCTGTTCCCCGGACGCTCGACAGCAACTCGGCACCAAGGCCCAGGGTCACCTCATGCAGCCGTGCATCACGGTGTTTGCCGGTGAGATAATCAACGGCATTGGCGACCTCGGTGGCATTGCCGGCGCAGGTCGCCAGTGGCTCATTCATGTCAGTGATCAATGCTGTCGTGGCAAGACCCGCGCCATTGGCGACAGAAACCAGGCTTTCGGCCTGTTCGCGGGCTTCACCCAATGTGGACATGAAGGCGCCGGAACCGCATTTCACGTCAAGCAGAAGGTGATCGAGGCCTGCTGCCAGTTTCTTGGAGAGGATGGAAGTGGTAATCAGGGGAATGGATTCAACCGTCCCTGTCACATCGCGGATGGCATAGAAGCGCTTGTCGGCGGGGGCGAGATCAGCGGTTTGACCGATGATAGCACAGCCGGCAGAGCGCGTGACTGTGCGGAAGAGGGCAAGATCAGGCTGGCTCTGGTAGCCCGGAATGGAATCAAGTTTGTCGAGCGTGCCGCCGGTATGGCCAAGGCCGCGGCCGGAAATCATCGGCACATAAAGTCCGCAGGCCGCCAGCATGGGGGCCAGCATCAGCGAGACATTGTCGCCGATGCCGCCCGATGAATGCTTGTCGACCACGGGGCCGGGCAGATCCCAGGTCAGCACGGTCCCCGAATCACGCATGGCGAGCGTCAGCGCCACAGCCTCTTCGCGCGTCAAGCCCTTGAAAAACACCGCCATGGCAAAGGCCGCAACCTGGCCTTCCGAGACCGTGCCATTGGTGAGGCCTTCGATGAACTCATTCACCACCTCGCGGCTCAATTCTTCGCCATTGCGTTTGCGGCGGATGACTTCTTGCGGCAACAGCATTATTTCATATCCCCGAATAGTCTTGGAAGAAGCGGGTGAGGAGGCGGCGCATCTTGTCGGCGGCCTTTGCTCCCTCGCGCTTGGTTTCCTCGTGGGAGGGCGAGGCTCCCTTGATGCCTGCCGCGAGATTTGTGATGATGGAAATGGCACAAACACGCATGCCCAATCTCCGGGCCATGATGGTTTCAGGTGCGGTTGACATGCCCACAGCCGAGCCGCCGATCACCTGGAACATGCGGATTTCGGCTGGGGTTTCAAATGAAGGTCCGGAATACCAGCAATAGACCCCTTGCTTCAGCGCGATCTTTTCTTTCTTCGCCGCCGCCAGCAAGGCCTTGCGCAAGCCGGGGTCATAGGCATTGGTCATCGGCACAAAGTTTTCGTCACCATGCTGGCCAACGAGCGGGTTCATGCCGGAATAGTTGATGTGGTCGGTGATCAGCATCAAATTGCCCGGTCCCATGGCGGGCTTCAGCGATCCCGCAGCGTTTGTAAGGACAAGGGTTTCAATGCCCGCGCCCTTCAGTTGGTCGAGCGCCGGGCGCATGACGGCGGCATTGCCGCTTTCGTAAGGATGGGCGCGGCCCGCAAGCACGGCAACTTCCTTGCCGCCCAATGTGCCAACAAAAAGTTTTCCCGCGTGACCGGAAATCTTCGGCACGGGGAAGCCCGAAAGATCCGTGTACGGAATGACCAGCGGATTTTCCACCGCATCGGCAATGGCACCGAGGCTGGACCCCAGAATGATGGCAGTCTTGGGGGTACGGCCCTGGAGCATTGAGGCAAGCGAGATCATGCGAGGTTCTCCGGCCCGAAGGACGCGGGCAGCAATTCGTCCAAAGTAAATGTGCGGATCAGAATACCTTGCTCCGAGCAGCAATGGATTTTTGCGTCCCCTGCGGCAAATTCCCTGATCTTCTGGCGGCAGCCGCCACAGGGTGTGCAGAGGGTGTCACCATTGCCCATGACGGCGACTTCGGTGATGCGGGTGCCGCCTGCCATGATGAGGTGGGAGATGGCCGAAGGTTCGGCACACCACCCTTGGGGGTAGGCGGCGTTTTCGATGTTGCAGCCTGAAAAAACGCGGCCCTTCTCATCGCGCATGGCGGCACCGACAAAGAACTTTGAATAGGGGGCATGGGCCTGTTCTCGCGCGCGTTTTGCGGCCTCGATCAGATCACGCATGTTTATTCCTTGGCATGTCCTGACCGGAAAACCGCTGAACACTTTTCCGGGACATGCCTTATCTGTCCTTCGAATAGGGAATGCCGCTCGCCTTGGGTGGAATGGACTTTCCAATGAAGCCTGCGAGCAAAACAACCGTCATCACGTAGGGCAACATGTTGATGAACTGCACTGGAACCTCGAAGGTGCCAAACTTCACACCCTGCAGCCGTGTGCCCATGGCTTGCAAATAGCCGAACAGCAGGCAGGCCCACAGTGCAGGCCAGGCGCGCCAATTGGCGAAGATCAAGGCTGCAAGCGCCATGAAGCCCCGGCCCGCCGTCATGTCGCGCACAAAACTCGCTGACAGTGACGTGGCGATATAGGTGCCGGCAATGCCGCAGAGAATGCCGGCAATGATCACGGCCTGATAGCGCAGCCGCGCCACGGAGATGCCCGCCGTATCGACGGCATGGGGATTTTCACCGACGGCGCGCAGCCGGAGGCCAAAGCGGGTTTTCGCTAAGGCCCAGGCCGTAAGCGGAACCAGTGCTATGGCGAGATACGTCAGTATGGAATGGCCGGAAATGATGCGGGCGATGACGCCGAGCAGTGGCACATCGTAAAGCGATGCAAACCCCGGCAGATCAATGGGCATGAAGCGGGCGGCTTCCAAAAGCGGCGGCGTGCGGCCCCCTTCCCGGAACCACTCATTGCCGAGTACCACCGCAAGGCCCGCTGCCAGCATGTTGATGGCGACACCGGAAACCACCTGGTTGCCCTTCTGGTTGATCGCGGCATAGCCATGGACCAATGAGAAGGCGAGCGAAACGCAAATGGCGATGAGCAGTGCTGCCCACACGTTGCCGAAATAGGCGGCCGACGCTGCGGCGGCAAAGGCACCTGCCAGCATTTTGCCTTCAAGGCCGATGTCGACAATGCCGGAGCGCTCAGACCACAAGCCTGCGAGACAGGCAAGGATGAGTGGCACCGAGAGGCGCACGGTGGACGAAAGCGTTTCTGCGCCGAGGAAAAGTTCGAGCATCAATCCTCCGCCGAAAAGAAGAGCGCCGACAGCCAGGGCCGGAAAGTTTGTTCGAGTGCGCCCATGAAGAGGATGACCAGTCCCTGAATGACAACGATCATGTCGCGATTGATTTCCGGTTTGGCGAAAGAAAGTTCAGTGCCCCCCTGATAGAGCACGCCAAACAACAACGCGGAGAGCACGATGCCAACGGGATGCGAGCGGCCCATCAGCGCCACGGCAATGCCAACAAAGCCCGCACCCTGCACAAACTCCAGCAACAACCGGTGTTGGGCACCCAGCACCTCATTGACCGCAACCAAGCCTGCGAGCCCGCCTGAAATGGCCATCGCCAGCATGATGATGCGGTCGGGCCTGATGCCTGCATAAACCGCTGCATCCGGGTTTGCACCCACGGCACGGATTTCATATCCCGGTTTGGTGCGCCAGAGAAAATACCACACACCCCAGGCCACCAGCAGTGCCAGAAACAGTGTGGGGTTGAGCGGCGTGGAGGGCAGGCGATAGTCAAAAAAGAGTTTCGCCATTTCGCGGAAGCTCAGGATGTAGGCGCCTGTCACCTCGCGGCTTTCCACCGCCATTTTGCCCACGGGCCGGAACCAGTAGTTGATCAAATAAACCATCAGGCTCGCGGCAATGAAGTTGAACATGATGGTGGTGATGACGATGTGGCTGCCGCGCTTGGCTTGCAGATAGCCTGGCACAAAACCCCAGACGGCACCGAAGGCGGCAGAGGCGATGATGGCCAGCGGAATGACGATGGGCCAGGGCAAAAATTCAAGACCCAGCCCCACCATGGCGGCACCGAGCCCCGCAACATAGGCTTGACCCTCGGCTCCAATGTTGAACAACCCGGCATGGAAAGCGACCGCTACCGCAAGGCCCGTGAAAATGAAGTTGGTGGCATAGTAGAGAAGATAGCCCCAGCCCTTGATGGATCCGACGGCTCCCTTCAACATGATCCACATGGCTTCCAGCGGGTTCTCTCCGATGATGAGAACAACGATGCCGGAGATCAGGAGGGCCACAGCGAGGTTGAGGAGCGGAATGACGCCGACATCGACCCAGGTTGGAAGCTCGCCCTTGGCTGACATCACGCCGCGTCCTTTGAGACACCGGCCATCAACAGGCCGAGTTCGCGCTCGTTGGTGGCTGGATCGCGCTCGCCCATGATCCTGCCTGCGAACATCACGATGATGCGGTCCGAAAGCGAGCGGATCTCATCCAATTCCACCGACACGAGAAGAATGGCCTTGCCCTGATCACGCAGTGCGATGAGGCGCTTGTGGATGAATTCGATGGCCCCGATGTCAACGCCGCGCGTTGGCTGGCCGACGATCAACAGGTCCGGGTCACGCTCAATCTCGCGGGCGAGAATGATCTTTTGCTGGTTGCCGCCGGAAAACTTGCCGCTGTTCAGAAGCGGATTGGCGGGGCGCACATCGAATTCCTGCATTTCTTTCTGGCATCGGTCAATCACCGCCTGCCGGTCAAGGCGGAAGCCCTTGCCCAATGCCTCATCATAGTGCCAGCCAAGAATCGAAGACTCACTCGCGTCAAAACTTGTGATCAACCCGCGGTGCTGGCGGTCTTCCGGCACGTGGGCAAGCCCCTCCTGGCGCAGGACACGGGGCGTGGTTTTCACGGTGCAGGGTTTGGTTTCAAAGATGATTTGTCCCGAAGTCGGAGCGACGATGCCGGATATGCAATCCAAGAGTTCCGATTGGCCATTGCCCGAAACGCCGGCGATGCCGACGATCTCGCCCTTGCGCACGGAAAACGAAACATTGTCAACGCGGGCAATTCCCTTGCGATCTCTCCAGGTGAGGTTCTTCACATCCAGCACGGTTTCGCCCGGTTTGGCCTTGCCTTTTTTGACCTGCAGCAAGACCCTTCGCCCCACCATGGCTTCGGCCAATTCTTCGACCGAGGTTTTTTTGGTTTCAAGATTTGCGACCAGCTCGCCACGCCGCATGACTGCGACCTTGTCGGTGATGGCCATGATTTCACGCAGCTTGTGGGTGATGAGAATGACGGTCTTGCCCTGGTCGCGGAGTGTGCCGAGGATGCGGAACAAATGATCGGCTTCATCGGGCGTCAACACACCTGTGGGCTCGTCGAGGATAAGGGTTTCGGCACCCTTGAAGAGCGCCTTCAGGATTTCGACGCGCTGCTGGAGTCCCACCGGAAGTTCGCCCACAATCGCATCAGGGTCCACGTCCATTTCATACTCATGGGCAAGGCGCGTGAGTTCTGCCCGCGCCTTCGCCAGCGCCGGGCCAATCAGCGCGCCGCCTTCGGCACCCAGCACGACATTTTCGAGAACCGTGAAAGGTTCAACCAGCATGAAGTGCTGGTGCACCATGCCAATGCCATGGGCGATGGCGTCTGAGGAATTCTTGATGCGGACGGGCGCACCTTTGACCCTGATTTCACCCTTGTCGGCGGCATAAAAGCCGAAGAGAATGGACATAAGCGTGGATTTGCCCGCGCCATTTTCGCCGATGATGCCGTGGATGGAGCCTTGCGCAATGGCCAGCGTCACATCCTTGTTGGCATGGACGGAACCGAAGCGCTTGTCGATGCCAATGAGTTCGATTGCCGCAGCGCCGCCCGCCATGTCCGTCATCCCGGCGAAAGCCGGGATCCATCCCGCCGCCTGTCCATTGCTGGAAATGAAAGTCCGGCACCAGCCTGGCCGTGGGTCCCGGCTTACGCCGGGATGACGGTGGGACTGGTGCCGGAGTTAATGCCTACTCAACCGGGCACTTGTTGTCGGACATGTAGTCGTGGACCTTCACGGTGCCTGCGATGATGTCGGCCTTGGCCTTTTCCACAGCGGCGGTCATTTCAGGTGTCACGAGCGACTTGTTGTTGTCGTCCATGGCATAACCCACGCCATCCTGGGCGAGGCCCATGGATTGCAGGTTGGCAACGCCACCCTTGAAAGTGCCATCCTTGCCGGACTTCATGACGTTGTACACGGCAACATCCACGCGCTTCAGCATGGAGGTCAAGACCTTGCCGGGATGCAGGTGGTTCTGGTTGGCGTCAACACCGATTGAAAGAGCACCGCCATCAGCAGCGGCCTGCAAGACACCGAGACCCGTGGCACCGGCAGCGGCATAGACAACATCAGCACCCTGGCTCATCTGGCTCTTGGTGATTTCACCACCCTTCACCGGATCGTTCCAGGCGGCACCCGTGTCACCCGTCATGTTCTGGATGACCTTGGCATCGGCCTTGGCAGCCTTCACGCCCTGGGCATAGCCACAACCAAACTTGCGGATCAGCGGAATGTCCATGCCGCCCACAAAGCCGACCGTGCCGGACTTGGACGCCATACCGGCCAACACGCCAACGAGGTAGGAGCCTTCGTGCTCATTGAACACGATGGACTGCACATTGGGCAGGTCCACAACCATGTCAACGATGGCAAACTTGAGGTCCGGATATTCCTTGGCGACCTTCTCCAGTGCCGATGCCTGCGCGAATCCGGCCGCGATGATCGGGGAATAGCCCTGATCGGCAAAGTTGCGGATGGCCTGTTCGCGCTGGGCTTCGTTGGCGATTTCAAACTCGCCATAGCCAATGCCGGATTCGGCCTTGAACTTCTCAGAACCATTGAACATGGATTCGTTGAATGACTTGTCAAACTTGCCGCCGATATCAAAAACGATCGCTGGCTTATCGTCGGCGGCAAGGGCCGTCACCGCCATCAGCGCGGTAAGGGCCGAAGCCGCGAGAAGTGTCTTGATCATGGTTTACTCCCTGTTTTTTGACCAATCAGTAAAATCTATCAGATGCTTGCGCGCCTGTGAAGCCCCAGCCTGGTGCGGGTTGTCCTCGGGTGCATGGGCCGGAGTTGACGCCAAATCCTTGTCATTGGCAAGGGATGGGCGCTGGGCAACAACAGGTGTGCTTCGCGATGTTGAACTTCCCAGTCACGATCCACATATAGCGCAGGCGATGGCGGGCCTTCGGGACGCGTCGCGAAAATGCCGCTTGTCGTGAAAAGGGCCAATACCCATGTCGCGTGTATCGTTTTTCTCGTCGCCCCTGCTCCTTGGATTTGAGGAAGTGGAGCGGCTCATCGACAGGGCTGCCAAAGCACCCAGCGACGGCTATCCGCCCTACAATATTGAACGCCGCAGCCAGAATGGCGCGGGCGAAGCCTTGCGCATTGTCATTGCCGTTGCAGGCTTCACCGCCGAAGACCTTGAAATCACGGTCATGGACCATCAATTGCAGATCAAGGGCCGGCAGCAGGACGAGGCCCAAAAGGAATTCCTGCACCAGGGCATTGCAGCGCGGCAGTTCTCACGCAGTTTCGTGCTGGCCGATGGCATGGAAGTGGGCGAGGCCCAATTGCGCAACGGTTTATTGACAATTGATGTGCAGCGTGTCGAACCAGAACGGTCGGTCCGGCGTATCACGGTGAAGGACGCAAATTGATGCAGAAGACGGTTGAAAAAATCGACGACAGAACCCTGGCTGCCCTGGGTGGCGGCGTCATCGGCTATGTGCGCGAAATCGGGGGCAGCGATGCCGTAAAACTGTTGGGCGACAGGATCAACGTGGCGCCGACGGCAAAACTGTTCTGCCTCTACAACGCGGATGGTTCGCCAATTTCCATATCAGGCTCGCGCGAGGCGGCAATTTCCTCGGCGATCGATCACGAACTGGTGCCGGCAAGCGTGCATTGAGCAACCCATGATTCAGAACTTCTCCTACCATCGTCTTGGCCCGCGCATGGGGGCCATCCGTCTTTGATCGAAGGACGGTGAACACGGCAAAGACGGATGCTCCACATGCGTGGAGCATGACGAAATAGAGGTGAATGGCTTTTGTAGCGGCTTCAAGCCGCCGACTGGGTGGCGGTTGGCTCTGTCAGAATCGCATACAGCCCTTCGGCGGTCTCCGTGCCGCGCAACTTGGCCAGCGTTTCAGGTTCGCGCAACATGCGCGAGATGCGGGCAAGGGCGGTGAGGTGGTCAGCACCTGCATGATCCGGCGCCAACAGAACGAAAACCAAATCGACCGGCAGGCCATCCACGCTTTCAAAATTAACCGGCGCTGCAAGCCTGGCAAAAAGCCCGTAGACCCGGTTGATGTTGGGCAAACGGCCATGGGGAATGGCAATGCCCTGGCCGAGGCCTGTTGAACCCAGCTTCTCGCGCCGGTTCAGGGTTTCAAAGATCACGCGATGATCCGCCGCCACCAGGCCGGCGAAAGCCTGGGACAATTCCTGCAACAGGTGTTTCTTGTTTTGGGCCTTGACCGCAGGAAGCACTGCGCGGGCATCAATGATGTCGGCTAAGGTCATTACGTCGAAGTTCCGCTTCAGAGAAAGCTCAACTCACACGCCACACATGGGCGCGGGCGTTGCCTGCGTCAATGGCGCGTGATGGAGCTTGTGGAAAGGTCTACAGCAACCTGCGTTCAATTTGCTCGCCCGTTGCTCCGGAGGGCACTGCACCATGAGCGGTTCATGCCTTCTGTTCAAACCGAGCGCTGGATAGACGCGGGGTGCCGGCAAGTCAATCCTTCAAACGGGCCTTCAAACGGGCCTTCAGGCGGGCCTCGCGGCGGCGCTGCACCGACGAAAGTACGCCCAATGATTCCCTGTATTTGGCCACGGTCCGGCGGGCAATTTCAATACCGTCTGAACGCAATTGCGCCACAATGTCGTCATCGGACAGGATGGCTTCGTCGGTTTCCCGTGCCACCATGTCCCTGATCCGGTGGCGCACGCTTTCGGCGGAATGGGCATCACCATCGGCATTCGAAGAAGCGATGGCTGTTGTGAAAAAATACTTGAGCTCATAGGTACCCAAAGGTGTTGCCACATATTTGTTCGAGGTGACGCGGCTCACTGTTGATTCATGCATCTCTATTGCATCCGCGACCATCTTGAGCGTGATGGGCCGCAGATGCTGGACGCCGCGGATCAGGAAGGCATCCTGTTGGCGGACGATTTCACGCGCCACTTTCAAAACGGTCTTGGCGCGCTGCTCGAGGCTTTTGACCAGCCATGTGGCCTGGGCGTGGCAACCAGCCAGGAAGAGCTTGTCGTCCTCACTCTTGGAGCCTCGGGCAACAGTTGCCATGTAACGGTTGTTGACCAGCACCCGCGGCAGGTTTTCACTGTTCAGTTCGACGATCCAGTTGCCGTCGGGTGCGGGCCGCACAAAAACATCAGGCACCACCGGGAAGCTCGTCTCGTTGCCAAAGGCATGCCCCGGCTTGGGATTGAGGGCGCGCAGTTCGGCCAGCATGTCCTGCAAGTCATCCAGCGCCACGCCACACACGGCTTTGAGAGCCGTAAAATCGCGGCGGGCCACAAGCGGAAGATTGTCCACCAATGCCGCCATGGCCGGATCAAGCCTGTCCTGTTCGGCAAGCTGCAGGCGCAGGCAATCACCCAAGTCACGGGCAAAGACGCCGGCAGGCTCAAAACCACGCACGACCTCGAGAACACGCTCGATCTGTGCTGGTGCCGCACCCAACGTCTCCGCCAGGCTTTCGGGATCGCCTGCAAGATATCCCGCCTCGTTCAACATGCCGATCAGGTGCTGGCCGATCATCAGGTCGGCGGGGTTGGTGAAATTGAGATTGAGCTGGGACGTCAGGTGTTCTGCGAGCGAAATCGCGCGGGAAAAGCTTGCCGAAAATTCGCCGCCCTCACCATCAAACGAGAGGTGTCCTGACGAACGCAGGTTCGCCCAGCCACTGTCGTGGGGCATCGCTGCTTCATCCGCCATCCGTGCGGCGGCGCCTTCTGGAGGTTCGCCATGGACATTCCTGTCCTCGGCCGCCGCAGCACCCGTAAGGGCCTCGTCCAGGCTGTGAGGAATTGGTTTTTCATCTGCACTTTGAGATGCTTGGGTAGTTGTCTCTTCACGCTCAAGAAGCGGGTTCCGCTCCAACTCGGCATCGACAAAGGCCTGCAACTCAAAGGTCGACATCTGCAACAGCTTGATGGCCTGCTGCAGTTGCGGCGTCATGACCAGGGACTGGCCCTGCTTCAAGATGAGTTTTTGGCTAAGGCCCATGGGTCCCTCGTGCCACTACAGGCTGAAGGATTCACCAAGATAGTAGCGCCGCACGTCCGGATCGTTAACGATTTGTTGCGGCGAACCCTCGGTCAGGACCTGGCCTTCATGGATGATGAGCGCCCGGTCAATGAGTTCAAGGGTTTCTCGTACGTTGTGATCCGTAATAAGCACCCCGATTCCCCAAGCGGTGAGCTGTCGCACCAGGGCGCGAATATCGCTGATCGCAATTGGATCAATGCCGGCGAAGGGCTCGTCGAGGAGCATGAAGCGGGGTTTGGCCGCGAGGGCACGGGCGATCTCCACACGGCGACGCTCTCCGCCAGAGAGTGCAACAGCCGGCGAATGCCGAAGATGGGCAATTGAGAATTCATCATACAACTCACACAACTGACGCTCGCGGCGGGTCTTGTCCTTCTCATGAAGCTCAAGCACCGCACGCAAATTCTGCTCAACGGTCAAGCCCCGGAAAATCGAGCTTTCCTGGGGAAGATAGCCAATGCCCAGCCTCGCCCGCTGATACATGGGGAGGTGGGTGATATCCTCACCGTCGAGACTGATCGATCCCTTGTCGGCGGCAAGCAACCCTGTGATCATGTAGAACAGGGTGGTCTTGCCAGCGCCATTGGGACCCAACAGGCCGACGGCCTCGCCGCGCCGCACCGAAATCGAAACATTGCGCACCACGGGCCGGTCGCGGTAGCTCTTGGCGAGCCTGTGGGCGACGAGGCCTTCAGTGGCAATGCCTGACCCGGGCCTTCCTGCGCCATTGGTTGCCTGCGGGTTGCGCGGGGCCATTGGCCGGGGACGGACCGGAATTCCGGTGTTGGACGCCATGTGATTACGAAGCATTTATCTTAATATTGCGTGAAACTTTGGTCGTTTGCCCCTTAATTCGGAACAAATGTACCCCTGACCCGACCGCCCTTCATGACCGTTTTCTTGGTCCTCAGGTTGGCCGTGAGTTCCGGGCCGCGCAGCACCGTCTTGCCCTGCACGACCTTGACGTTGCCCGAGACCTGCAGCTCATCGCGGCGGATGTGGAAAACCGCACTGTTGCCGGTGATGGTCTGGGTTGGCGTCGTGATCGAAACGCCGCCCGAACATACCATGGTATCAACCTCCGTCTTGGATGAACCATCGGCCTGCTTCACCTCGACGTAGGTGACAACCATTTCGGCAGCACGCACCGTTTCACTGGAGCGCACGGCAACAACATCGCCGCGAAACACCGCCTTCTTGTCGGTGTCGATGATCTCCATCTCGCCGGCTTCGATGTTGACACTTTCATCCTGCGCCCGCACCCACGCGGGGTTGGCGGCTGTAAGCAAAACCACGAAGCCCAGGGCAACCATTACATTCTTCATTCGCCATCTCCTGAATTCGGCTTCTTTGTCACGAAGCTGGCCTTGACGCCACCCTTGAATAAAATCCGCTCGCCGTTGGCACTGATTGTCAGGCTGTCGGCGGTGATGCGGCCGCCGATGATATCCACCGAAACCGGCGATTTCGAGGTGAGCGTCTGATCGTTCATGTTGACCGCAGCCTTGTCCATGTGGGCACGAAAGCGCTGGCCCTCGGCAAAAACCACATCGCCTGAGAGCTCCAGAGACTTCATTTTCGTTTCATAGCTGGCGCTGGCAGCCGTCATTGTGAGCACGGCCCCCGTCGGACGCTGAAAGGTGCTGTTCAAGGTGCTGAGGTGGACAAGCGTATCGCGTTCCTTGTCCTGAACGCCCTTTTCGGCATTGATTTCGAAAGGCAGGTTGTTCTTGTCAAAGCCCGAAATCCGGGAGCGGCCACCGCTGATCTGGTCGGGAAACCGGGCGGGTGCCACGGCCAAGTCCACCTTGGGCTGAGCCGCGTCAAAAATCCCAAGCTGCACAAGAAATGTGAGGGACAACCCCAGCGCCACGGCAAGGGCAACCCAAGCCAGCCAGCGGGCTAGGCCCAGCCGGGTTCTGGCCCGCCTGGCGGAATTCTCCCCGAACCTTCGCCTGTCGTCCCGGACCATGACCGGCAGCGCCAGCGGGGCGGAGGCAAAATGCGGTTCAGTGTGCGAAGACATCTTCTTCGCCCCAGCCCGCAAGATCAAGCGCCGCACGGGTTGAAATGAAGGCAAAGCAGGCGCGTGCCAGGCCATCCCGGCCTTCGCGTTCCAGCATCTGGTCGAGGCGGGATTTGAGTTCGTGAAGATAGAGCACGTCCTGGGCGGCATAGGTTCGCTGCGCCTCGCTCAAGACATGGGAGCCCCAATCCGAGCTCTGCTGCTGCTTGTTGGCCTCAATGCCAAGCAGTTCGCGCAGCAAGTCCTTGAGGCCGTGGCGATCCGTGTAGGTGCGGGCAATCCTGGAGGCAATCTTGGTGCAATAGAGTGGCGCCGTATCAGCGCCGAGATACTGCTTCAGAACCGCCACATCAAAGCGGGCAAAGTGGAAAACCTTGAGAATGGCGGGGTCTTCCAGGATGGCCTTGAGCCGTGGTGCCAAAAAATTCGCAGGGTCAACCTGCACGACATGGGCATTGCCGTCCCCGGTCGACAATTGCACCACACACAGCCTGTCGCGGCGCGGGTTCAGGCCAAGTGTTTCCGTATCGACGGCAATGGAGGTGCCAGGATTGAAGTCGGCTGGCAAATCGCCCCGGTAGAGTTTGACGGTCATGGATGCGGCAGTCCTTGGGGTTACTAACTCAATGCCTTACAGGGTGGACAGTGTAGACTCAATCCTTAGGCCCAAGGCCAAATTGCCGGGCGATTCTGTCGAGCCTCTTGTCAAATGTCCAAAGCGTGGATTTGCTCAAGCTTGCCGCAGCCAAAAGGTGGGCATCGACAAAGCCTATGCCGCTGCCATAAATCTTGTTCGCTTCGACAAATGACAGTACTTCCTCGTCGCTGGCACGCATTGCTTGAGGTAATTCCACAAATGATTGCAGGAGCAATTGCCGATCCTTCATGTTGCCAAGCGCCAATTCACCAGCGACCATCGTGTGCATCAGAATGAGTCTGCGTTGCAAAAATTCGAAAAATCGCGGCACACCCTTGTCCAGATGTGTGATCCAGACTGAGGTGTCCGCCAAAATCATTTCTTGGCCGGACGACGGCGCGGGGCGGCCCAAATCCCCGGTTGACTGCCGCCAAGAAGCGCCAATCTCCGGCTGGCTTCCCGTTCAATCAGCGCTCTCAAAGCCTCATGGACCAAGGCTGATTTCTCCTTGAGACCTGTGTATTTTTCGGCACGGGCCACGAGGTCTTCATCAAGGGCAATTGTGGTGCGCATGGGGATCTCCAAATTGAGGCACAAATATAGCATCATTTGATGCTGTTTTCAATGCCGGAAAATCGGGAGACATGCGCCGGAAAATGGTGCCTGAAGAGGCATCAAACTCGACCTCTAAATATTTGATTTTTATGGTATTATTTCAATGTGATTTGATGAAATACCAACAAATATACCAACATTCCTCCGAAACTGCCCGCTTTTCAGGGCCTATCCGCTTCGAAAGCTGCCACCGCATCGGCGAATTTCTGGAGCCTTTGGCCGTGCTTGTCAAAGGAAGATTCCAGCACCAACAAGGGGCGATAGGACTTGGATTCCGCGTTGCTGGCGTCCACGCACCACTGCTTGAGCCGCTGCCACTTGTGAGGGTCGTTCAGGTCTTCCCTGCCCTTGGTTTCGACAATCCAGACGGTCTTGGGGTCCAGCTTCACCAAGAAGTCGGGGTAATAAGAGGAAATTGAGCCGTCTTCGGCCTTGTACTCGATGGAAAAGCCGGTGCTTTGGCTGTTCTTGGCAAAGGAAACCACATCCGGGCAGCGGTCCAGGAATTGGGCAAACTTCAGTTCCAGCACGCTATCGCCCA
>JANPDD010000269.1:0-5175 GCA_031431295.1 Hyphomicrobiales bacterium | reverse complement strand
CCAGAGCTCGCGCATCCCGGCATCAACGATGGGGTAGCCGGTTTCGCCGCGCTGCCAGCGGAAAAGGGCAGTGGGATCATCAGCCCAGGGGAAATCGGCAAACTCCGGGCGGAAGGGTTTTTCCGGGAAGCTCGGCACATGATGCAGGAGGTGGTGGGCGAATTCGCGCCACAGCAACTCTTTCAGGAACTTCTCGCCATCGCGGTCCAGCAAGCCTGCACTTTCCGCCATGCGCTGCCGCGTCGCCTGCCACACCTGGTGGGGCGAAATCTCGCCCCAGTGCAGATGGGGTGAAAGGCGCGAGGTGAAGTTCTGATCGGCGCGGTCGCGGCCGTCGGCATAGCCCTTGAGGCCTTCGTCGAGGAAACCGAAAAGTTTTTCCTGTGCGGACTTTTCTCCCGGTTGCCAATTGCTGTTGAAACCTGCCGCCCAATCCGGTTTTACTGGCAGCAGTGCCCACTCTGAAAGGGCATCACTCTTGGCCGCGTGAGAAGCCCATGACATGTTCACCATGGGTTTTACAGGCCGGGGCTCACCCTTGGCAAAGCAGGCGCGGGAGAAGGGCGTGTAGACCTTGAAGAATTGGTTCGCGCCATTGCGGATGGCCTCGGGTTCATGGAGCAGGAAACCGCCCTGGCGGTGGCAGGCCACAGCTTTGCGCCCGCACAGCGACACGATGCGCTGTTCCAGCGCGCCGGACCAAGGCGCGTAGTCACGGGTGAAATGGATGCTTGCAGCACCGGTCTCGGCCAGAAGTTTTTCAAGCACAGCCTCGGCGCGGCCCTTGCGCAACACGAGCGGTACAGTGCTGCGCAAGGATTCAAGGCTCTTGTGCAGCCACCAGCGAGAAGCTCCGCCGATGCGCCAGTCAGCGGGTGTTAAATCATCCAGGATGAACACGGGAATGACCGGGCCAGCCGACGCAGCGGCGCAAAGTGCCGGATGGTCCGACAGGCGCAGATCCTGGCGAAACCACATGATCACGGGACTGCTCATAACGTGTTTACGCAGCCAAAACCCGCCGGATCAGGCGGCGGCGCGTTTCTTCAACAGGTTTGTGAGCCAGTCCGGATCCATTTCCGGCACGGAGGAGAGCAGAAGCTCCGTATACGGAGGATAGGGCGGGTTGAGGACCTTTGACTTCAACCCCTGCTGCACCACCTTGCCCTTGTACATGACCACGATCTCGTCCGAGATGGCGCGCACCGTGGCAATGTCATGGGTGATGAAGAGATAGGAAACATTGGTCTCCTTCTGCAGCCGCATCAGCAACTTGAGGATTTCTTCCTGCACGATTTGGTCCAGCGCCGAGGTTACCTCATCGCAGATGATGATGTCGGGTTCGGCCGCCAGGGCGCGGGCGATGGAGATACGCTGCTTCTGACCGCCCGACATTTCACTGGGGTAGCGATCAATGAAGCTTTCATCGAGTTCAATGTTCTTGAGCAGTGACACGATCTTATTTTCTTTCGCGTTTCCCTTGAGACCGAGATAAAACTCGAGCGGACGACCGATGATGTCACGGACACGCTGGCGCGGATTGAGAGCCGTATCCGCAGACTGATAAATCATCTGAATGCGGCGCAGCGTGTCCCGGTCCCGGTCCTGCAGTCTTGCGGGCAACGCTTTGCCGTTGAATTCAATGCGGCCCTTGGATGGTGGCAACAGGCCGGTAATGGCGCGGGCCAGCGTGGATTTTCCCGAACCTGATTCACCCACCACAGCCACGGTCTTGCCGCGCGGCAGGCGCACGGTCACATTGTCCAGAACCTTCATGGTACCGGAATAGCTGGCGTCCACATTGATGATGGACAGAGCGGTGTCGTCGCTCTTGCTTTCTTTCTTTTCGAGGCTGCGCACCGCCCAGAGGGACTTTGTGTAGTCCTGCGTCGGTTGTTTCAGCATGGAGCGCGTATCAGACTGCTCAACCAAGTTGCCATAGCGCAGCACCATGATGCGGTGAGCCATTTGCGCCACCACCGCAAGATCATGGGTGATGTAGATGGCGGCGGTATTGAACTCTTCAACAATGCGCCGCATGGAGGCCAGGACTTCCACTTGCGTGGTCACATCGAGCGCCGTTGTCGGTTCGTCAAAAACAATGAGGTCAGGCCGGCAGGACATGGCCATGGCGGTCATGGCGCGCTGGAGCTGGCCACCGGAGACCTGATGCGGATAGCGCGAACCAATGGTGTCTGGGTTTGGCAGTTGCAGACGCCTGAACAAATCCCTGGCGTCTTTCTCGGCGGTGTCGCGCCCCATCACGCCGTGGTTGGTGGCACTTTCGACCACTTGGTCCATCAAGCGATGGGCTGGGTTGAAGGAGGCAGACGCGCTTTGCGCCACATAGGAAATCTGCGAGCCCCACATTTTGCGCAACTGCTCTTGCGGCGCATTGACGAGGTCAACGCCATCAAACACCACAGTGCCGGCGGAGATGCGGCAGCCTGGCTTGGTGTAGCCCATGGCGGCCAATCCCAGCGTGGACTTGCCGGCGCCGGATTCACCGATGAGGCCAAGCACTTCACCGCGCTTCAAATCAAGGTCGAGACCCTTGATGATGGCGTGCCACTTTTCATCCGAATAGCCTTCAATCTTGAGGCCGCGAATTTGCACAAGGGCCGAACCCTTGACGCGCTTGGTGTCATTGTTCATCGCGCAATCCGCTCGTTTTTTGCAGGAACCAGTCCACCACGAAATTCACAGCGACTGTCAAAAGGGCGATAGCGGCAGCGGGAATCAGGGGTTGTGGCCGGCCAAATGTGATCAAGGTCTTGCTTTCAGCCACCATGGAACCCCAGTCGGCGGTGGGCGGCTGGATGCCAACCCCAAGGAAGGAGAGTGCGGAGATTGTGAGGAAGACGAAGGAGAAGCGCAGGCCGAATTCAGCGATCAGGGTGGGGAGAATATTCGGAACAATTTCCCGGAATACCACCCAAAGCATTCCTTCACCGCGCAATCGTGCCGCTTCCACGAAGTCCTGCACGGCGACACTGAGTGCCGTGTTGCGGGCCAGGCGGAATACGCGGGTCGAGTCGAGAAGAGCGAGAATGAAAACCAGGTTCCACACGGATTTGCCAGCCATGGCCAGCAGCATCAATGCAAAGATCAAGACGGGGATCGACATCAGGATGTCAACCATACGACTGACGATCTGATCCATCCAGCCGCGAGTGACAGCTGCGTAAATGCCGAGCGTGCCACCGACCAAAAAAGAAATCAACACTGTCAGCAATGCAATGCCAATTGTGTTGCGTGCCCCGAACAAGACCCGCGACAGCGTGTCACGACCAATCTGATCAAGGCCAAACCAGTGCGCGGCAGACGGCGGTGCATAGGCCTTACCGATGATTTCGGACTCGCCGAAGGGTGCAATGACATTCGCAAACAATGCGCAGAAACAATAGAAGGCGATGACGAACATTCCGAACTTGGCGCTCATGGGCGCGCTTTTCAGCAGTCGCCACGTATCTTGTGACCAGGTGCGCTTGGTACGCATGTTGAGAATGTCGGTGTGTTGCGTGCTCATTTGGGGTGCAAGAGCCTTGGGTTGGTGACGATGGAAACAATGTCAGCCAACAGGTTGAGCATGATATAGGTCGCAGCGAAAATGAGCGCGCAGGCCTGGGCCACAGGCATGTCACGGGAACCCACCGAGTCGACCATCAACTGGCCGATGCCAGGATAGACAAACACCACTTCAACCACGACGACACCAACAACGAGATAGGCGAGGTTAAAAGCGATGACGGTGGCAATGGGTGCCCAGGCGTTTGGAAGTGCGTGCCGGAGAATGACCTGCCACGGCTTCAAGCCTTTGAGCTTGGCCATTTCAATATAGGGACTGGCCAGGAGGTTGATGATTGAGGCCCTTGTCATGCGCATCATGTGGGCGATGATCACCAAGGTCAGGGTCAAGGCAGGCAGTGCGGCGCGCGACAGTTGTTCCCAAAAGGGCGTCGTCGCATTCACGGTGGAGAGCGGGTAGAACATCCGGAACTTCACGGCAAGGAAGTACATGAGTATATAGGCGACGAAAAACTCTGGTGACGCGATTGTCGTCAGGGTGACCGAGTTGACAATGCGGTCAAACCAGCCATTTCGATAAAGCGCAGCAAGCATTCCGAGGATCAGTGCAATGGGAACTGCGACGATGGCCGTCATGGTCGCCAGAAAAAATGTGTTGTAGAGACGGGGACCAATGATGTCGGAAACATAACGCACATTATCCGATCGCCAGCCTCCCGCACCGGCAAATGACTTGCCGAAGTCACCTTGCACGGCTCCGCCGACCCATTCCAGATAACGGGTCACTGGCGGTCGATCCAAACCCAGCTGCTTGTTGAAAATTTCCACAGTCTCCGGCGTGGCCCCTTGGCCCAGAATGGCTTCGGCAAAGCCCCCAGGCAGCAACTCCAACGACGAGAAGATGATGACTGACACTGCGAGCAATGTCATCAATCCCAAACCCAATCGTTGCAGCACGGTTTTCAATACCGGGTGCATGTGCAATCCCCTCGTCCGCGTCGACCCCACGGGCTTCTGATGAGCCGTTGGAAAAATGCTAACACACTCTCAAGTCTTTGCCAGCGCTTTTTTTGGATGCTCCCGGAGTTTGCGTCGTCATACAAAGAAAAACCCCCGCCGTTTCGGGCGGGGGCTGGTCACGTGTTGTGACTGATGGATTACACGAACCACCAACGGTCGTACATGTAACCGCCGTCGTGGTCGTTGTCAGAGTTGAGATCACCGTGCGCCACTTTGGTGGACATGGCGCCGACGTAGTTGGCGAACATGAGCACCATCTGGCCGCCATCGTCGTGGACCAGTTGCTGCATCTCCTGGTACATGGCGGCGCGCTTGGCATCGTCCGTTTCAGCGCGGGCGATGGGCAGAAGCTCGTTGAAGCGCGCGTTCTTCCAGCGCGAGTCGTTCCATGCTGCCTCAGCGGCAAGCGTAACGGTGAGCATGGCGTCAGCCGTGGGGCGGCCACCCCAGTAGCAGTGACTCCAGGGCTTCTTGAGCCAGACGTTGTCCCAATACCCGTCGTTGGGCTCGCGGACCACGTTGATCTCGATGCCGGCAGCCTTGGCGTGTTCGGCCATCAGCAGGGCGGCATCGACGGAACCGGCGAAGGCCGCGTCTGCCGCAGAGAGATCCACCTTGAGGTTGGAC
>JANPDD010000268.1:0-2339 GCA_031431295.1 Hyphomicrobiales bacterium | reverse complement strand
CTATCCCGTGATCCAGACCATCTGGCTTTCGTTCCATGACAAAGCCGGTGACAAGTTTGTTGGCCTCGACAATTTCATCTGGGCGGCAAAAGACAGCCAGTTCCGCACCTCCATCTTCAACAATCTTCTTTGGCTCCTCGTCGTGCCGGCGGCCTGCACCTTCTTCGGGCTCATCATTGCGGTTCTGACGGATCGCATCTGGTGGGGCAATCTCGCCCGCAGCCTGATCTTCCTGCCATTGGCCATTTCCTTTGTCGGCGCATCGGTCATCTGGAAATTTGTTTATGACTATCGGGGTGAGGGACAGGAGCAAATTGGCATCCTCAACGCCCTCGTCGGCTGGTTTGGCGCCGATCCGCAAGTGTGGATTTCCCTGCCGCTCTGGAACAACTTTTTCCTCATGGTGATCCTGGTCTGGATCCAGACCGGATTTGCCACCGTCATTCTGGGGGCGGCACTGCGTGGTGTGCCGGAAGACACTTTGGAAGCCGCATTGATTGATGGCGCTGGCCCCTTCAAGATATTCTGGCGCATCATGGTGCCGCAGATCATGACAACCATCGTCGTGGTGTGGACCACCATCACCGTGCTGGTGCTCAAGGTCTTCGACATCGTGCTCACCATGACCAACGGCCAATGGGACACGCAGGTTCTTGCCAACCTGATGTTTGACTGGATGTTCCGTGGTGGCGGCGACTTTGGCCGGGGTGCTGCCATCGCCCTCATCATCATGCTCGCCGTTCTCCCGATCATGGTGTGGAACATCCGCCAGGCCAATGCCGAGCAAAAGGGAGGACACTGACATGTCCAGCACAGTTCCCGGTGGTATCCTTGGCCGCATCAAACTTGAACCCTCGCGTTTTGCGCTCCATTTGGCGGTATTCATCATTGTGGCATTGTGGACCCTGCCGACTGCGGGCCTGCTGGTGTCATCACTGCGCGACAAGAACCTGATCGCCACCTCCGGCTGGTGGACGGCACTCACCACCACTGACCGCTCTGCCCAGGGCCGGATGAAGCCTCCGGCAGACCAGGTGCAGAAGGATGGCAAGTTCGAAATCGCTGGAAGCCTGTTCGAAGGTGCGGAAACGCCAGGCGTTGTCAAGGCCTTCGGCCTGAAGGTGCAAAAGCCGGACGAGTTCCCGGCCGGAACGCCCGCAACGCTTGACGGCGGCAAGACCATTCTTGTCAACGCCGACGGCTCATATGTGTTTGCCTCACCCATCGCCCATGAGGGCGAGCGCGGCCAGCGCCTGTTCTACATGACTTCAGTGCCGCCAAAATTCACCACGGAAAACTATGAAGCCGTTCTTTCCTCTGAAGGCATTGGCCGCGCATTCGTGAACTCACTGACGGTTACCATTCCCGCAACCATCATCCCGATCCTCATCGCAGCCTTCGCCGCCTATGCGCTGGCCTGGATGAAGCTGCCGGGCCGTGGCCTGATCATCGCGGTGATCGTGGGGCTTCTGGTTGTACCCTTGCAGATGTCGCTGATCCCACTCCTGAAGATTTACAATGCCACGGGCTTTCTTTCGAAGACCTACCTCGGCATTTGGCTGGCGCACACGGGCTTTGGGTTGCCCTTCGCCATCTATCTCCTGCGCAGCTATATTGCCGGATTGCCGAAGGATTTGATTGAGTCAGCGCAAGTCGACGGCGCCAATGACTTCAAGATATTCCTGCGCATCGTTCTGCCCCTGTCGTTCCCGGCATTGGCTTCTTTTGCGATTTTCCAGTTCCTCTGGGTGTGGAATGACTTGTTGGTGGCGATTGTGTTCCTGGGCTCCGGCGAGGATCAACTGGTGTTGACCGGAAAGCTCAATGCGCTTCTCGGTTCACGCGGCGGCAATTGGGAAATCCTCACGGCCTCTGCCTTCATCACCATCATCGTTCCACTCACTGTGTTCTTTTCGTTGCAACGTTACTTCGTGCGCGGCCTGCTCGCAGGTTCCGTCAAGGGGGGTTAATCCATGGCCAACATCAAGATGACCAATTTGAACAAGTCCTACGGGTCTGTTCACATTCTGAAAGACGTCAGTCTCGACATCACGTCGGGCGAGTTCGTGGTCTTTGTCGGACCGTCAGGCTGTGGCAAGTCCACATTGCTGCGCTCCATCTGCGGGCTGGAGTCCATCAGCTCCGGCGTCCTCGAGATCGACAATGCCGTGGTGAACGAAGTGCCGCCATCGAAGCGCGGCATCGCCATGGTGTTCCAGTCCTATGCGCTCTACCCACATATGAGTGTTTACGAAAACGTGTCCTTCGCGCTGGAAAACCAGGGCCTCGACCGCGCCACCATCAAGCAGAAGGTGGAGAAGGTGGCGGACATGCTGCAA
>JANPDD010000267.1:0-6441 GCA_031431295.1 Hyphomicrobiales bacterium | reverse complement strand
GCTCGGTGCCTGGTCGAAGCCCTTGGCGGTCATCACTGTCATCGGCGTGCTCATTCTCGCCTATGCCGGCACGCAACCGCCGTTCAACCCGATCATCCTGCCCTTGTTCCCCGATTTGGTGTTCCCGCTGACCCAGCTCACCAATCCGTTGATCTTCCTGGCGGTGGCGTTGGCTGTTGGCTGGTTCACCTCGGAGCGCAAGCGCTTCAAGGGACCACCGATTGGTGCTGAAATCGCCAAGCGCCAGGGTGCCATTGCCGCCGCTGAAAAGGCACTGGCGGAAGCGAATTGATCAATACGATAAATGCGAAAGGGCGGGTTCACCCCCGCCCTTTTTTTGTGCCACTTTCTCCCCCAACTTGTTGGGGGAGTGGCCCGCAGGGTCGAGGGGGTGCTTCCGCACAAGCCGACACCCCATCCCCGCTTCGCGGTACTTCCCCAGCAAAGCTGGGGAAGGGTTTCAGATCACATAAGCCCTGAGCGGCGGGAAGCCGTTGAAGGCAACCGAGGCATAAGTTGTGGTGTAGGCACCGGCCGCCTCGATCAGCACTTCATCGCCGACCGACAAGGTGATCGGCAGCGGATAGGGTGTCTTTTCATAGAGCACATCCGCCGAGTCACAGGTGGGGCCTGCAATCACGCAAGGCTCCTTCGCGTCGCCATCCTTGGCGGTCGTGAGGGGATAGCGGATCGCTTCGTCCATGGTTTCCGCAAGGCCGCCGAACTTGCCGATGTCCAAGTAAACCCAGCGCAAGTTGTCGTTGGCGTGCTTTTTGGAAATGAGAACCACCTCCGCCTTCACCACACCGGCATTGCCGACCATGCCGCGACCGGGCTCGATGATGGTTTCAGGAATGGCATTGCCAAAATGCTTGGTCAGCGCCTCGTGGATGGCATTGGCATACTTGTTCTGGCTTGGAACAGCCTTCAGGTATTTTGTGGGAAAGCCGCCGCCGAGGTTGACCATCTGCAACGTGACGCCATGGCCCAGCATGCGGTCAAAAATCGCCTTGGCTTCGCCCACCGCCTGGTCCCAGGCCCCAAGCCTTGTCTGCTGTGAGCCGACGTGGAAGGACACGCCATAGGCCGTGAGGCCCAGCGTGTGGGCGCGCAGCAATACGTCTTCGGCCATGGAAGGCTCACAGCCGAACTTGCGCGACAGGGGCCATTCGGCACCGGCGCCATCTGCGAGGATGCGGCAGAACACCGAAGCACCGGGGGCGGCACGGGCCACCTTTTCCACTTCCTCATCGGAATCGACCGCATAAAGCCTGATGCCAAGCGCATGGGCGCGGGCAATGTCGCGTTCCTTCTTGATGGTGTTGCCAAAGGAAATGCGCTCCGGTGTGGCACCGGCGGCGAGCGCCATTTCCACTTCAGCGACGGAGGCCGTGTCGAAGCACGATCCGAGATCGGCCAGCAACTTCAGGATTTCAGGGGCGGGGTTCGCCTTCACGGCGTAAAAAATGCGCGTACCCGGCATGGAACGGGCAAAGGCTTTGTAGTTGTCGCGCACGACGTCCAAATCAACCACAAGGCAGGGGCCTTCGGGATTTTCGCGTCGGAGGAAGTCGAGAATGCGTTGGGTGGCGGCCATGGGGGAACTCCCGAAACAAAAAGTGATGTTTCACCAGCGCTTGAACCAGACCCGGGGCGCGATGGAGACGCCGGATGGTTCACTCACTGACGTTCGCTTCTGATTGATTGGGAGTGCCAATCGCACATCGAGCAGACTTGTGTTTGCCTCAAGTGACGCTGGCCTTTGGACGAAACCAGCAGAGACGAGAAGCCCTCACCGTCGTTACTTTGGGGATCACCTTTATTGCGTAGGGATCACCTTAGCGGCACGTGCGACTTTGGACGGACGCGTATATGAGTCAGAACGCGAGTCGATTCAAGATTTTTTTTGCCCGCGCGCGAATTTTTTTGTGAAGAATTCGTTAAAGGTTTGCCGCGGCCAGGAAGAGACGCGGGAAGAGCACGTCATGGCTGTGCGCGGGGAATCGGAGATACATCGGGCTTTTCGGTGTATCGGAACCCAGCAGGCCTTGGGCTTCCAGCTTATTCAGCAGGCGGCGCGCCGAACGCTCGGGCACACCGGAGATGCGCGCTGCGTCGCCCCTTGGGAACTCGCCCCGCATCAGTGCTTCTTCGAGAAGCTTGGAAGCTTCCGGCTTCATCTCCGGCAGCATGGACACAAGGGAATGCAGCCGGGGCCGAAGTGCGCCGAAGTCAAACAGGCTTTCCATGAAGGTGATCTGGTCAAGGCAGATGCGCATGAACCATTCGCTGAATGCCGCAAGTGTTCGCAGCGAAAGATTGCCTCGGCCATCGAGATCGCCCTGGCGTGGCATGTCGGCCTGGTCCATGCGCATTTTATACTCATCCCGGGATTCCAACCCCCGGGCGAGACCACGCGACACTGACCAAAGCCCGTGCGCTCCGATGCCTGCGACGTGGGCCATGGCGTGGCTCATGAGCCTGCTCACCCTGCCGTTCCCGTCGGGGAAGGGGTGGATATAGTTGAACCGGTGGTGCGCCGCTGGAATGGCGAGGATTTTGGCGGCGAGACCTAATTCCTTCATGCGGTAGCGTTGCTCAAAATAGGCCATGAAGTCGGCCACCCGTTCGCTCGAGGGTGGGATGTGGCGGCCCACGGCGACGTCGTCCCTTGAGGTCATGCGCCACGCGCCGGGCAGCATTCGGATCGTCCGTTCCTTTGATCGAACAGTCAGCATGGCCTCGGAAGCACCATCGTAGAAAGCCCGATGCAAATCCTGAATGAAGCTGGCAGACGCAGGCTCTGGCAAGCTGTTGCCGGCCTGTTTCTGATCAATCATCTCCTGGATGCGGACGTGGGCAACGGCCTCGATCAGGAGATCTCGCCGTTGAATTGGCACGCCACCACTGTCCGCAAGTGCTGTCTCAATTTGTGCGGTTTGCGGCGGCAGGTCCGCGATCTCTGCCCATGTCGTTCCTTTGAGCAGCGCCGACTCGATGTCGCGGGGGCGCGTTGCATGTCCCTCTATCAAATTGCTGTAATAGCAATTCATGATCCGTACCATGGATGCGAGCGACATGGCCGTTTGGGAGTGAAGCCCGTGGCCAAGTCGTGTGGCAGCCGATGCGACATCGGCCACGAGATCGGCCAAAACCTCCGGCACATCTTCGAGGCGCGCCGGTTCAATCCGCTGAGGAGATTCCAGAACCATATTTTTGGCCGACCTTCTGATCTAGTAACTATCTGTATTATATGACTTTCATTGAATAACAAGCAGAATATGTCCGATCTGGTGGCCGACTCACGCGGCAAACCTGTTCCAGCCCTCGACCATGCGCGTGAATGTGGTGATGCAGCACAGGGCAGCGTAGGTGCAGGCGATCAGCACGAAGTGCTGGGGCCAGAGGCACATGGACACAAAGCAGGCCACGGTTTCAAAACCTTCAGCAAGACCGCCCAGATAGTAGAAGGACTTGGTCGGATACTCGCTGCTCTTCTCGCCGCGCTTTTCCGCCATGATGGCGAAAGCGAGGAACGTGACGCCGGTTCCAATAAAGGCGGCAAGCAGTGTAGCGGCCGCCAGCGCATTGCGCTGGGGATCACACACGGCAAAGGCGAGCGGCACGCCGGCATAAAACAGAAAATCGAGAGTGATGTCGAGGAAAGCCCCCTGGTCTGTCGGACCGCCAAGCCGCGCCACGGCACCATCGAGGCCGTCGCACAGGCGGTTCACCAGAAGCGGCGCCAGGGCCCAGGAAACTTCACCAAATGAAATGAGCCCAACAGCCAGGACACCGAAAGCAAAGCCAAACAGCGACACCTGGTTCGCGGTGATGCCCCGGCTGACAACACGTTGTGCCGCCGCGTCCACGAGGGGTTTTGTGAGGGCCAGAATCTGGCGGTCAAACATGGCTTACGGCTCCATCGGGCGCGAGGCGCAAGACGCGTGCACCGGGAAAAATGTCTTCAGGGTCGTGCGTGACCAGAAGTGCCGGAATGGCACGGGCCTTGATGTGGGCAAAAGTATGGGCACGAACGGCGGCACGCAGGGGGCGGTCCAGCTTGCTGAAGGGTTCATCCAGCAGAATGGCCGCAGGCTTTGCCAGGAGGGCGCGCATCAGCGCCACGCGGGACCGCTGGCCACCGGAAAGCGTGTGGGGCGGGCGGTGTTCAAAGCCCTGCAGTTCGGCACGTTCCAGGGCGGTTTTCATCATGGCGATGCGCTCGGCCTTTGCCAGACGGGGAATGGCGAAGAGCAGGTTTTCGGCAACTGTCATGTGCGGAAACAACAGGTCATCCTGGAACAGGCGGCCGATGTGGCGTTGCTCGGGCGCGAGGTTCGTGACGCTCCTGCCGCACAAGAGCACATCTCCCTCGCCCACGAACGCATCGGCAAGGTCGCCACCGATGAATGACAGAAGCGAGGATTTGCCCGACCCGCTGGCCCCCATGAGCGTGACAACCTCGCCCGGCGCAATGCACACGGAAAACGGCTTCACCAGAATATTGTCCGGCTTGAGCGTCAAGCCTGTCTGGCGCAGTTCCAGCATCAGGCGGTGCTCCAGCGCGGCTTTGCCATGAAGCCCGCCAGAAGGAAAACCACAAGCGGCAGCGCCATCAGGGCAAGGCCGTAAGTGGCAATGAGCGGCCTGTTGCCACCCGCCGATAGCGTCACCGCCTCCATGGGCAGGGTGGAAAAGCGCCCGGCCGCCGCCAATTGCGCGGTCACGAACTGGGCAATCGACACGGCAAAGCCGACGGCAAAGGCCGCGAGCAACGGCGCTTTCAACATGGGCCATTTGACACGCAACAGGAATGTCGCCCGGGCGGCGCCGAGGCCGGAGGAAGTTGCGCGCCAGCGGCCGTCATAGGCGCGATACGGGTCGACCAGCATGACAAGGACATAGGCCATCACCGGCAACAGATGGGCCAGGAACAGGGCAGCCCCAGTGCCAGTGATGCCAAGGAGCAGGAACAGGCGGTATTGGCCAAGAGCAATAAGCAGGATCGGCAGGCACAGGAAAACCGACGCGGCCGCCAGCATCAGGCGATCCCGCGAGCGCGGCTGTGATTCAAGCCAGGCGACAACGCTGAGCAGTGCCGTCACAGCGGTGGCAAGTGCCAGGACAAGGCTGGTGGCAAGGGGAGAAAGATCGGACCAAAGCTGCGCCCAGGCCTTCAAGGTCATGGTCTCGGGCAGAAGCCGGGGGAAAGGCCAGTAGGCGGCCACGGATTGCAAAACGAGTAAAATCCCAACTACGGAATAAAATACCCTCCACAGGCCCCAGATTGGCCCCAGGACGACGATTGGCAGCGGGCGGCTGCGGGGGTAGCCGGAATATAATCCGCTCACCCACGGCCTTCCCAGGCGCCGCAAAAGGCCAACAACCAGAAGTAGGAATACAATCACGGCACTCAACGCAAGCACACCAGCCGCGCCACGGGCGTTCATGGCAGGCTCGGCGTCATTGAGGTCGCTCCAGATCACTTGCGCAAGGGTCGGCGGCTGGGTCGGGCCGATCACAAGGGCCATGTCCACCACCGTCAGGCCATAGGAGAACACGGCAACGAGCGGCCAGACCATGCGCGGAAGCAGTTGCGGCAACAGTATTCTGAACCACACCGAACCCTGCCCGTGCCCCAGGCTCCGTGCAACTTTCATGTGACCCGAGAACACCTGTCGAAGGTCATCTCGGTTGAGCAGGCTTGCCAGCACATAAACCAGGAACTGTGTTTCCTTCAGGACCAGTGCGGCGATCAGCGAAAATCCAAAGGGGTCCTGCGGTGCCACCCATTGCGGTGGTGTGGTCCAGCCCATGGGCAGGGCGAGAAGGCGTGCGATCATGCCGGTCGGCACAATGAAAAACGCAAGGCCAATCGCCAAGGCCAGATGCGGAACCGCCAGCATGGCCCCGGCCTGTGCTGTCAGATTGCCCCTGCTGTTTGCCGCAATCACAATGGCAAAGACCAGCGAGAGCAACGTGCTGCTGACGCCGGTGAAGAGCGATAGCTTAAGGCCACCTGCAAATTGCGGGTGGGCAAAGAGGGCGGTAAAGGCGTCATGATCGAAAAACAAAGGTGCGATGAAGGCCAGCGACGCAGCCAGTGGCGCGAGGAAGAGGAGGATGAGGGGGAGTGCAGCAAGACGGAACATGTTTACGCCACCCCCTCCTCCCGTTGGGCACCTCCCCCAGCGAAGCTGAGGGAGGGTATGACATTACGTTCCCCCAACTTGTTGGGGGAGCTGTCCGCCCGCCGTCGCCGAAACGAAGTTCGGCTATGGCGCGTTGAAAAAGGACTGCGGGGGGGTGTCAACATTCACCCTTTTCCATAGCGTTCCAGCCACGCCTTTTCCAACACGCCGACCCAACTCGCATGGGGCTCCAGCAAGGTTGGCCCGGGCAGCGAAACACTCACCGGTGCCGCAGCCGACGTGAAGG
>JANPDD010000266.1:0-1868 GCA_031431295.1 Hyphomicrobiales bacterium | reverse complement strand
GCCAATGGTCGCAAGCCCTTGGCCCGCTGGAAAGTCCGGCCGAACACGGTGCCGACCGGACAATGATAGTACAACTGATTGCTGCCAACTATCGTGCCGACTACGAGGATGTGTTCGGCAAACTTCCTGATCTGGGCAAGTTGCCCGCGCATGCCGCGCCAGCAGGCTCACCCGAGGCGGTCGCTGCGTGGGCGACGCTGCCGATTGAACAGCAACGCGCCGTCAATTTGACATTTGCCAACATGGGCAAGGCCATCGAAGCCTTTGAACGCACAATTCCGGTGCCTGCGACGCGATTTGACGCCTATGCCGCAGCACTGGCGAAGAAGGACTTTGTTGCGGCAGACAAAATCTATACCGAAGCAGAGCGCAACGGCCTCAAGCTTTTCCTCGGCCAGGGAAACTGCGACAGCTGCCACAAAGGCCCACTGTTCACTGACATGCAATTCAATAATCTGGGCTTGCCGGGCACGAGCGCCGCCACCGATATCGGCCGCAGCACGGCCACCTATGTGCTGAAGAACGATCCCTTTAACTGCCTTGGAGAATTCAGCGACGCCAAAGGGCCTCCAGCCTGTCAGGGGATCAGGTTCATGAAGTTTGAACCGCCGGCCAAGCAGGTGGGGGCATTCAAGTCGCCTTCATTGCGTGGGGTGGCCCAGCGTCCGCCTTACATGCACAATGGGCAGTTCGCGACACTGCATGATGTGATGGTGCACTATAACAATGCGCCAAAGGCGCCCTTCGGCACGAGTGAGTTGTTGATCCCCCGCAAACTTACGCCGCAGCAACTGTCAGAACTCGAGGTATTCCTGCACACATTGGATGTCATTGACACTTCCGCAAAATAGCAATCGGCAAAATCAAAACCGATGGGCTATGTCTAGGTCGGTGATTGATGCATCAGGTTCGCACCTGATCGCCAATCCGGGCCATGCTCTCTTCCCTTCCAAGCACCTCCAGCACATCGAAGATGCCGGGCGATGTGCTGGTGCCTGTCAGTGCAGCCCGCAGCGGTTGGGCATATTTACCAAGCTTGATGCCTGTCGCTTCGGACTTGGCTTTCACGGCGCTTTCCAGGGCCGACGCCGTCCAGTCCGTTAGGGATTCCAGCACCGGCAGAAGTTCATCCAGTGCCACATGTCCGCCGTCGACCAAAATCTGTTTTGCCTTGTCATCCATGGTCAAAGGGCGTTTCACAAAAAGATAGGCAGCGCTGGCATTGAGCTCCACGAGGGTCTTGGCGCGCTCCTTGAGGCCTGGCATGGCTTTCAGCAGTTTGTCCCTCATGGTCTGGTCTATCAACGCGAGGCGGTCTGCGCCGCCCTCAATGTGCGGCAGAAAGGCCAGCCACGCCGCAAGCAGTTCACCATCGTTTGCGTGACGGATATAGTGACCGTTGAGATTTTCCAGTTTGGCAAAATCAAATCGGGCTGGCGACTTGCCAATGCCTTCGAGCGTGAACCAATCCACCAGCTGTTCCGTCGAAAAAATTTCATCATTGCCGTGGCTCCAGCCGAGGCGGGCGAGATAGTTGCGCAAGGCGGCAGGCAGGTAGCCCATGGCACGATAGGCTTCGACGCCCAGCGCACCATGGCGCTTCGACAATTTTGCGCCATCCGGGCCATGGATGAGTGGCACATGCGTCATGGAGGGCACGGCCCAATCCATGGCGAGGTAGATTTGCGATTGGCGCGCCGTGTTGGTCAAATGGTCCACACCCCGGATGATATGGCTGACACCCATGTCATGGTCATCGACCACCACCGACAGATTATAGGTGGGATTGCCGTCGGACCTGAGGATGATGAGATCGTCGAGATCCTTGTTGGGGATGACAACGCGGCCTTGCGCTTGGTCGTTGATGA
>JANPDD010000265.1:0-6391 GCA_031431295.1 Hyphomicrobiales bacterium | reverse complement strand
CGGCAATCAAGCCAAAGGTAAAGCGGGGCTCCGGTCCCCACACCGACCAGGCCACGAAGGCAAGCACGGCCGCCAGTATGACGGTTGGAACGAACCAGCCTGAGACCTGGTCAGCAAGACGTTGGATGGGTGCACGGCTGCGCTGGGCCTCGGCCACAAGCTGGACAATGCGCGCCAGCATCGTATCGCGGCCGACTTTTTCCGCCCGCAGCAGCACGCTGCCGCTGCCGTTAATGGTGCCTCCGATGAGGCCAAACCCCACCTCCTTGGCGACCGGCATGGCTTCGCCGGTCACCATGGATTCATCGACATGGGAACGGCCTTCCGTCACGACCCCATCGACCGGAACTTTTTCGCCGGGACGCACGCGCAAAATGTCGCCGCGTTGGACCTGGTCGAGCGCAATGGTCTCTTCGTTGCCATCCTTGCCCACCCGGCTGGCATTCTGAGGAGCCAAGTTCAACAGGGCCCGGATGGCGCCGGAGGTACGGTCCCTGGCGCGCAATTCGAGCACCTGCCCCAGCAGCACAAGCACAGTGATGACGGCCGCAGCCTCAAAATAGACGGCAACCGAACCATCATGCTGGCGCAGCGCCGCAGGAAAAAGGAAGCCGAGAAAGGTGCCTACGACGCTGTAACCCCAAGCAACGCCGGTGCCCATGGCGATCAATGTGAACATGTTGAGATTGCGGGTTTGTAGCGACTGCAGGCCGCGAACAAAGAAGGGCCAGCCCGCCCACAGCACAACCGGCGTCGCGAAGGCAAACTGCACAAGGTTTGAGGTTTGGGGAGCAAGTATGCTGTGCAGGTCAACGAGGTGCGCGCCCATTTCAAGGATGACCACCGGAAGCGCGAGTGCCAAGCCAATCCAGAAGCGGCGTCTCATGTCGGCCAGTTCAGGGTTGGGTTGTTCGGTGGCCGTGACTTCAACAGGCTCCAACGCCATGCCGCAAATCGGACAGGCACCGGGGCCAACCTGTCTGATTTCTTGATGCATGGGACAGGTGTAAACCGCACCATCTGCTACCGCACTCAAACCGGGTTTATCTTCTGGTTCCAGATACTTGAGCGGGTTTATTGAGAATTTGGTTTTGCACCCTGCACTGCAGAAATAGTAGGTCTGGGATTGGTGCACATGCTGGTGCGGCGTTAGGGCCGGATCAACCTTCATGCCGCAGACAGGGTCTGTCTCCTTGGCGACCTGAAGCCCGACCGGCATGGCTGCCTGCTGTTTGACCGGCATTTCCATGGCTGGTTGCAGAGGTTTGACGGCGGGCTTCCGCGCCGTTGGCGATGCTTTGGCCACCGTCGTTTTCTTTTTCCTCGCCGCTGGTTTTCGCATTCAATTTTCCTGTTCAATACGACTGTGGTCTTTGGTTGGAATACAGCACATTGATCGCATCTCCCAATTCATCCGGGGAGTCACTTTGCCGCAGTGTCTGCTCTTGTATAGCGGAAGGTGCAGCATGGCGCGCCTTGCATGATTGTCTGCCGGCGTTCAAGCTTGATCTGCGGGTCGTAGCCTTCGCAGAAACTGCCATCCCGGTTGCAGGAGAGGAGATGGCCGATTTTCCCAAGCCCCATTTCCGTGTAGGTTTCGGCATAGCGGCAGCGCGTGACGTTGAAATCAAACTTTGTGTCGGAGGTTTCCAGAACCTCAACTTCCAACGCACCATCGGCGGTCCAAAATTCATAGAGCTTGATGAAGTCCGCCATGGACGGCATGCCGCCTGGTGCCCGGGCAGCAAAGGCAGCGCCTTCAGCGATGGCTGCCTTGCGAATGGCAGCTTCAAGAATTTCCGCCGCCTTTTCCTCGCCGACTGCAGCCACCATCCCGGCGTAGATCGGGCCGATCACTTCCGCCTGGAGCTTGCGCTTGGTGAGGGTTGGAATTTCCAGCGTCATGGCCTGCCCTGCCCGCCCCCGCCTACATGTAGGTCTTGATGATGCCGATGAAATCAGCGGCCTTCAGCGAAGCACCGCCCACCAGCGCGCCGTTGACGTTGGCTGTCCCCATCAGTTCAGCGGCGTTGGAAGGCTTGACTGATCCGCCATAGAGGATGCGGGAGGCGCTGCCTTCCACCCCCATCAACTTTGTGATTTCGGCGCGGATGTGGGCGTGGGCTTCGGCAACTTCCGCCGTGGTTGGCGTGAGGCCGGTGCCAATGGCCCAGACCGGTTCATAGGCAATGATGGTATTAGTGGCGTTGGCTCCTTCGGGCAGGGATCCCTTGAGCTGTGCCGTGAGGACACCCAGGGTTTTGCCAGCCTTGCGCTCATCCAGGGTTTCGCCAATGCAGACAATTGCGGCAAGACCCGCCCGGTGCGCAGCCTTGGCTTTGGCGGCAACTTCGGCATCGCTTTCCTTGTGGTTGGTGCGGCGCTCGGAGTGGCCGACGATGACCATGGCGGCACCTGCATCCTTCAGCATTTCCGCGGAAATGTCGCCTGTGTGTGCGCCGGAAGCAGCGGCGTGGCAATCCTGGCCTCCGACCTTGATCTTGCCGCCCTTCATCACGGCTTTGACGCGCCGCAGGATGGTGGCTGGCGGGCAAACCAACACGTCACACTTCAGTTTCACGCCCTTGAGCATGGCACCAAGCAGGCGCGGCTCGCGCAGGGTTGCAGTGCTGCCGTTCATCTTCCAGTTTCCGGCCACCAACGGACGGATGTTGTCATGCGACATTTCGTTCCCCTACAACACGTTGCCGCCTCATTAGCAAAGCAATCTGGCGCTTGCGAGAGCAAAGATCGCTACCTATGATAGCGTTTTCCGCGATCTGGTGCCGGAGTCTCCTGCGGGGGTCCCTTCTGGCCCGGTCCATATTTCCAAAGGGTTCGCATCAATGCTTGAAACCATGCGCAACGCCGCCAAGGGCTGGCTCGCAAAACTGTTCATCGGCCTTCTGGTCATGAGTTTCGCCGTCTGGGGCATCACCGATGTGTTCCGGGGGTTTGCGGTGCAGGACCTGGCGACGGTTGGTGAAACCAAGATTTCGAGCGAGCAGTTCCGCCGCGACCTGAATGGTGAATTGCAGCGCCTGTCACAGCAGACGGGCAGTGCCCTGTCACTGGAGGATGCCCGCAAACTGGGCCTCGACCAGCAGATCCTGGACCGGGCCATCAATACGGCGGTTGTCGATGCCAAGGCTGACAGCTTGCGTCTCACCGTATCTGACAAGGCCATTGCCGAGGAGGTTGCGGCCAATCCCGCCTTCCAGAATGGCAGCGGCCAATTCGATCCGGCGCGATTGCGCCAGCTCCTGCAAAGCAATGGCATGGACGAAGCGATCTTCATGCAGTCGCAGAAGAGGGACCGCTTGCGCAGCGCCCTGACCGGGCTTGCCGAGCAGGGCAACGCCCTGCCCCGCACCCTGACGGAAGCGCTTGTGCGCTATCGCAATGAAACCCGTGATGCCCGGCATTTCAGCTTCAGCGTCAGCGAGGCCGATGTGCCGGCACATACTCCTGATGAACTCAAGAAACAATATGAGGCCACGCCAGCGAGCTATACAGCACCCGAGTATCGCAGCATTGCCATCTTGAAAGTCGAACCCGCCGATGTGGCGACAAAACTGGCGATCTCGGAAGAAGAACTCGCCGCCAGTTACGACAAGTTCAAGGCAGACTATTTCACGCCTGAAATACGTACCATCCTGCAATTGTCGTTCCCCGATGTGGCCAAGGCGCAAGCCGCCAAAACACGCATTGACGATGGCGGGGACATTCTGAAAATTGCCGCCGAAATCGGTGCCACGGAAAGCGACATCACGTTTGCGAACCGCAAAAAGGGTGACTTCCTTGACGGCAAGATTGCCGACGCGGCATTTGCCCTGGCGGAAGGTGCCGTGAGCGGTCCCGTTGAAGGTACCCTGAATACCGCCCTCCTGAAGGCCGTCAAAGTGACTCCGGAGCACCAACAGTCGTTGGATGAGGTCCGCGACGAATTGACCAAGCGGGTGCAGTTGGAAAAGGCCCATGATGAAATCCAGTCCATCTACGACGCGGTGGAAGATGCGCGCGCCGGGCAGACCAGGTTCGAGGACATTGCCAACAAGGCCGGTCTCCCCTTTGCGCTGATCCCCGCTGTCAGCGCGGCGGGAAAGGACAAGGCCGACAATGACGTCACGGTTATTGCCAAGGGGGAACTTCTGAAGGCCGCATTTGCAAGTGACGTCGGTGTCGAAAATGACGCCCTCACGCCATTTGACGGTTATGTGTGGTACGAGGTGCGCGAGGTCATTCCCTCTGCACTGCGCCCGCTTGATGAAGTCAAGGACAAGGTGGGCAAGGATTACGTCGCGAGCAAGTTGCGCAGTCTTGCTGCCGAAAAGGCAAAGGCGCTGATTGCGCGGGTCGGCGGCGGGATCTCATTCGACACGTTGGCCCAGGAACTCAAGGCCACGGTCAAGCCCGTCAACGGCGTGAAACGCGACGACGTGCCGGAGGGATTCGACGGACTGGCAACTCTGGCGCTGTTTGCAACGCCGGAAAAAAGCCTCACCTGGTCGTTGGAAGGCGATGGCAAGTCCGCCAAGGTCATTGAGGTGAGCAAAGTGCATGTGCCGGTGTTTTCGGCTGCCAGCGCCGAGACGAAGGCCGTTGCCGATGCAGCCAAGGCCGGAATCGGCAGCGACATGCTGGACATGTTCATCAAATCGGCCCGCGCTTCGACCAGCGTCAGCATCAATGAAAAGCTGTGGCAGGACATTCGCGGCAACCAGGCACAACCTTAGCGCCGGGTGTGCTGCCATGATCATCTCGCCTGACTATGATGAGTTTGCCCGCGCCTTCGAGCGCGGCGAAAGCCAGATTGTTTCAACACGACTGGTGGCCGACCTGGAGACTCCTGTTTCCGCGATGCTGAAGCTGGGGCGCAATGCGCCATATTCGTTTCTGCTCGAATCGGTTGAGGGCGGTGCCGTGCGCGGGCGCTATTCCATGATCGGCCTCAACCCGGACGTGATCTGGAAGGCGCAAGGTCGCAAGGCCTATGTGAACCGCAAGGCCCTGGCAAATCCGGCTGGACCATACGTGGAGCAATCCCTTGATCCCCTGGCCTCGCTCCGGGCCTTGACACGGGAAAGCCAGATCAAGTTGCCGGAGGACGCTCCCCCCATGGCTGCGGGCATCTTCGGTTATCTGGGCTATGATGCCGTGCGCCTGATGGAAGACCTGCCAGACGAGAATCCGGATGTTCTGGGCCTGCCGGACGGCATCATGATCCGGCCCACGATCATGGCGATCTTTGACAGCGTCAAGGACGAGGTGACTGTCACGGCCCCCGTCTATTTCGAAAAAGGCATGTCACCTCGCGCCGCCTATGCCCGCGCCAGCGAGCGCATTTTGGAAGTGGTTGATGCGCTGGACCGGCCCCTCGACATGCAGTTGCGCGAAGGCGACATGCCACCTGTCAAACCGCAAGTTTCCAATACCTCGCCCGAGGAATATGTAGCGATGGTCAAACGGGCGAAGGAATACATCGCCGCCGGCGACATTTTCCAGGTCGTCCTGTCGCAGCGCTTCGAGACTGAATTCACGTTGCCGCCATTTTCGCTGTACCGCTCGCTGCGCCGGGTCAATCCATCGCCTTTTCTGGTTTACCTGAATTTCGACGAATTTGCTGTCGTCTGCTCATCACCGGAAATCCTGGTGCGAGTGCGCGACGGCAAGGTCACGATTCGCCCCATTGCGGGAACCCGGCCGCGCGGCAGCACGCCGACCCGTGACCGGGAACTGGCGGCGGAACTTCTGGCTGACCCCAAGGAATTGGCTGAGCACCTGATGCTGCTTGATCTCGGGCGCAACGATGTGGGGCGCGTGGCGGAGATTGGCTCAATCAAAGTCACCGACCAGTTCATCCTGGAATACTACAGCCACGTCATGCACATCATCTCCAATGTGGAGGGAAAGCTCGGCAAGGAACATGATGTGATTGATGCGCTTGTTGCCGGCTTTCCGGCGGGAACGGTATCGGGTGCGCCCAAGGTCCGCGCCATGGAGATTATCGACGAATTGGAGAAGCACAAGCGCGGTGTCTATGCCGGTTGTGTCGGCTATTTCTCTGCCGATGGCGAAATGGACACCTGCATCGTGCTGCGCACGGCCATCGTCAAGGATGGGCGCATGTATGTGCAGGCGGGTGCCGGGGTGGTCGCGGACAGTGTGCCGGAGAGCGAATATCAGGAGTGTGTCAACAAGGCGAAGGCGCTGTTCCGGGCAGCCGAGGAAGCGGTGCGCTTTGCGGGCCGTGTCGGGAGGGGACAATGATCATCCTGATCGACAACTATGACAGCTTCACCTGGAACCTGTACCACTTCCTGGGCGATCTGGGTGCCGAGACCGTCGTGCACAGGAATGACAAGATCAGTATCGGGCAGGTGATGTCGGC
>JANPDD010000264.1:0-6567 GCA_031431295.1 Hyphomicrobiales bacterium | reverse complement strand
GTCAAACTGCGAGGCAAAGCCAAGGTCGAAGCCATCTTCACCTTCACTATCGCCGCGTATAATTTGATACGCATCCCGAAACTCATGGCCGCCGTAGCCTGAACGTCATGCAAAGCAGAGCAAAGAGGCGGAAAGTCCTCGCACACAAACCGCACCACTGACGTCCATACTCTTTCAAAAATCAAAACCACGCAAAGCGAAGCGTTTTTCAGCAACCTGTTAGAGCATCGGGCGAGCAAGTGGAACTACTTGCGAAGCGAAAGTCGCTCCAGATTCAACGCACGCCGCGCAGCCGGGCCTTGAGGTACTGGAAGAAGCCGGGATGATACCAGACATCGGAATTGCCCCGCGCAGAGCGTGTTGTTGCGGTGCCGGCGGCCACATTGCGGATGACCGTAACGAGAAGCGGCAGGGCCAATTGCAGGAAGGGGTAAGTAACGAAGTTGTCAATCGCGGCAGGTGAGATCAGGGCTTGGGCGAGAATGTGGCCCGTATCAATGCCCTCATCGACAAGATGAATGGTGACGCCACAATTGGCGGGGTCTTTTTCGTGCAGCGCCCAATAGCCGCCGTGGGCGCCGCGATAGAGGGGTGTTACGCCCTGATGGGCATTGATGAAGGCCGCTTTTACAGATTGCAGGATATTGCGTTTAAGGATGCGCGTGCCGCTGACGATCACAATTTTGGGCGCCATGGACTCCAGCATGGCGATGGAGTCGGGGGCATTGATATTCTCCACCCGCTTGACCGCCGCCGTCAGTGGTTGGGTGGTTTCCAAATCATTCGCCTTGCACAGGTCGCGGATGCGGCGAACCGAAGCGTAGCGCAGGAGCGGGCGGATCAGGGCCACAAAGGCAATCTGGCTCAGGGTGTTGAGCCAGCCCAGCTTGCGGATGCGCCAACGCAACAGGGTTGACCTCGGTACCGGCTTTTCAATGATGGCATCGAACAGGCCAAATTCACGCACCAGCCGATTATAGATGATCCAGGTGCTCGGAGTGTCCCCTCCGATCAATGCCAGTCGCGGATTGATGCCTGCCGGTCCCATGGTGCGATGCTAAGCCGGAACTCTTCAACTATGGGTTAAACTGCTGCAGTGCAGCAAATTCTCCTCGACCAAGCCTGCACCATGGCCGCACTTTGCCGCAGGCAAGGACTGTGGCAAAGAATGGCAATTGGAGACAGAAATGCCCGCCCTCGTTGTTCCGGTGATCCTGTGTGGCGGTTCTGGACTGCGGCTCTGGCCCCTGTCAACACAGTCCTGCCCCAAGCCCTTCATTGCCCCTTTGGGCGGAAATGGCAGCGACACTTTGTACCAGCAGGCCCTGCGGCGGGCCTCGGGTTCTCCCTTTATGGCTCCCGCCATTGTGGTGACGGATGTGCGCCATGCCACGCTTGCCCGGGAGCAGGCTGCCGCTGTGGGCCGCGACATCCATCTCGTTCTGGAACACGGTGCCCGGGACTCCTGTGCGGCGGCACTGGCCGGCGTCATGGGGGCTGAGAAAAAATATGGGCGGTTTCTGGCGGCGATCCTCGCCGCCGACCAGCATATTCCCGATGACCACGCCTTCCGGGAAACGCTCAGCCAATCTCTTACCGCCCTGTCGGGCGGCGGCTTGCTTTTATTTGGCGTTCGCCCGCGGGGACCGCTTGGCCAATTTGGCTATGTGGTGCCGGGTGCCGCCTTGCCCCAGCCTGGAATATTCCGGGTCGACCGGTTTGTGGAGAAACCTGACGCGCTGACGGCAGCGGCATTGATTGCTGCGGGTGCCCTGTGGAACAGCGGCAATTTCCTGGTCGATAGCGCAACCCTGCTGGCCGCTGCCCGGCGCCACGCGGCTCCGGTCCTTGACTGTGTGCTGCAGGCCGTTGTGAGCGCCTCACCGGATGGAACCGCAAGCAGGCTTGGAAGCTATGGTGCGGCCTGTCCTGCCATTTCACTTGATCGCGCCATCATGGAGAAAGAAAAAGACCTCCTGGTGCGTGCCGTCGATTATTTCTGGAGCGACCTTGGCACCTGGGACGAGGTCCACGCCATGGCGGGCGAGGCCTCCAACTTCATCCACAGCCCGGATCGGACAACACGGGTCGTGGGGCTTGAAGGTATCATCGTCGTGGTGACGGACGACGGCGTGCTGGTGACACGGGCGGGGCAGGCCGAAGCCCTCAAGTCGGCGGTGGGCGCATCGGACAGCCTATTGAAAGTGCAAATTTAGTTTGGCCGCAACCCGCCCAGCAGAATGTCCAGTACAGCGCGGCGGGTTTGCTCCCGGTCGGGCTCGCCACCCGTCAGGGCTTCAACCTGGACAGCAAAATCAGCATAGTGCTGGGTCACAGCCCAGATGGCGAATATCAAATGCAGGGGATCGACAGGCTTCAACTTTCCCACCGCGATCCAATGACGGATCACGGCTGACTTGGCCTCGACTAGCTCTTTGAGAGGACCTTTGAGAAAAGTGCCGACATGGGGCGCGCCGTGCAGGATTTCATTGGCAAAAAGCCGTGACGCGGCGGGTTTGGCAAAAGTCATGTCAAGCTTGGCGGAAACGTAGCGAGCAAGCTCGCCGAGGGGATCAGCCTCAGGATCCAGGGTGCGCAAGGGTTCCAGCCAGGTGACAAGTGTGCGTTCCAGGACCGCCTGATAGATATCGGCCTTGTGGCGGAAATAATAGAACAGGTTGGGCTTGGAGAGACCGCATTTCCCGGCGATCTGATCAATCGTCGAGCCGCGATAGCCATAGGTCGAAAACACGTCCAGCGCCGCATCCAGAATGATCTGCTCATTCTGCGACTGGATGCGGGTTTTCCGGGCTGATTTTGCCGGTTTTCTGGCCACGGCCTTGGACATTCCAGCACTCTGATAAATCTTGATCAAATGGTCAAGACCGGATAGGTTTTGTTCAAACACAAGAAAAATTTTGGGGAGTGTGAGGGTGGCGGCTGCCGTCATTGAGGCAAGGGATTTGAGCCTCACTTTTGAAACCGCCGATGGGCCGGTCTTTGCCTTGTCCAAGGTGAACCTCTCCGTCAATGAGGGTGACTTCGTGTCCTTCATCGGGCCTTCGGGCTGCGGCAAGACCACGCTTCTGCGTGTCATTGCCGATCTGGAACAGGCAACCAGCGGCAATATTTCCGTCAACGGCATGACACCAGGCACCGCACGTCTGGCGCGCGCCTATGGTTATGTGTTCCAGGCGCCGGGACTGTTTCCCTGGCGCACAGTTGAACGCAACGTGGCGCTGCCGCTGGAAATCATGAAGCTCGACGGTGCCGCGGAGCGGGTCAGGCGCAACATCGAACTTGTCAATCTTGGCGGCTTTGAAAGAAAATACCCGTGGCAATTGTCAGGTGGTATGCAGCAGCGCGTATCGATCGCGCGGGCGCTTGCCTTTGATCCCAAGCTGTTGCTCATGGACGAGCCCTTCGGCGCGCTCGACGAGATTGTGCGCGACAAGCTGAACCAGCAGCTGCACGACTTGTGGAACCGCACGGAAAAGACGGTTGTGTTTGTGACCCATTCCATACCGGAAGCCGTGTTCCTGTCCTCCCGGATTGTCGTCATGTCGCCACGGCCGGGCCGCATCATTGACGTGATCGAGAGCAAACTGCCGCGCAACCGGACCCTTGATCTCCGCGAATCGGCAGCGTTCCTGAAAATCGCCCAGCGGGTGCGGGACGGCCTCAAGGCGGGACACTCCTATGAGGACTGACGCGGCGGCCAAAGGTCAGGCATTTCCCGTACTCGCAGTGTGCCTGGTGCTGCTCATCATCTGGTATGTCGCGTGCATCCCCATGAATGCCGTGGTGGCAGAGGCAAGGATTGCCGCAGCGGGCGGCGGGACTGAAGCGACGCTCATGGAATCGTGGAATCATGTCCGCCCGGTATTGCCTTCGCCGCACCAGGTGGCGGGCGAATTGTGGACAACAGTGTTTGCAACGACGCCTTTCAGGGACTGGATGGTGTGGAACCCGCGCTCACTGCTGTTCCACTGCTGGATCACGCTGTCATCGACACTTGCGGGATTTGTGCTTGGTGTTGCCCTGGGCATTGTGCTTGCCATTGCCATTGTCCATTCGAAACTCCTGTCCAAGGCCTTGATGCCATGGATCATCGCCTCGCAGACGGTTCCCATTCTGGCGATCGCCCCCATGATCATCGTCGTGCTGGGGGCAGTGGGGCTCACGGGGCTTCTGCCCAAGGCGCTGATTTCCATGTATCTCTGTTTTTTCCCGGTTGTGATCGGCATGGTGAAGGGCCTGACATCGCCTGACGTCATCAACCGCGACTTGATGCAAACCTACAATGCCTCCACCTCTGAGACCTTGTGGAAACTGCGCCTGCCGTCCTCCGTGCCTTATCTTTTCACCTCACTCAAGGTGGCGATTGCCATCGCACTCACCGGTGCCATCGTGGGTGAATTGCCAACGGGGGCGGTTGCAGGCATTGGCGCCCGCCTGCTGATCGGCTCCTACAATGGCCTGACGCTGATGATCTGGGCCGCCCTGGTCGCAGCCTCGATCATGGCCGCGGCACTGGTCTGGCTCGTGGGCCATGCCGAAAGACTGACACTGGCGCGCATGGGCGTGAGGTCTGCATGACGGCGCTGCGCTCACTTTTTGCCCCAGGCGTGTTTGGGGTGGCGTTTCTGATTCTGTGGGAGGCGGCCTGCCGCGGCATTCCCATCTCACCGATCCTGCTGCCGCCACCCACGCTGATCGGCGCCGAGATCAGCGCCGAGGCAGCGCTGCTTGGCCTTGATTTCTACAAGACCTTCATCCAGGCCGTCGTACCCGGATGGGTCATCGGCAATGTGGCGGGGCTCGCCATGGCGCTCGCCTGTGACCGCTTCAGCTTCCTGAAGCGCGGGCTTTTGCCCATCGGCAATTTCTTTTCCGTGCTGCCGCTGGTGGGGGTCGCTCCCATCATGGTGATGTGGTTTGGCGTTGGTGTCGCGCCCAATATTGCAGTTGTCGTGGTCATGACGTTTTTTCCCATGCTGGTGAATGCCGTGGCGGGGCTTGATGCCTCCCTGCATTTGGAGCGGGACCTGATGCGCTCCTATGGTGCCAGCTGGCTTCAGGCGCTGCTGCGGCTGCGGCTTCCTGCCGCCATGCCCTTCCTGTTCAATGCCCTCAAGATCAACTCGACTCTGGCCATGATTGGCGCGATTGTGGCGGAGTTTTTCGGAACCCGCATTGTCGGCATGGGCTTTCGCATGCAGACGGGATTTGGCAGCATGAGCCTTGATCTGGTATGGGCCGAAATCACCGTGGCCGCGGTCACGGGTTCAGCATTTTATGCGCTGCTTGTTCTCATCGAACGGGTAGTGACGTTCTGGCATCCGTCCTATCGCGTGTAGGCGGCAAACAAGGAGAGAAAAAGATGAACAGGAAGACGTTAACGACAATAGTCGCGGTATTGATAGTGATCGCCGCCGGCTATTTCGTGTGGACAAAGGTTGTCAATAAACCGGCAGAAGTGGCCAAGGTCACCATCCAGCTGAAATGGGTGACCCAAGCCCAGTTCGCAGGTTATCTCGTGGCCCAGGCCAAGGGATACTACAAGGACGCAGGCCTTGAGGTGACGATCAAGCCGGGCGGCCCCGACATCAACCCGCAGCAGGTTCTCGCCGGCGGCGGTGCTGACGTGGTGGTGGACTGGATGCCGTCTGCCCTTGCCACCCGCGAAAAGGGCTCGCCCGTCGTCAACATCGCGCAACCTTTCAAGCGTTCGGGCATGATGCTCACCTGCCGTGCTGAAACCGGCATAAAGACGCCCGCCGATTTCAAGGGCAAGAAGCTCGGTGTGTGGTTCTTTGGCAATGAGTTCCCCTTCCTGTCGTGGATGAGCACCCTGGGACTTGGAACCAATGGTGGCGTTGATGGCGTTGAAGTGATCAAGCAGGGGTTCAACGTTGATCCACTGATTCAGAAGCAGGCGGATTGCGTGTCCACCATGACATACAATGAATATTGGCAGGTGATTGATGCGGGCATTCCCGCTGACCAGCTTGTGACCTTCAAGTATGAAGACATGGGCGTGTCGACGCTGGAAGACGGCCTTTATGTGCTGGAAGGCAAGCTGGCCGATCCGGCCTTCGTTGCCACCATGGCGAAGTTCGTGAAAGCCTCCATGAAGGGCTGGGACTATGCCCGCGCCAATGGCGATGAAGCGGCCCAAATTGTGGTCGACGGCGATGCCACGGGTGCCGCTGCCATCGACCACCAGAAGCGCATGATGGGCGAGATCAACAAGCTCACCGAAGGCTCTGACGGCACACTTGATGTGGCGGCCGCCGAACGCACGGTTGCAACCCTGATGAAGGGTGGCTCTGATCCCGTCATCACCAAGGCTCCGGTTGGTGCCTGGAGCGATGTCGTGACCAAGGCTGCGATGAAGTAAACCGCGAACGGCCCTCTCCTGCCTGCGCAGGGGAGGGCATTTTTGTCAGTGTACAAAGAAGTTTCCTGTCCACCACTCTCATCCGCGGCGGCACTGTCGTGAATGCCGATCTCTGTGGACGCGCCAATGTGCTGATCAAGGACGGCAAGATCGTGGCCGTGGGC
>JANPDD010000263.1:0-8524 GCA_031431295.1 Hyphomicrobiales bacterium | reverse complement strand
CGAATGCCCTTCGGCCTGTAGGCGGGCAATCTCACAGCGCTCGTCCAATGAAAAATGTCGGTAATCCTGTCCCATGGCACCACCTTAATCTGGTGTTGCACTTCGTTTGTGAACTCAGGGGACCACTTGCTCGCCCGTTGCTCTAGTGCGTAATGCGCCAAGACGGAATCGTCTTGGCGAACAGATCACGCACAAGGATATTGATTCCCGAGCAACTTCTCTGACTTTTGGTGGTTCCACCAAAAGTCATGTCGCTCTAGGGGTTGGAACTTGTGGACAGGAGCAAGCGCCTGGACCTATAGAACGCGCAGTTTTCCACTGCTTGAGAAAGTACCGTTCCTGCCATGACCGGCCTTGCGCAAATCCGTTCAACCTTCCTCGACTTTTTCAAAAAGCAGGGTCATGAGGTCGTCGCCTCCTCACCACTGGTTCCGCGCAACGACCCGACCTTGATGTTCGCCAACTCCGGCATGGTGCAATTCAAGAACGTGTTCACCGGCGTCGAGAAGCGCCCTTACAGCAGGTCCACCACGGCGCAGAAATGCGTGCGGGCCGGCGGAAAGCACAATGACCTGGACAATGTGGGCTATACCGCCCGCCACCACACGTTTTTTGAAATGCTCGGCAATTTTTCCTTCGGTGACTATTTCAAGGCGGATGCCATTGAATGGGCGTGGAACCTGATCACCAAGGAATACGGGCTTCCCAAGGACAAGCTCACCGTCACCGTCTACCACACTGACGAGGAGGCCTTCGGCCTGTGGAAAAAAGTGGCAGGACTTCCCGACAGCCGCATCATCCGCATCGCGACGTCCGACAATTTCTGGTCCATGGGAGACACGGGTCCCTGCGGGCCATGTTCGGAAATCTTCTTTGACCATGGTGACAGGATACCAGGTGGTCCTCCCGGCAGCGCCGAGGCTGATGGCGACCGCTTTATCGAGATCTGGAACCTGGTGTTCATGCAGTTTGAGCAGGTGTCCAAGACAGAGCGCGTGGCCTTGCCGCGCCCGTCGATTGACACAGGAATGGGGCTTGAGCGCATTTCCGCCGTGCTGCAGGGCACCCACGACAACTATGAAACCGATCTCTTCCGCGCCCTCATCGCGGCCATAGTGGAAAACACCGGCGTTGCGGCAGAGGGACAACACAAGGCTTCCAACAGGGTGATTGCCGACCACCTCCGTGCGTCGTCTTTCCTGATTGCCGATGGCGTGTTGCCGTCGAACGAGGGCCGTGGCTATGTGGTTCGCCGCATCATGCGCCGCGCCATGCGCCATGCAGAACTGTTGGGCGCGCGCGATCCCTTGATGTTCAAGCTGGTACCCACCCTGGTGCGCGAGATGGGGGCGGCCTATCCCGAGCTGCTACGGGCCCAAGATTTGATCACCGAAACGCTGCGTCTTGAGGAAGGCCGTTTCCGCAAAACGCTTGAACGCGGTCTCAAGCTGCTCGACGAAGAGTCGGCCGATCTCACGTCAGGGCAGATTTTTTCAGGCGCCACAGCCTTCAAGCTCTATGACACCTATGGTTTTCCGCTGGATTTGACACAGGATGCCTTGAAGCCCCGCGGCATCAGCGTGGACACCGGCACATTCGATATCGCGATGGAGGCGCAGCGCGAAGATGCCAGGCGCGCCTGGAAAGGTTCCGGCGAAGCCAAGACTGAGACCGTGTGGTTTGAGTTGCGCGACAAGCTGGGGGCGAGCGAATTCCTGGGCTACGACACGGAAACCGCAGAGGCGCTTATCGTCGCACTGGTGGCCGACGGCAAACCCATTGAGCGCCTCGCCACCGGGCAAAAAGGCGCGCTGATCACCAACCAGACGCCATTTTATGCCGAGTCCGGCGGACAGTCCGGTGACCATGGCGCAATCATCACGGGAGATGGCGTGTTCACCGTCACCGAAACGGTGAAACGGGTGGGCGATCTCGTGGTCCACCTGGGCGTGGTCAGCAAGGGCACCATCGCCATCAACGCCACCGCGCAGATGAACGTTGACCACCAGCGCCGCAGCGGCAACCGCCAGCACCATTCGGCCACGCACCTGTTGCACGAGGCCTTGCGCCAGCGCCTGGGTGGCCACGTGGCGCAGAAGGGCTCGCTCGTGGAACCGGGGCGGCTGCGCTTTGACTTTTCACACACCAAACCCCTGTCCGGCGATGACATTGCCGCCGTTGAAAATCTTGCCAACGCCGTCGTTTCACAGAATGACACGGTCTCGACGCGCCTGATGAGTGTGGACGCGGCGATTGCCGAAGGTGCCATGGCGCTGTTTGGCGAAAAATATGGCGATGAAGTCCGGGTTGTCTCCATGGGGCGCAACATGGGGCGCGATGGGGCTGGCGCACGGCCCATCTATTCCCTCGAACTCTGCGGGGGCACGCACGTCACGCGCACCGGAGACATCGGCCTCATCAAGGTCATGTCAGACACTGCATCATCGGCAGGCGTGCGCCGCCTGGAGGCGCTGGCTGGCGCTGCGGCACGGGCCTACCTGAACCAGCAGGACGCACGCGTTTCAGCCGCCGCCTCGGCGCTGAAGGTTCCGGCAACAGAACTTGTGTCGCGCATCGAGACACTGATGGACGAACGCCGCAAGCTGGAGCGTGAGCTTTCAGAGGCGCGCAAAGCCCTTGCCATGGGTGGCGGAAGCGGTGGCGAAGCAGAGGCGGAACTGGTGAACGGCATCAAGTTCATGGGCAAGGTGCTGCGCGGAGTTTCGCCGCAGGATTTGAAGCCGCTGGCGGATGAAGGCAAAAAAAAGCTGGGTTCCGGCGTCGTTTCGCTTGTGGCGGTTTCTGATGATGGCAAGGGCGCAGTGGTGGTTGGGCTAACCGATGACCTCACGGACCGGTTCAATGCCGTGGAACTTGTGAGGCTGGGGGCGGCCGCCATGGGGGGCAAGGGCGGTGGCGGCAGGCCCGACATGGCGCAGGCCGGCGGACCGGACGGCGCCAAAGCAGCCGACGCGATTGCGGCGATCAGGGCCGCCTTGGTTTGAGACTTTCGCCGTCCGCTGGCCATGCCGGCGTATCGTGGTCAGGGTGTTGCAGCGACTTGAGCTTTACCATGTCTTCCGGGGTCCGGTCGCTCTCCGTGGTTTTCGCGGGCAAATCCATCATGCCGTCAAACCAGCCACATTTGCTTTCAATACCAACTTGCCGTGACAGGCGCGGAATGGCGTTGGGATTGTCCAGGGTGCCGATGGCCATTTCGTAGATACCGTTGCCGTCCTCAGCCATAAACAGCGGCGTGCCGCAATCCCTGCAGAATCCCCTTACAACGATGACGGAAGAGCGGAACAGCGCAGGCTCGCCACGCGTCCACGTCAGCCCTGCGGCATCGAGACCAACGAGTGCAGCACCCCATGAGCCAAAGGCCTTCTGGCACATGCGGCAATGGCAGATGGAGGCATCGCCCATGGTGCCGGCGAAGTGGTATCGGAGCGCGCCGCACTGACAGCCGCCAGACCATGAACCGTGTCGCTGCTTTGTTTCCGGTGCCATTAAGCCGGTATTTACCACAGCGGAGACATTTTGGGGAACAGGTAATCAGGTGGTTGCAGCTTTGCGGGCAGAGTGGCCGGTGCCGCGCATGAGCGGACCACGGCACGTGAAGGCTGAAGGTGTGGCGAGGTTGGACAATATGCCCAAGACACTGAACATTCTGGTTGTCGATGACGACGTCGACAACGCCAATTCGCTCGGTGAGCTTTTCGCCATGGAAGGCCACTCGGTTTGCATCGTGCATTCCGGGGAAGAGGCCATTGAAGCCTATCTCACGCAGAATTTTGACCTGGCCTTCATGGACGTGATGATGCCGGGAAAGAACGGCGTTGAAAGTTTCCTGGAAATCAAGAGCAAGCGGCCCGGTGCCGGCGTTTACATGATGACAGGCTACAGCGTTGAGGAGTTGCTGCAGCAGGCCCTGCGTGGCGGCGCGCTCGGGGTGCTTGAGAAACCATTTGATACCAAAGAGGTGCTGCGGCTCACCCATGCTGTGGGTCCGGGCGGCCTCGTCGTCAGCGCAACGGGCGGGCCATCACGACATATTGGCCGTTCCATCCAATCGGCCTTGCAAAGCGGTGGACTCAGCGCCCGGCTGATCCGCGAACTCGACGGGCTTGCGGCACAGGTTTCCGAACACGAGGTGGTGGTTATCGACGCCAATTTGCCGCTTATCGACGAGGTTTCAGTTTTTTCCGCACTGCGCAATGCGGGCCACGCGGCGCAAACCATTATCGTGCCGCCACGGGCGGCCGTCGGCGGCCAGAATATCATGCGCAATGTGCGGGCGACCGGCGTTCTCAACAAGCCCTATGATCCCGCCGAACTGCTGAGGCGGTTGCCGGAGCTTGCGGCATGACAGTTTCTGGTGAGGGCTGAAATGCCGAGAAAGCTCCGAATACTGGTTGTCGATGACGATGCTGAAAACGCCGATTCGCTTGCTGAACTCTTCGGCATGGATGAACACCAGGTCATAGTTGCCTATGACGGGCAACAGGCGATCGACGCCTTCGCCGCCAACGATGTTGATGTCGGCTTTTTTGATGTGATGATGCCACGGAAAAACGGTGTCGAGAGTTTCAACGAAATCAGAAAGGCCCACCCGGCCGCGCGGATCTATTTCATGACCGGCTACAGTTCGGATGATCTTCTGGCTGAAGCCATGAAAGGCGGCGCGCTGGGCGTATTCAGCAAGCCAATGGATTTGCAGGCGCTGCTCAATACCATAGAGGCCGAGGCCGCCTGACCATGCACGTGAAAGGGGAATTGAACATGGATGAACCGGAAATTCCGGGCCGTCTCGACGATGCTGCGGTGAATGGCCTCGATGGCAAAACCTACCTCACCGGCACCAACACTGAATTGGCGGAAACCCGGCAACGGGAAGAACAGTACCGGGCGCTGTCTGAAACTGTTCCGGTCGGCATCGTGCAGATCAACGAGGCCGGAACCATCGTTTTCAGCAATCCCTTGTTCAAGGCTTATTGTGGACGGGATGGTGCTGAAGAGGCGGGGGAGGAACTGCTGGCGAAATTTTGCGACGCCTATGCGGGCTTTCCCGGTGTGCCATGCAAGTTTGAAACCGAGTTTGTCGTTCCTGGTTCCTCAACGCGCAGCGTCATCGTCATCAGTTCCGGGTGGCGTGCAACAGGTTCAGGAAAGCCTTCGGCAATCGTGAGTGTTGTCGATGTATCGGAAATGACCGAACTGCGCCGCATCAACGAGGATGTGAGGCGCCTCAACCGCGAACTGGCCGACAACATGAAGCGTCTGAAAGCCGCCCAGGATGAATTGGTCAACAAGGGACGGATGGAACAATTGGGCCAGTTGACGGCGACAATTGCCCATGAACTGCGAAACCCGCTTGGTGCCGTGCGCACCTCTGCCTACCTCCTGGAACGCAAGGTCAAAGACAAGGGGCTCGGCGTTGAATCACAACTTGAGCGCATCAACAAAGGCATCGTGCGCTGCGACAACATCATCACCCAACTTCTTGATTTTTCCCGTACCAAGCAATTGAACTGCCAGGCGGCCGATCTTGATTCATGGCTTGGCCATATCGTTGAGGAGGAGGCCAAGCGGCTGCCCTCCGTTCTCGCCATCACATGCAGCCTGGGGCTGGCTGGGCGTGAGGCGCCGTTTGATCCTTCACGGCTGCAGCGCGCCATCGTCAACTTGCTCAACAACGCAAGTGAAGCCCTTGTGGGACAGGGCGACGATCCGGCAAAATTCACCAATCCGGAGCCGCAGCTTTCGATTTCCACCTACATCAAGGATGGAGGCGTCGTCATTGAGGTTGCTGACAACGGCCCGGGCATTCCAACCGATGTCATGACCCGCATCCGCGAACCGCTGTTCACGACAAAGAGCTTTGGCACGGGGCTTGGCGTTCCGGCAATCGAGCAGATTGCCATGCAACACGGAGGACGCCTGGACATTCACTCCAATCCCGGAAACGGGGCAAGTTTCGCCGTGTGGCTGCCACTGGCAAAGATTGACGCAGCGGCCGAAAAGGCGGCCTGATGCGCAAACCCATCTGTTGCTCCGCAAGCAAGCGTCAGCCGATGGCTTTTTCCAGATTTTTGTCGACCGCCTGAATGAAGCCCTCGGTCGTCAACCATGATTGATCCGGACCGACGAGCACCGCCAGATCCTTGGTCATCTTGCCTTCTTCGATTGTCGCAACCGTCACCTTTTCCAGCGTGTCGGCAAATTTTGCCAGTTTGGCGTTGTCATCGAGCTTGGCGCGGTGTTTCAAGCCGCCGGACCAGGCAAAGATGGACGCGGTGGAGTTCGTTGATGTGGCCTTGCCCTGTTGGTGCAGGCGGTAGTGGCGTGTCACCGTGCCATGGGCAGCTTCGGCCTCAACTGTCTTGCCGTCTGGCGTGATCAACACAGACGTCATCAGGCCAAGCGAGCCATAGCCTTGCGCGACAAGGTCTGACTGCACGTCACCATCATAGTTCTTGCAGGCCCAGATATAGCCACCCGTCCACTTCATGGCTGAGGCCACCATGTCGTCGATCAGGCGGTGCTCATAGGTAATGCCGGCCTTTTCGTAGCCGGTCTTGAACTCGGCATCATAAACAGCCTGGGTGATGTCCTTGAAGCGGCCGTCATATGCCTTGAGAATGGTGTTCTTGGTGGAGAGATAGACCGGCAGCTTGCGTTGCAGGCCGTAGGTGAGCGAGGCGCGGGCGAATTCCTTGATCGAGTCATCGAGATTGTACATGGCCATGGCAACGCCAGCGCCTGGGGACTTGAACACTTCCTTCTCGATCACCTTGCCATCGTCGCCCACAAACTTGATGGTGAGCGTGCCTTTGCCGGGGAAGGTGAAATCCGTGGCGCGGTATTGATCGCCAAAGGCATGGCGGCCGATGATGATGGGCTTGGTCCAGCCGGGTACAAGGCGCGGCACGTTCTGGCAGATGATGGGTTCGCGGAAAATGACGCCGCCCAAAATGTTGCGGATGGTGCCATTTGGCGATTTCCACATTTGCTTCAGCTTGAATTCTTCGACGCGGGCCTCGTCCGGCGTGATGGTGGCGCATTTGACGCCGACGCCGTGCAGCTTGATGGCATTGGCGGCATCGATGGTGACTTTGTCTTCGGTGGCGTCACGGTTCTCGACCGAGAGATCATAGTAATGCAGATCGATGTCGAGATAGGGAAGGACAAGTTCCTTCTTGATCAAGTCCCAGATGATGCGGGTCATTTCATCGCCATCGAGTTCAACGACGGGTTTGGCGACTTTGATCTTGTCCATGGAAACTGCCTCAGTTGATTTGTGGCGCGGGCTATAGCAGGGGCTGATTCAGACGCAAAGCCAGACCTTGGGCGACCGCGCCTTGTCAACAGGTCGGGCCGGGCGTAGGCTCAACGACACATGTGTCTTTCGCCTGATTATAAGGGAGTGATGCGATGTCAAATGGCCAAATTGTACCTCTCAGCATTTCTGGTGAGACTTGGGGCAAAGCCGTGGAGGCTTCACCCGGCGTATGGGTAATTGCCACGCGCCACCTCCCGGCCGGTTCAAAATACAACCCCGAAATCAATAACCGCTGCCTGGTGTTCAAGCTGAATGATTCCAGCGCCGACGGCAAACCCGTCCTCTTGGTGGTCAATGCCGTGGATGGCGCAGCCATGGCCGAAGTGCGCCGCATCGAGCAGGAGACAAAGCTCAAGGCGAAATACCTGATTGCGCCGGGAGCCGGCCACAGCCTTCATCTGGCCGAATGGCACGACGCCTTCCCCGACATCATCGTGCTGGCGGGACCCGCCAGGATCCCGCGTGTGGCAGCGGGCAAGAAGCTCACGGCGTCCAGCCGGTTCAAGATCTTTGACCAGGGCGACCCGCTTCCCATGTTCAAGGGCGTGCTTGAGGCTGTGAATTTTGACGGCATCGGCGGCTTCAAGGAAATCCACACACCCTATGAGGGAGGCCGCGACAGCATGTTCGGCATGATCTGGACCATGCTCAGCAACATGCCGCCCAAGGACCCGCATGATGAGCTGTGGCTCTATCATGTGGCCTCGCGCACAATTTTTGGCGGCGAAAATCTAGGCTGGAATCTCGGAAAGAAAGAACTCGCCGCCATGAATTTCATGATGCGGATGATGATGAAGGCTGAGCAGGTCTACATCATGACCGGGCCGCGGCCGGTGCTCGACAAGGCCAAGGTCGCCGGTCATTGGGCCAAAATCCTGACATGGCCGGCGGAAAATGTGTTCTCATACCACGACACGCTGGGCACGGGTCAGGTCGGCGGCGGACAGGCGGCCTTGCGCGCGGCAGTGATCAAGGCAAAACAGATTGCGGCGTAATTGCAGGCGGAACAATTAGCGCGCCACTTTCGCCTTCTGTGACCCCTATCAGGCGTCGATTAGCCACCGCAAGGAACTTGTCAAAGTCTTTGGAAATCCCTTCGATTTTGTCGACACCCTCAACAAATACCGCCGCTGCCACAAGTTCAGGAAATTCGTCCCATATCTCACAACTGTGCTGGAAATG
>JANPDD010000262.1:0-5009 GCA_031431295.1 Hyphomicrobiales bacterium | reverse complement strand
CCATTGCCGAGGCGCTTGCCGAATTTTTCAACGTGCGCGACTATGGAGAGCTGCCGCCCGTGGCGCAGGCGCTGCTCAAGTAGAGCAAGATCAGGGGTAATCCGGGGTATGCAGTGTTCAAGAAAATTTTGATTGCCAACCGGGGTGAAATCGCCTGCCGGGTCATCAAGACGGCCCGCAAGATGGGAATCAAGACTGTTGCCGTCTATTCCGACGCTGATGCTCGGGCCTTGCACGTCGAAATGGCGGACGAGAAAGTACACATCGGTCCGGCCGCCGCTGCGCAGTCGTACCTTGCCATTGAAAACATTGTCGCCGCCTGCAGGGCCACGGGGGCCGAGGCCGTGCACCCGGGATATGGCTTTCTGTCGGAGCGTTCGGCTTTTCCGAATGCATTGGCGAAATCCGGCATCGTTTTCATCGGACCCAACTCCCACGCCATTGATGCCATGGGCGACAAGATTGAATCGAAGAAGGCCGCCGCCGCTGCGGGAGTGTCCACGGTTCCTGGCCATCTCGGCATCATCAAAGACGAGGATGAAGCGATCCGCATTGCGCGGGACATTGGCTTTCCTGTCATGATCAAGGCGTCGGCGGGCGGCGGTGGCAAGGGCATGCGCGTGGCCCACAGCGAGGCTGAAGTGCGCGATGGCTTTGCCCGTGCCAAGTCTGAAGCCAGGTCATCCTTCGGCGATGACAGGGTTTTCATCGAAAAATTCATCACCAACCCGCGCCACATCGAAATCCAGGTTTTGGGCGACAAGCATGGCAACGTGATTTATCTGGGCGAGCGCGAGTGTTCGATCCAGCGGCGGAACCAGAAGGTCATCGAGGAAGCACCCTCCCCGCTGCTTGATGGGAAGACCAGAAAGGCCATGGGCGAGCAGGCCGTCGCCCTCGCCATGGCGGTGGGCTACGACAGCGCAGGCACGGTTGAGTTTGTCGCAGGGCAGAACCGCAGTTTCTACTTCCTGGAAATGAACACGCGGCTGCAGGTTGAACATCCCGTCACGGAACTCATCACCGGCATTGACCTGGTTGAGCAAATGATCCGAGTGGCCTGTGGTGAAAAACTCGGCCTCCGCCAGAAGGACGTGACGTTCAACGGCTGGGCGGTTGAATCGCGCATCTATGCCGAAGATCCCTATCGAGGGTTCCTGCCGTCCACCGGTCGGTTGGTACGATACAAGCCACCAGCGGAAAAATCGGCGGGCGGGATAACGGTGCGCAATGACACAGGTGTGTTCGAAGGCGGAGAAATCTCAATCTGGTATGACCCCATGATTGCCAAGCTCTGCACCCATGCGCCGACGCGGGATGAGGCGATTCTGGCCATGGCGACGGCCCTGGATTCCTTTGTCATCGAAGGCATTCAGCACAACATACCATTTGTCTCGGCGATCATGGCAAATGCGCGCTGGCGGTCGGCTGATCTCTCCACCGAGTTTATCGCGCAGGAATTTGCCGGTGGTTTTGCCGGCGTCGCCCTCGACGGCGTTGCCGAGAAGGTCATGTCACACGTTGCCGTGGTGCTCGACCACATCGAAAATGCGCGCAAACGCCAGATTTCTGGCCAGATGAATGGCAGAACGGTTGTTTTGGACCCTGTGCGGCATGTCCGCCTCGGGAATGCCTGGTCGACAATCAGTCTCACGGGTGACATTCGGGAGATGGCCGAGCAGTCCCAGTGGCTGCCTGGCAAGCCGCTGATTACTGTCAAGATTGAGGGTGAACTGTTCACTGTTCAGGTCAAACATAACAGCAATGGCTATCGCCTGGCGTGGCGGGGCATTGCTGTCGATGCTCGTGTTTATTCGACCCGGGAAGCAGAACTTGCCCGACTGATGCCCATAATAAAAGCTGCGGACACGTCATAGAAGCTTTTGTGTCCCATGCCGGGGTTGGTGGTGTCGATCGCCGTTTCAGAAGGCCAAGAAGTGAAGGCAGGTGATACGCTTGCCATCGTCGAGGCCATGAAGATGGAGAACATTCTCCGGGCAGAGCATGACGGCACCGTGCGCAAGCTTAGTGCCGCGAAGGGTGACAGCCTGCAGGTTGATGCCGTCATCATGGAGTTTGCCTAAGCCTTGCGGCTGGCGTCAACGCTGCATGGTCCGGCCCCATTCAACATCCATTTTTCCTCATGTGATGTTTCGGGACGAGGCAAATAGCAGACATTGTTAAATGTAACAAGTGACATCACATATATTCATTGGCAACGGTTTTTCTGGTTGGCCCATGAGTCATTTGGCCCGGCAATTGCAGCCTTCTTGCTGAAGCTCATGCTGTATCAGGGTTAAACACGATGGCCGCAATTTTCGATCCGATGAAATTGAAAACCGCTGGCCTTTGCTATTTGGCCATTGAGATCATGTCGCTGTTGGCCGTGCTGGTGCTTGGTCCAAATTTTACCGGTCTTCTCTGATACCCCCTCCAAATTTTGCCACGGTGCACTATATTCCGTGGCCATGGCCCGACTCCCCACAAATCCCGCAGACCGCGATGAGACTGGTGTGCTCACCCGCACCAAGGCGAAGACAAAGAAACCTTCGCTCTACAAGGTGCTGTTGCTCAACGACGATTACACGCCGATGGAATTCGTCGTGCACGTGCTTGAGTCCTATTTCAGCAAGTCGCGGGAAGATGCCTATCGCATCATGCTGCACGTGCACCAGAAGGGCGTCGGAGTCTGTGGTGTTTACACGTTTGAAGTGGCTGAAACCAAAGTGACCCAGGTCATGGACTATGCCAAGCAGAACGGGCACCCGCTGCAATGTACCATGGAAAAGGAATGAACGGCCTTTGAATTGCCGATACCGATAGCCATATCTGCAGCCTGAATGCCCGCGACTGCAGCAACCCGCGTTCGATTGAGCGCGGAATGGTTGCTGTAGCATATTGAATCTGGCGCATCCTCCGCTTCGCAAACGATTACGTTTGCTCACCCGATGCGCTAGCCCCGATAGCCGTTGACAGGCAGGCCCGAATGGGAACACCCTGCTGACCGAAAGGAACTTCACTCCGTGCCAACATTTTCCCGTTCGCTTGAGAAGGCCCTGCACCGTGCGTTGTCGCACGCGGCGGAGCGGCGCCAGGAGTTTGCGACACTGGAACACCTGCTCTTGTCACTGACGGAGGACAAGGATGCCATCGCCGTCATGAAGGCGTGCGGCGTTGACGTGGACGAATTGAAAGACGACCTGACAGACTACATCGACACGGAACTGGCCAATCTCGTCTCCGACAACGCAACTGAGGCGAAGCCGACTGCGGGGCTGACACGCGTGATCCAGCGGGCGGTCATCCATGTGCAATCCTCGGGCCGGGAAGAGGTGACAGGCGCCAATGTGCTGGTTGCCATTTTTGCGGAGCGCGAAAGCCACGCCGCATTCTTCCTGCAGGAGCAGGACATGACGCGCTATGACGCGGTGAATTACATTTCCCATGGCATTGCCAAGCGGCCCGGGCTTTCCGAAAGCCGTTCAGTGCGCGGCGCTGAACAGCCGGAGGGCGAAGGCGATGAAGGCGGGGCAGGCAGCAGCGGTTCGGCCAAGAAAAAGCAGGAACAGACTGCGCTGGAAGCTTATTGCGTCGATCTCAACAAAAAGGCCGCTGACGGCAAGATCGATCCGTTGATCGGGCGCGAGGCGGAAGTGAACCGCACAATCCAGATTCTTTGCCGCCGCCAAAAAAACAACCCGCTGTTTGTGGGTGAACCGGGCGTTGGCAAGACGGCGATTGCCGAGGGACTTGCCCGCAAGATCATCAAGAACGAAGTGCCCGACGTCTTGAAAGACTGCACGGTCTATCAGCTGGACATGGGTACGCTTTTGGCCGGCACGCGCTATCGTGGCGACTTCGAAGAACGCCTCAAGGCGGTCATGAAGGAAATTGAGGCAAAGCCCGGCGCCATCATGTTTATCGACGAAATCCATACGGTGATCGGGGCAGGGGCCACGTCGGGCGGTGCCATGGATGCGTCCAACTTGTTGAAGCCGGCGCTTGCCTCAGGGGGCTTACGCTGCATCGGGTCCACCACCTACAAGGAATACCGCCAGCATTTCGAGAAGGACCGGGCGCTGGTCAGGCGCTTCCAGAAGATCGATGTGAATGAACCGTCGATCCCCGACACCATCGCCATCCTCAAAGGCCTCAAGCCTTACTACGAGGAGTATCACAAGGTCCGCTACACGGACGACGCCATTGAAACAGCGGTGCAGCTTTCAGCGCGCTACATGAGTGACCGAAAATTGCCAGACAAGGCGATTGACGTGATCGACGAAACCGGTGCCGCGCTGATGTTGCTGCCCGAGGAAAAGCGCAAGAAAACCATCGGCGTGGCCGAGATCGAAGCAACCATTGCCACGATGGCGCGCATTCCCGCGAAGACCGTTTCCCGTGATGATGCGACCGTGCTCAAGAATCTTGAGTCGGAATTAAAGCGCATGGTCTTCGGCCAGGACAAGGCGATCGAGCAGGTGGCAGCGGCAATCAAGCTGTCACGGGCGGGCTTGCGCGAACCGGAAAAGCCCATTGGCAGCTACCTCTTTGCCGGCCCAACCGGCGTGGGCAAGACGGAGGTGGCCAAGCGGCTTGCCGAGGTTTTGGGCGTCAAGTTCCTGCGTTTCGACATGTCAGAATATATGGAACGGCATTCCGTTTCGCGGTTGATTGGCGCGCCCCCGGGCTATGTCGGGTTTGACCAGGGCGGACTTCTGACCGATGGCGTTGACCAAGCACCCTATTCCGTGCTGCTGCTTGATGAAGTCGAAAAGGCCCATCCCGACCTGTTCAACATTCTTTTGCAGGTCATGGATCACGGCAAGCTCACAGACCACAATGGCAAGTCCATTGATTTCCGCAATGTGGTGCTGATCATGACGACCAACGCAGGGGCTGCCGATCTGGCGCGGCCAGCCATTGGCTTTGGCGCAACTGTCCGCCTGGCAGAGGACAACGAAGCCATCATCCGCATGTTCACGCCGGAGTTTCGCAACCGGCTGGATGCC
>JANPDD010000261.1:0-9914 GCA_031431295.1 Hyphomicrobiales bacterium | reverse complement strand
GTTGACGGGCCGCGATGTAACGGTGGAGGCGCTGCGGCCTTTGTTTGACAAGGAGATCGAAGGCTTCGGCGTGGTCTTTCACATGGTGTCGTTTCAAAAAATCAACACCTCAACAATCCAGTCCCGTGCCACGGCGGGTGTGATGAAAGGAAAATACGTCTTCTGCCTCCCCGGTTCCCCCGGCGCCTGCAAGGACGCCTGGGACGAAATCCTCCTCCACCAACTCGACTACCGCCACCCCCCGTGCAACTTTATCGAAATCCTGCCGAGGCTGGAGGAGGGGATGAAGCGGGGGAAGGGGTGAGGGCGGTCGAAGATCAGAGCATTCTTTCAAAACTCGGTTCCAGCAAACAAAACCCGAATTGATCCACTCTGGCTTCAGTTTCTTTCCGTGCCGAACGCGGCAGTTTTATGAGATCAGTAGTTCCCTGCTGCTCCCAATCTGTACCTTTCTGCGCGGGAGGCAAGAACCTATAATCTTTCACGAGCGCTATCCCCAAAACACGCCCGTATTCTTTTTCGAAGTATTTAGTGAAGGCCATTTGAATTCTCCTTTTTTTTGCGAATCGCAAGATCGCGATTCGACCAAATCTAGGAAATTCAGAAAGTCGATTTTCGATTACTTTTCGCGACCATGAAATGGCAGAACAACTCTACTCCCGAGTGGTAGTTCAAATGATGGAACTACCCGCCATCCCGTCACGCCCGCGCATGCGGGCATCCAACTTGCTGTTTCAAAGTTGGTTTCCCGCTTTCGCGGGAATGACGGAACTCTTGGTGGTTGATTTGCACAAAGTGAAAACGCTCCGGTTCGCCCCATCCCCAGAAACGTCGTCAGCCTCCCCTCACACAAATGGCGCGTTGGCGGCGTGTTGCGCCATGGCGATGGTGTTGGCTTCGGGAAAGGTGAAGGCCCCGCCGAAGAGTGCGCGGCTGGTGATGACGCCGGCAATGTTCGGCAGATACGAGAGCGTTGAAATGTCATCGATGGTTTTGACAACGCCACTCACAATCACGGGGGTCCGCACTTTTGCGGCAAGGCCGGTGGCGTGGGCCATGGTGCTGTCGGGAAAACCCTCGTCGCGGTCAATGTCAGTGTAAACGAGAGCGGCCAGGCCCACATCGTCAAACTGGTGGGCGAAGGCTTCGGGCGTGAAGGTTGTCATTTCCGTCCAGCCTTCGACCACCACAAGGCCGCCCCGGGCATCAATGCTCACCACGACAGAGTCAGGATAGGCCGTAGCCGCCGCTTTCACAAAATGCGGATACTTCACCGCCGCCGTGGCGATCACGACACGGGCAGCACCCGCATCCATCCAGGCATGGACTTTTTCCATGGAGCGGATGGCGCCGCCCACCTGCACCGAACAACTGACGCCACGAATGATCTGGCGGATGAGTGCTGCGTTGTCGCCATCATTGAACACGGCATCAAGATCAACCACATGCAGCCAGGTGCACCCTGGTCCACAAGATCATGGGCGGCCTTCACGGGATCAACGTCATAGACCAGCGGACTGTCGATGCGGTTGCGGACCAGATTGACCAAGCGGCCCTTGCGCAGTTCAAGGTCAGGATAGATGATCATGCGGGTGTCCTCTCTGCGCCTGCATCCTGCGCCAGTTCCGCGACAAAGTTAAGCAGTGATGGACACGACGGGGGGCCGTTGAATGCACCCCAGTTTCAAGCCTCAGTTTTACTTGTTCTTGTTGTTGCCGTTGCCATTCCCATTGCCTTCATTTCCCGTGCCGTTGCCCCCGCCATTGCCATCGCCATTGCCGCAGTTGCCAGTGCAGTCTTCATCGGGCGGAGGAGGAGGAGGTGGTGGTGGCGGAGGGGGGGGCGGAGGTGGTGGCGGCGGTGGAGGTGGCGGAAGTTGTACCACAATCCCCAAAGGCGCAGGAACAATGCCGCCCGACGCACGGAATGCGGCACGGCTCAGACAGCTGCTGCCGCTGACCCGGAACCGGGACGACAACCGCCCCGGATTGGCGAGGTATGGGAACACCCCTGCGGCAGCCTGGCGGCTCTTGAAACCGGCGCTGATCTGCTGCTTCTTGGAAACTCCGCCGCCAATTTCAAGGTACTCGCAAGCCCGGTTCAGCGTCTGGCACTTGCCGCCCCGGCAGACCGTCGCCGCGCCATTGAGCAGTGCCACATAGGCCTTGCCGCCGCGCACGGTGATGTCAACCGCCGTGCCGCGAATGCCGATCGTGCCCATGGGCGTGGATAAGGCATAGGCCGCTGACCCGCTGCTTCCACTGACCCAGCGGAACGAGCCACGTGCCGCTGCAATGCCGAGCTTTGCGAACTTTGATTTGCCGCGCAGCGATGACTGTGTGAGCGTGAAACTGGCGGAAGGGCCAATGGCAAATTTCGTGCCGTCCACAAAGACAATTTCACCACGCCCGGAGCCACTGGTTTGAAGGCGCTCTTGCGCGAAGACAGCCGCACCAGCGGCAAGCGACCTTCCACCGGCACGGAGAGACGGTGTGGCCTGCACCACATCGCCAATTTTATCTGCGGCGAACGCGACGTCAGAATGCAGGCACGGGCCGACCAAGAGTGCCAGCACCGACGCCAATATAAACCGATACGCATACTGCATAGCATCGCCTCTCGTGAGAGAAGCCCCCAAGCACTGCAACCTATTGCTGTGCAATGACCCTGTCGAGTCATTCTTGGTCACCACATTGAAAACACTGCCATTCAGATCAATTAGTTCTTGCTTTGTTCTGTTTTCTGCACAATACTTGTTCAATGCCGACACTCATGGACATGCGCACCTCCACCGGCTTCCTGTCTGGCCGCTATCCAGGCCCGAATTCTGGCCCGAATTCTGGCCCGATTCCCGTCCCAGTTCCGGGAATGTCGCACGATGGCAAGTTCACCAGCCTGCCGCAGTTGGAGCGCGGCCGGGGCGCACGCAGCAACCCACCAGGGCGCTTCGAAAGCCTGACCGAAGCCTACGAGGATGATGGCTGGGATTCGCTCGCCGATGTACCGCGCTTGCGCACCGAAATTTTCACTGAAACGCCGAAAAGCATCATTACCCGCAACCAGTCTCCCGACATTTCCTTCGACCGCTCGATCAATCCCTATCGCGGTTGCGAACATGGCTGTGTCTATTGTTATGCGAGGCCCGCCCACGCCTACATGGGCCTGTCGCCTGGCCTTGATTTTGAAAGCAAGCTTTTCATTAAGCCGAACGCGGCGGCTCTCCTCCGGGAGGAATTGACCGCGCCCAACTATGTGCCTTCGACCATCGCGCTCGGCGCCAACACGGACCCCTACCAGCCCATTGAGCGCGGCTTTCGCATCACCCGCAGCGTCATTGCCGTGCTGGCGGAATTCCACCATCCCTTCGGCATCGTCACCAAGTCTGCCAACGTGACACGCGATCTCGACCTGTTGAAACCCCTGGCCGAACAAGATCTCGTCAAGGTAGCGCTGTCGGTGACGACGCTTGATCCCAAGCTGGCCCGTGCCATGGAACCCCGCGCCTCCACAATCGCAAAGCGGCTTGCGGCAATCGAGATGTTGGCCAAGGCCGGTATTCGCACCGTCGTGATGATGGGTCCTGTCATTCCGGGCCTGAACGACCATGAGATTGAGAACATTTTGAAGTCTGCCCGCAATGCCGGTGCAGCTGAGGCAGGCTACACCATGCTGCGCCTGCCTTTTGAAGTGAAAGACATCTTCCACGATTGGCTGGTGAAGGAATTTCCGGACAGGGCAGCCAAAGTCATGGCCCACGTGAAAGAGGTGCGGGGCGGCAAGGTCAATGATCCCAATTTCGGCACCCGCATGACCGGCACTGGCCCCGTGGCATGGATGATCGGCAGGCGCTTCCAGATGGCATCGCAACGGCTGGGGCTCAATGCCCATCGCCTGAAGCTGCGAACAGATTTGTTCAAACGGCCACTGCGGCCCGGCGAGCAGATGGCGCTGTTTTAGGAATTGGTGTTGCGCCATCATGTGAATCATGATGTTCCTCTCTCGCTGACCCCCTCAGTCCTTCGGACAGCTCCCCCAACAAGTTGGGGGAGCGGAAGTAATAACCCTCCTCCCAGCTTTGCTGGGGGAGGTGACCGAAGGCCGGAGGGGGTAGCGCGGAGTATTCACCTTTCATGTCCCCGACCTTCACCCGCGAAGCTCGCCTCGTCGCATCAGGCCTCGTCGTCTGCGGCGTGGATGAGGCAGGACGCGGACCCTGGGCCGGACCTGTCGTTGCTGCCGCCGTGATTCTTGACCCCGCCAATGTTCCCTCCGGCCTCAATGACTCCAAGAAACTCACAGAAGCCAAGCGCGAGTCCCTGTTTGACCCCATCCAGAAATCGGCAACTGTCGGCATCGGCATCATATCCGCCGCCCGCATTGACGAGATCAACATCCTGCGAGCCACCCTTGAGGCGATGCAGATTGCAGTGCGCGCCCTTTCCACACCTCCCCACATGGCCCTCGTCGATGGCAACCGCGCTCCAGCGCTCTCCTGCAAAGTTGAAACCATCATCGGCGGCGACGCAAAATCTCTCTCCATCGCGGCGGCCTCCATCATCGCCAAAGTCACCCGCGACCAGCTGTTGCGCAGTCTTGATCGTCAGTACCCGGACTATCATTTTGCCGCCCACAAGGGCTATGGCACGGCGGCCCATGCAGCCGCACTTGCCCGTCACGGCCCCTGCCCCGAACACCGCAGAAGCTTTGCGCCCATCCGCGCACTCCTGCAGCAACCCGCGTTCAGATGAACGCGGACAAGTTGCTACAGCATATTGAATCTGGCGCATCTTCCACTTCGCAAATGCAAACATTTGCTTGTCCGATGCGCTGGCGCGTTAACCATAGTTAACGGTTTCGATTCACGCGGCGACTCCAAGGACTCATAACAGCGAAAACAGAAACAGATTTGCTGTGTGGGTGGTGTAATGGGTTACGTGACGAAGCCGGATGTGGCGCTGCTCGCCAACCAGATCATGGTTGGCGACTGCCTGACAGAACTGAAAAAAATCCCCACCGGATCCGTTGATCTCGTATTCGCTGATCCGCCCTACAATCTCCAGCTCAACGGTGATCTCACCCGCCCCGACCAGAGCAAGGTCGATGCGGTGGATGATCATTGGGACAAGTTCTCGTCCTTTGCGGAATATGACACCTTCACAAGGGCCTGGCTTTCCGAATGCCGCCGCGTGTTGAAGCCCGATGGCGCGGTCTGGGTCATCGGTTCCTACCATAACATCTTCCGTGTCGGCACGGTCCTGCAGGATCTGGGCTTCTGGATCCTCAATGATGTGATATGGCGCAAGACCAATCCAATGCCGAATTTTCGCGGCCGCCGCTTTACCAACGCGCACGAAACCTTGATCTGGGCCTCACGCGCCGAAGGGGCGAAGTATTGCTTCAACTACGATGCCATGAAGGTTTTCAACGATGACCAGCAGATGCGTTCCGACTGGATCCTCCCTCTCTGCACCGGGGGGGAGCGCCTGAAGAACAAGGATGGCGACAAGCTGCATCCGACGCAAAAGCCCGAGTCACTCCTGCAGCGCGTGATCCTCTCCAGCACAAGCCCCGGCGATCTCGTGCTCGATCCCTTCTTTGGCACAGGCACGACAGGTGCGGTGGCCAAGCAGCTCGGCCGCAATTTCATCGGCATTGAGCGGGAGGAAACATACGCCAAGGGTGCGCGAACACGCATTGCCGGGACGGAACTTCTGCCGGAGGACGCGCTCAAGACCACAACGGGCAAACGCGCCGAACCGCGCATTCCCTTCGGCACCCTGATTGAGCGCGGGCTGGTGAAGGCCGGTGAGACAATTTACGATCCATCCTATCGCATCGCCGCCCGTGTGCGCGTCGACGGCTCCATTGCCTGCAAAGACAATTCCGGTTCCATCCACAAAATTGGAGCCCATGTGCAAGGGGCAGAAGCCTGCAACGGCTGGACCTTCTGGCACGTGCGGCGCGGGCCCAACATGGTGCCCATCGACCTGCTGCGCCAGCAGGTCAGGTCTGAAATGGCGGCAGTTGCGTGAACGGGCAGCGCCGTCTATGGCCCGCGCCATGCCCGACCGACCGCAAGCCCGCACCCAAACCTCATACCTGTTCGATCTGGATGGCACCCTGGTGGACAGCGTCTATGACCACGTCATGGCCTGGCACCAGGCGCTTCTTGACAAGGGACTTGATGTCTCCATCTGGCGCGTGCACCGGCGCATTGGCATGTCAGGTGATCTGTTCACCAAGGCGCTCGCCCGCGAACTGGGCCATGAGATCGGCGCAACGCTGCAACAGGAACTGAGCGACCTGCATGCCCAGCACTACAACAGCCGCAGCACAGGAACACGGGTGCTGCCCGGCGCCCGCGAACTTCTGAAGCATCTCTCGGACAACGGCATCCCCTGGGCCATCGCCACATCAGGCCGCATGCGCACCGCAGGGCCGGTGCTGGACGTTCTCGGTGTCGATCCGGCAAGGCACGTTGTGATCACCCGCGACCTTGTGCGCTATGCGAAGCCCGACCCTGATCTTTTCATCGCCGCCGCCGAAAAACTGGGCAGCAACATTGCCCATGCCTGTGTTGTCGGCGATGCCATATGGGACATGCTGGCCGCCCAGCGCGCCGGGGCCCTCGGCATCGGACTTCTCTCCGGCGGCTATGGCACGGATGAACTGGAACGCGCCGGCGCCTACCGCGTCTATGAGGACCCGGCGGATTTGCTGAACCACATTGACGAGGTGGGCGGGCGGCGCTGATCTCCCAACACATGCGCCACCACCTTGCGCATCACCGTTGGCAGTGCCTCGCCACTCAGGTCTTTCCGTACCACCCAGCGGCTGTCCGCAAGAACAGCTCTCGCCACCACCGCCTTCACTACCGTCAGTTCCAAATGAAAATGCGTGAATGTGTGTGTGACCATGCCCGGCAGTTTGCGCCATCGCGCCTTGACTGGTGCTGACGAATGGCCATCCGGCAACACCGCACCCCATTCATTTGACGGCACTTCCATCATGCCGCCGAGCAAGCCCTTTTCCGGCCTGCGCCGCAGCAGCACCGCGCCATCCGCACGTTCAATCCAATAGGCATAGCCCCTTCGCGTGGGCACGGCCTTCTTTGCCGCCTTGCGCGGCAAAGTCGCGGCAATGCCTGACTTCCTCCCCGCGCATTCATCCGTCCACGGACAAATGCTGCAACGGGGAGATTTCGGCGTGCAGATCGTGGCACCAAGGTCCATCATGGCTTGGGCAAAATCCCCCGCCCGCATCTGCGGGACAAGGGCTTGCGCCATTTTGCGAATGCGCGGCTTGGACGTGAGCAGAGACTCTGCAACAGCAAAATAACGGGAAACCACCCGCTCCACATTGCCATCAACTGCCGCATACGGCAGGTCAAAAGCAATAGCGGCAATGGCCGCCGCCGTGTACGGACCCACCCCCGGCAGGGCGAGAAGTGCCGCATGATCTTCCGGAAACCGCCCGCCGTATCGGTCGACGACCACGCGGGCACAGGCATGCAGGTTGCGCGCCCTCGCATAATAGCCAAGCCCCGCCCAGGCGCGCAGCACATCATCCAAATCTGCCGCTGCCAGATCAACCACCGTGGGCCATGCCGCGACAAATTTCAGGAAATAATCCTTCACTGCCGCCACCGTCGTTTGCTGCAGCATGATTTCGGAAAGCCACACGCAATAGGGGTCGGGCCGCCCTGTCTTGCTTCTCCAGGGCAAGTCGCGGCCATGCACGTCGTACCAGGCCAGCAAAAGCGGCGACAGGTGGCCCACATTTTTCAGCCCCGCTTCTGCCATGGTTTGCGCTATGATTCCCTGCAACGGTGTGACGGCCCTAATCTGACACAATGGAAACCCTCGACAAACACTTCCGCGCGCTCACCAAGGCGGCCTTCGCCAAGCATGGTTTTGCCAGCGCGGATCTGCTCAGCCATTGGCGGGATATCATCGGCCCCGAGTATGCCGAATTGTGTGTGCCCGAACGCATTTCCTGGCCGCGCCCCAAAGAAGGCGAATCATCCGCTGGCACCCTCACCCTCAAATCAGCCGCTGGCCGCGCCCTTGACGTTGAGTACAAGGCGGAACACCTCCTGGAACGCATCAATGCCTATCTCGGCTACCGCGCCATCGCCAAAATCAGGGTGCAGGCCGCAGGCGCCGCCCCGCCCGCCGCCAAGCCCGTGACGCCTGCGCAGAGTGCACCTGCCGCCAGCCTCGAGGCAATTGCTGACCCGGCCCTCAAAAACGCCCTGTCCCGCCTCAATGCGGGAATAATCACGGGCAAAACACGTTCTCCACAGGAGCAATAGGCCCATGGCCTCGCGCCCCAACTTCAGTTAGGAAAGCCCGCATGACCGAGATGATTCACCAGATGGCACAAGTGTCCCGCCGCCGGCTCCTGGCCTCCACCGCTGCACTGGCGCTGTTGCCAACGGTCGCCTACGGCCAAGCCGCCCCGGACCTTGCAAAGCTCAATGAGCCTCCGGGCCACGGCGAAATGCCGCTGGGCAGCGACACCGCCAAGGTCACGATCATCGAATATGCCTCGGCCAGTTGCCCCCATTGCGCCGATTTTGCAGCCACTGTGCTGCCAACGCTGCAGAAGGACTATATCGACACGGGCAAGGTGCGCTTCCTGATCCGCGAATTCCCGCACAATGATGCAGGGCTTGGTGGCTTCATGGTGGCGCGCTGCGCGCCCAAGGAAAAATACCACGCCCTTCTGGATGTGCTCTTCAAGACCCAGGAGAAATGGGTACCCAAGCCTTTTGAGGGCCTGAAGGAAATTTCCTTGCAGGCAGGCTTCACCGAGGAAAGTTTTGTCGCCTGCACCAAAAACGCGGATATCGCCAAGGCGATCCTGGCTGAGCGCAAGCGCGCCGAGGATTTTGGCGTCACGGGCATTCCCTATATTTTCATCAACGGCGTTCACTTCCAGGGCGAGAATACCGTCGAGGGCCTTAAAGCGGCAATCGACCCGCTTCTGGGTTGAGCTGACCGCGCCACATACGAAAACCGGGGGGACAGGCAGACATGAAATTCACGAAGGTGAGGCTGACGGGCTTCAAGTCATTCGTGGAGCCCGTTGAACTGGTGATAGAGCCGGGCCTGACGGGTGTTGTCGGGCCCAACGGCTGCGGCAAGTCCAACCTTCTTGAAGCGCTGCGCTGGGCCATGGGGGAGAATTCCTACAAGTCCATGCGCGCCTCCGGCATGGAGGATGTGATTTTCTCCGGCACCACCCAGCGGCCCGCCCGCAATCTCGCCGAAGTGCTGATCACCCTTGGCAACGAAGACCGCTCGGCACCGCCCGCCTTCAACGACAGCGAAGTCCTGGAGGTGAGCCGCGCCATCATGCGTGACGAGGGTTCGACCTACCGCGTCAATGGCCGGGAGGTGCGCGCCCGTGATGTGCAGCTCCTGTTTGCCGATGCCTCCACAGGTTCGCGCTCGCCAGCGCTCGTGCGCCAGGGACAGATTGCCGAGATCATCAACGCCAAACCCCAGGCCCGCCGCCTCATTCTGGAGGAGGCCGCCGGCATCACCGGCCTGCACGCCCGGCGCCATGAGGCGGAACTGAAGCTCAAGGCCACCGAGCAGAACCTGGCCCGCCTTGATGACGTGGCCGCACAATTGGAAAGCCAGCTCAACAGCCTGCGCCGCCAGGCCCGGCAGGCCCAGAAATACAAGCAGGTCTCGGCCGAGATCCGCAAACTTGAAGCGGCAGGCCTGTTTGTCGCCTGGCGCGATGCCGCGGCCGAGGCCGAGCGCGACAGCACCAATCTTGACGGTGCCACGCGCCAACTTGCCGAACACACAAGGGCAGCCTCGGAACGGCTGCGCGCCCGCGACGAGCTGGGTGAGGCGCTGCCTCCGCTGCGTGAGCAGGAAACGGTGCGGGCGGCGGTC
>JANPDD010000260.1:0-20429 GCA_031431295.1 Hyphomicrobiales bacterium | reverse complement strand
CTTGTCGAGCACGTCCTGGGCAATGGCGCGCACCATCTCCGTGCCGATATAACCGGGGCAGATGGCGTTGACGGTGACACCCTTGGCCGCACCTTCCTGGGCCAGTGCCTTCACAAAACCGATTTCACCGGCCTTGGCGGCGGAATAGTTGGTCTGGCCCATCTGGCCTTTCTGGCCGTTGATGGAGGAAATGCAGATGATGCGGCCAAAGCCCCTGTTGCGCATGCCGCCCCAGACGGGGTGGGTCATGTTGAACAGTGAATTGAGGTTGGTGTTGATAACCGCCTGCCACTGTTCCAGCGTCATCTTGTGGAACATGGCATCCTTGGTGATGCCGGCGTTGTTGACGAGGATATCGACGGGGCCAAGTGCGGCTTCCACCTGTTTGATGCCTGCAGCGCAAGCCGCGGCATCAGACACGTCCCACTTGAACACGGGGATTCCAGTCTCTGCCTTGAAGGCATTGGCCGCCTCATCATTGCCGGCATAGGAGGCCGCCACGTTGCAGCCTGCCGCCTTCAATGCTTTTGCAGCCGCTGCGCCAATGCCGCGCGACCCACCCGTAACCAACGCAACCCGTGTCATTCCACTCTCCTTGAGCTCTGTTTTGAGCTACCATATCAGAACCTTTGTCCCGGGAAAGCGTCAAAAGGCGTATGCCTAACCGCGCCCTTCCAGCAGTTTCTTCTTGCTGTCCAGAAAAGCCGCCAGCTCATCCACGACAACCCGGATGCGGGCCGAGTCGCGCAGCGATTCGTGATAGACGATGTAAGTCGGCTGGTGATGGAACGGCTCTGGAAAGACCTTCACCAGATTGACATGGTCTGACTGTTCATAGGCTGGCAAGGCGACGATGCCGACACCCGAAAGCACGGCCCGCAAGGCAACACTTGTGATATTGATCCGTGAATACCTGTCTTCCGTCGTTTTGAACTGCTCCATCCAGGCAAAGCCAGGGAGGTGATGACGGGATTCAGCGTGCAGGATCAGGTGATGTTCGCGGAGTTCATCAGGGGTTTTGGGCAGCCCGTATTGGGCTGCATATTCCTTTGAAGCAAACACACACCAGCCCAAGTCAAAGGCTTTGCAGACAATCAAATCAGGCTCGGTGGGAGCCGCAAAGCGCAATCCAATGTCAGCCTCGCCAGCTGCCAGATTGACAATCTTGTCCGTGTCATTGATTTCAACATGGAGGTCTGGATATTTCCCGTGGAGGATGCCGCAGATCGGGCTGATCTCATGGAAGAATGAACCTATAGTCGTGATCCTGACCTTGCCTTCAATGGTCTGTTTGGCGGCTTTGATGCTGGAGGTGGCTGAGAGAACGGCGGCTTCCATGGTTTCGGCGACGCGCAGCGCCGTCGTGCCCTCAGGCGTAAAGCGGAAGTCCCGTCCCCCACGTAGCACAAGGACTGCACCGAGAGATTCCTCGGCAGCGGCCAATCGGCGGCTGACGGTTGAGCTATCCACGCCAAGTATGCGGCCTGCCCCCGCGACTGAGCCTCCCCGTGACAAGGCGAGGATGACCTTCAAGTTGTTCCATTCCAAGTCAGCCAAGACAACGCCCCTGTAATCCTGGTCGTCAAGCTAAGAGAGGACCAGCATTTTTGCAAGGTTGCCGTGCGCCAATCTGCCTGATTTTTCGCACGAAATGATTGCGCTCATGGGCATCGACGGACCCCGTGAGATGGACGATTATCCAATCATCGGAAAGCAACAAGGTCAGCGACCTCAAGCAGACTGGAACGCCAAAATTCGCGTCAAGAGCCACGCTCAATTGGAATTCGCCTTTTGGACGCATGGGAATTCTTGTCCTAACCCAAGGAGAAACGACCATGAGGAAGCATCATTTCGTCAGCGCCATCCTGCTGGCAACCAGCCTCAGTGCTCTTGGCAGCATGCCCGCGAAAGCCGTCGAAGCAAATGAGCCCTACATGCATATGCCGGAATTCGCGCCTATTGGCGTGAGAACGGGCAAATATCTGGACATTCCAGAGTCAGCAAAAGGACCTGTGATTGACGCTGCCAAGGGCTACCGCATCCAGGAATTGGGACGCGGCCTTTATATGGTGACCGAAAACGTCTACCAAGCCATGTTCATGGTTTACGACAAGGGTGTTGTGGTTGTTGATGCACCTCCCACGATAGCGGCCCACATTCCAAAGGCCATTGCAGAAATCACCGACAAACCCATTACGCATCTGGTTTACAGCCATTCGCACACCGATCATATCGGTGGTGCCAAGAGCCTTGGCGGCAATCCCGTCATCATCGCCCACGCCGAAACAAAAAGGCTTCTGGAGCGCGCCGGCGATGCAAACCGTCCTGTGCCGACCAAGACGTTCAACAACAGCTTCACACTGAAACTTGGAGATCAAAAACTGGAACTCTCCTATCACGGCAATGGCCATGAACCGGGTAACATTTTCATCGCAGCGCCTGAGCAAAAAACGCTCATGGTCGTTGATCTCATATTCCCCGGCTGGATGCCGTGGCGCCATCTCGCCGTGGCCCAGGATGTTCCGGGTTACCTTGCACAGGTGGAGTTGATCAAGTCGATGGATTTCGAAACCCTGGTTTCGGGCCATGTCGCCCGCACCGGCAGCAAGGCGGATGTCGAACTCCAGGGCCAATTCCTTGCCGACTTGAAGGCAGCGGCTGGCCAGGGTCTGCAAACGACCAAGCCCGGCGAAGAGTTCAACATGGCGGATGGTGGCAACCCATGGGGCTTTTTCGACAATTACATTGATCGCGTGGCGCTGCAGTGCGTGAACACCTTGACGCCGAAGTGGAAGGATAAATTGGCCGCCTTCGACGTGTTCATCTGGGACCAATGCTATACGATGGAGCAGAGCCTGCGCATCGACTAGACCGTCCGTCCGATTGAGCGGCCAAGGGTCCAGCGGCCCAAAGGTGGACCTGAATTTAAAGAACCAGACAAGAGCCGCACGCAAAAGAATTGCCTTTTGAGTGCCGGAGAAAATCTGTCTTAACCCAAGGAGAAACGACCATGACAAAACGCAACTTTATGAAGACCGCAGCCGGCGTTGCAGCGACTGTCGTAGCGGCAACACTCGCTGGCAAAGCAGAAGCCGCCGACATGGGCCCGGTGCTCGCCGTCGTCAGCCATTCCGTCAAAGACTACGCAGCCTGGCGCGTGGTCTATGACAGCTTTGAACCCGCTCGCCGGAAGGCCGGCGTGACAGGTGCCGAAGTGTTCCATGACCCAAAAGATCCCAACATGATGATCATCATCCACCGTTTCCCTACAGTTGATGACGCGCAGGCCTTCCTGGCTGATCCGGCCCTCAAGGACACCATGATGAAGGGTGGAGTAACTGCCCCGCCCACAGTCACCATCGCCGTCGTCGCCTGATGCAAACCGCAGCGGGGCGCTGCAGTCCCGCTGCTCCTCCCCGACCACACGGCCAAATACAATTGTGTGGGTGGTGGTGGCCGTGAAATGGTGTGGCTGTTGGCGGAGGGGGCGAAGTCTTTGGTTCCGAATATTCGGGTTGCCTAAAAGCGGGTGTCCGAAGGGCGGATGAAGTCCTTTTCTCCTACCGCTCCACGCACATGGCGATGCCCATGCCGCCGCCGATGCACAGTGTGGTGAGGCCTTTCTTGGCCTTAATCCGCTTCATTTCATGCAAGAGCGTAATGAGCACGCGGGCACCCGAAGCACCGATGGGGTGACCGATGGCGATGGCGCCGCCGTTGACGTTCACCTTGGCGGGGTCCCAGCCCATCTCCTTGTTGACGGCGCAGGCCTGGGCAGCGAATGCTTCATTGGCCTCCACCAGATCGAGATCAGTTGCCTTCCAGCCCGCCTTTTGCAGGGCAAGTTTCGATGCGGGGATCGGGCCTGAGCCCATGACAGCAGGATCAACACCCGCGGTTGCCCATGAGGCAATGCGGGCCAGGGGCTCGAGGCCGCGTTTGGCGGCTTCGGCCGCTGACATCAAAATCAAGACAGCAGCACCATCATTGATGCCCGACGCGTTGGCGGCCGTCACCGTGCCATCCTTGGCAAAGGCCGGGCGCAGCTTTTGCACCTGGTCGAGCGTCACACCCTTCTTGATATATTCATCATCGGCCACGATCACATCGCCCTTGCGGCCTGCGATGGTGACGGCAATGATTTCATCCTTGAACTTGCCGGCGGCCTGCGCAGCCTCGGCCTTGTTTTGTGAGGCAACGGCAAAAGCGTCCTGCATGTCGCGGGTGATCTGCCACTGCTTGGCAACATTCTCCGCTGTTGTTCCCATGTGGTAGCCGTGGAAGGCATCCCACAAGCCGTCTTTGATCATGGTGTCGATGAAGCTCCAGTCGCCCATCTTGACGCCATCGCGCAAGTGCGCGGCGTGGGTTGACTTCGACATGCTTTCCTGGCCGCCTGCGGCCACGATCCTTGCATCACCGCCGGCAATCTGCTGCATGCCACGGGCCACGGCGCGAAGACCTGAACCGCACACCTGATTAAGACCCCAGGCCGTCGCCGTGTTGGGAATTCCGGCATGAATGGCAGCCTGCCGGGCCGGGTTCTGGCCCTGGGCTGCGGTCAGAACCTGGCCCAATATCACCTCGTTCACGTCCGCAGGCGCAATTCCCGCGCGCTCCATGGCAGCCTTGAGCGCAACCGTACCCAACTGTGCCGCAGTTTGCGAGGCAAGCGCCCCATTGAAAGAACCGACGGGGGTGCGGGCAGCAGAAACGATGACGACGTCAGACATGGCAAGCTCCTAGGTGGCGATCAAACAGGTGCGAAGGTGGATATGCAAGCGTTGCTGCATTGCAGCATATTTCATGCGGATGCAACTGGCTCTTTTTGCACTTGCAATTGTGCGGTGCGGAGAGCAAATTTTTGCAGACGCGTAACGGCGTGCAGAACCAAGCGTTGGAGAGTGCCGCGTGAGTGAAGAGCAAGTAAAAGGCAAAGCTGAACAGGCCAAAGCAGAGCCGGGCAAGAACGCCACCGTCATCAAGAAATACGCCAACCGCCGTCTCTACAACACAGCAACTTCGACCTATGTGACGCTGGAAGATCTGTCCCGCATGGTCAAGGAAGGCAGTGATTTCATCGTCTATGACGCAAAGTCGGGCGAAGACATCACCCGCTCTGTCCTGACGCAAATCATTTTCGAGGAAGAAAACAAGGGTGACAACAGCCTGCTGCCCATCAATTTCCTGAGACAGCTTATCCGTTTCTACGGTGACAGCATGCAGGGCATTGTGCCGGGCTATCTGGAGTTTTCACTGGGCAACCTGATGAAGGAGCAGGACAAGGTGCGCCAGCAGATGGCTGATGCCTTTGGCGGCGATTCCTTCAAATCCATGGAGGAAACGGCCAAGCGCAACATGCAGCTGTTCCAGGATTCGCTGAAAATGTTTTCGCCCTTTGTCGGTGGCGCAACAGGCATGCCCGGCATGGCCAGCGGTTTTCCCAATCCCTTTGCCGGAACAACGAAGACAGACAAGCCCGCAAGCGGACCCAGCAAGGATGATTTGCAGTCCCTGAAGGACCAGTTGACGGCGATGCAGCAGAAGATCGACCAGCTCAATCGCTAGATAGTTGGGGCTGAATAGTTAGCGCTGATCAACTGGCGCGGCGTTGGCCTTCGGCCCCGACCTGAAATTCAGGCTGAGTTCCGGATTGAAACCCTGCAGGCGCGTCGTGTTGCCGTTCAAAGGCAAAGACCAGCGCATGGTCGTCGCTGCGCTGTGTTTCAGGTTGCGGGAGCTCACGTGTGTGTGCGCCAGCAGAACGCCTGTTGGCATTGAGCAGGTCAAGTGTTGCCCGCAGTCTTGCCAATCCATCATCCAGTTCCAAATCAAGGCTGGAGACAATATCCATAGCCGACTCGGCCTGCACATGGCTGATGGTGCCTGCATCCCCCAAATCACGGTCTTCATTCCCCTCTCCATTCAGGCGTTGCGCGGGCGGAGTGGCGTGCGGTGGTGTGTCTGTTTCAGGTTGATCATGAGGTTGTGCTGCGGGCACGAGGGCTGTGAGGTCCGCTGGCTCAGCCATCACATGCTCTGCGGCAGATGCGACAGCCGGTTCACCGTCGAATGCGAAGGCTGCTTCATCACTGTCGGGCCAGGGCGGCTGCAATGTCGGCTCGCCAAGGAAATGGCCCTGAATGAGATCAATGCCAAGTCCGGACAGGATTGTGGCATCGGCCTCTGTTTCAACCCATTCCGCCACAGTTCTGATGCCGAAGTGGTGGGCCATCTCGATCAGCATGCGGGCAAAATAGAGGTTTTCAGGATCATCCGCGAGATTGCGGCAATAGCTGCCATCCAGCTTGATGATATCCACCGGCAAATCGCGCAGGTTGCGGAAAGAGGTGAAGCCCGCGCCAAAATCGTCGATCGCCACGCAACAGCCGATGCCGCGGAGCTTATCGAGGAACTGCAATGCGGATGTGAGATCGGCAAGGACGATGGTTTCAGTGATTTCAATGGTCAGGCGGCCTGCCACATCGGCGGCTGAGGCGATCATGGTGACGATCTGTTCATTCCAGCGCGGATCATTGGCGGTCGTGGCAGAGATATTGACTGAAAGGCGTGCCTCGCGGTGGCGCAACAATGTCTCGATGGCGAGCTGCACGACAGAGCGGTCAACCAGGCGGATCAGGCCCAGCTTTTCAGCCACCGGTATCAGGTGGCTTGCGGTGACGGTCTCGCCCGCACTGTCGCGCATGCGCAACAGTGCCTCGTGGCAAACCACTTCACCCGTTGCAACACTGACCATGGGTTGGAAGGCCAGTTGAAAAAGGTTGTTTTTCAGGCACTGGGTAATTTCGCTGGCGCAACGGGCGTTGAGCAGACGTGCATGGGAGGTCTCGGGCGAGGGAACGTGAATGGCAAAGTTGTCGCTGGATTGGCGCAGGGCCAGTGACAGCGATTCTTCGGCAAGGGCCTTGGCGGTTGCCGCGGAGGTGGCGTGGCCGGGCACCTGCACCGCGCCAATTGACAAGAGCGCCCAGACCGGCCCGTGCGAGGTTTCCACAACCGTGCCACGGGCGGCGTTGAGCAGCCGCTCGAGCGCAATTGGCATCTCTGCCCCGGAAATATCATTGAGGATGATGCCGAATTTGCTCCCGGAATAGCGGCTGATGCAGTCGCCGCCGCGCATCATGCTGCGCAGGCGCTGGGCGATGGCTGTGATCACTTCATTGGCCACGTCAAAGCCATAGGCGTCGTTGACCACCCCAAGATTGCGGATGGCGGCAATGGCAAGGGCGCAGCTTCGCTCTTCATCGGTGGCCTGGGCAATCGACTCCTCAAGCGCTGCATCGAAACGGTTGCGGTTCATCATGCCGGTCAGGGCATCGGTATGGCTGAGCTTGCGCAACTGCTGTTCATGATCGTGGCGCTCGGTGATGGGTTTCACAACGCCGATCGCAAGTTGCGGCTTGCCGTCGGCGCCCGCATACCAGTGGCCGCTGTCTTCCACCCACATGGAGGGAAAGCCAAATGCTGGATCGGCTTTCAACTGATACTCAATCTGGTAAGACACACCCTGGCCCCTATCCTGGGCACCTGCGTTGAGGCCTGCATTGAGGATCGTGTCAAAGCGGCTCGCCGTGTTGTCGGGGTCGAGAAGACTTGCATAGCCCTTGCCGCTGCCAAGCTCGTGGGCATTGCGCTTCAGAATTCTGGGCGCATCGGCATTCCAGTCAATGACGTCCGGTCCAATGTGCCAGCGATAGGCAGCAAGGTTGGCGGCTGTCACGGCGAGTTTCAGGCTTTCCGCGTCGAGTTGCAGATGGTCGCCGGGCAGATTTGCCCGGGAAACCGGGTGCTCGACTGTATGTGATGCTGACATTCGCCTTCGCCGCCTTCGGAAAAGGGCTTGCCGTGCAACGCAAATGCAAGCCCGAATTCAAGGCTGCGAGGCTAGTCGGGTGGCGTAAATTTTTGCGGAAAATTCGTGGTGAACGCGAATTAAGGAATTGCGTTCGTTTGCACGCGGGCTGCTGCGAGCATCCTCAATAGTCGACGGCGACCAGATAGAGGCCATGGGGCGGGGCCACCACACCGCAGGCCGCACGATCCTTCGCCTCAAGGGCTTTTTTCATGTTGACGGGCCGCCATTTGCCTTCCCCCACCCATTTGAGCGAGCCCACCATGGAGCGCACCTGGTGGTGCAGAAATGAGCGGGCTTCGGCGCGGATTTCAATTTCGTCGCCGTAGCGCGAAACATCAAGGCGATCGAGCGTCTTGATGGGTGACTTGGCCTGGCAGGTAGCGGCCCTGAAGGTCGTAAAGTCATGGTTGCCGACCAGGTGTTGCGCGGCCTCATGCATGGCCCCTGCATCCAGCGGCACAGGCACATGCCAGAGCCTGTTGAAATCGACCGCAGGTGGTGCCCGGCGATTGAGGAGGCGAAACAGATAATGGCGCTTCAGTGCCGAAAAGCGGGCATGGAATTCGCCTTCAACCTCTGCAACATCGAGAACACTCACCCGGTGGGGACGGACATTGCCGTTGATGGCATTGCGCAGCACAAAGGGGTCCCAGACCTTTGGCAGGTCCACATGGGCAACTTGCCCCAGGGCGTGAACACCTGTATCTGTGCGGCCCGCGCCGTGAACGGCAATATCCACGCCGTGCAGCGTGTGCATGACGTTTTCCAGAACACCTTGCACCGTCACCTGGTCGGGCTGCATCTGCCAGCCGAAAAATCCGCTGCCGTCGTATTCAAGTGTGAGCCTGTAGCGCGGCATCAGGCGAGGGTAACGCCCACGGCAATAGCCAGGCCCCGCAAAAAAGCATCCCGCGTCAGGGCGCCCTTGCCTTCACGCTGCAGCTCAACCGCCTCAATTGCGCCCTCGCCACAGGCAATCGTCAACCTGTCATCAAGTGTGGTGCCGGGTGTACCCGTTCCGGACGCGAGGCGGGCTTGCAACAGCTTGATGCGTTGCCCGTCGACCATGAACCAGGCACCTGGAAACGGCGAAAGACCATGAATGTGGTTGCAAACCGCGTGGGCCGGTTTTGAAAAATCAATCCTTGCCTCCGTCTTGTCGATCTTGCGGGCATAGGTGACACCGTCTTGCGGCTGCGGCGTTCCGGGTCTGATGGGACCTGCCAATGTTTCAACCATCAACCGTGCTCCCAACCGGGCCAATTCACCTTGCAGCAAGGCTGCCGTGGTCTCGGCGGTGATGGCAAGTTTGCCCACGTGCACCATGGGTCCGGTATCCAGTCCCTCCTCCATGCGCATGATGGTGACACCGGTTTCCGCGTCGCCTGCCATGATGGCGCGCTGTATGGGTGCAGCGCCACGCCAGCGCGGCAGAAGCGAAGCATGGATGTTGAAGCAGCCGTGGCTTGGCACCTGAAGGACCGCCTTGGGCAGCAGCAGGCCATAGGCCACAACGACTGCGGCATCGGCTTTCAGATCGGAAAACGCCTTCTGTTCGTCCGCTGATTTCAGGGAAAGGGGTGTTCGCACCGGAAGGCCAAGGGAAAGGGCGAGATTGTGCACCGGGGAGTTGCGCAAGGCATGGCCACGGCCAGCGGGCCGGGGCGGTTGTGAGTAGACGCAGACAATCCCATGGCCCGCCGCAACCAGCGCTTTCAGCGCCACGGTGGCAAATTCAGGTGTTCCCATGAAGACAAGGCGCATGGGGTTCACAATTTCCCGAGCTTTGCGGCTTTCTGGAATTTTTTCAGCACCCGGTCGCGCTTCAGTTTCGAGATGTGGTCGATGAAGAGTACGCCGTTCAGGTGGTCGATTTCATGTTGCAGGCAGGTGGCAAGCAGGCCCGAAGCCTGCAATTCCCGGGGCTCATTGTTGCGGTCAACATAGCGCATGATGATGTCCCGGGGGCGCTCAACCATTTCAAAGAATTCCGGAATGGAAAGGCACCCCTCCTCATAGTCGGAAAGCTCCGGCGATACCCAAGTGATTTCCGGGTTGGCGACAAAGAGGGGTTTTGGCGCCTCCCCTTCCTTGGCGAGGTCAAGCACCAGGGCACGGACGGGCTCGCCCACCTGGATTGCGGCCAAGCCGATGCCGGGGGCGGAATACATGGATTCAAGCAGATCATCAAAGAGGACGCGCGTGGCCGCATCGACCTTTTTCAAAGGACGCGAGACCTGACGCAGAATCTTCTCGTCCGGCAGGGTGATGATGGAACGGGTGGTCATTTCGGCTTGCAGATAGTTGCCCCCATGCCATCCGTCAACAAATGGGGCTAAAGTCGCGCCATGACTGATGAGCTTGCCGCCAAATATGCCCAAGTGCGGGATCCCGGTATCCGCGCCTTTCTCATTGAAGGCGAGAAGTTCTATCCCGAACATGCCATCTCCTTCACCACGGCCGAGCAGCGGGCTTTTTATGACCTTTATTGCGCGCATTTTCGCAAACCCAGGCCGGTTGGCCTGGCGGTCGAGGATTTTGCTGTGGGTCCCATTCCCTGCCGCCGCTATTTGCCCCAGCAGCCAACGGACCCAACCGTGCTTTACCTCCACGGCGGCTTTGTCCTGGGCGGCCTCGACAGCCATGACGATGTGTGTGCCGAACTCGCCGTGGGGGCCGAGACCGAAGTTGTCGCGGTGCAGTACCGCCTGGCACCCGAGCACCCTTTCCCTGCAGCCCTCAATGACTGCTGGGAGGTTTTCGGTGACCTCCGCAATTCCGGCGAAAGCGTTGTGCTGGCGGGAGACAGTGGGGGGGAAACCTTGCGGCAGCCATCGCCCTCAAGGCCCGCGACTGTGGCTTGGCCTGCATCAAGGGCCAGGTGCTGATCTAACCGCTTCTGGGTGGGGACACCTTGAAAGGCAGCTACATGACCCAAGCCCATGCGCCGGGTCACTCGACGGCTGACGTTCACTACTGCCGCGACATCTATAAGGGTGCCTCCCACAAGTATGCCGGGCCGCTCCGCGAAACGGATTTCCGTGATCTGGCGCCTGCCTTCCTGGTGGCCGCGGCGCTTGATCCGCTGCATGACGACTGTTTTGACTATGCCGACAGGCTGCGGGATGCAGGTGTGGCCGCTGAGGTCAGGGATGAGCCCCTGCTTGTGCATGGTTTTCTGCGGGCGCGGCACATGAGCGCGCCGGCGGGCGAAAGCTTCAAGGCCATTGTTGCGGCGCTGCGGCGGTTTAAGGCATAGTCGAGGCCGACACACGGACACATCATGGCCAAAGACATAAAAACGATCACCTCCTTCCCCCGCAAAGTGAAGGAGATCGAAAGCCTTTTCATCACGCTCAACGATGGCACCAAGCTTGCAGCGCGCATCTGGCTTCCCGCCGATGCCGGGAAAAAGCCGGTTCCTGCACTTCTGGAATATCTGCCCTACCGCAAGCGCGACGGCACGGTGGTGCGGGATGCCCTCACCCACCCCTATTTTGCAGGGCACGGCTATGCCGCTGTCCGGGTCGGCATCAGGGGCAATGGCGACAGTGACGGCCTGATGGAGGATGAATACACACATCAGGAACAGGACGACGCGCTCGAAGTGATCGCCTGGCTGGCGAAGCAGAAATGGTGCACGGGAAAGGTCGGCATGTTTGGCATTTCCTGGGGCGGCTTCAATGCCCTGCAGGTGGCGGCACGCAGGCCGCCCGCCCTCAAAGCCATCGTCTCGCTGTGCTCCACCGATGACCGCTATGAAGATGACATCCACTACAAGGGCGGCACGCTGATCAACGAAAACCTGGGCTGGGCGGGAACCATGCTGGCCTATTCCTCGCGCCCGCCGGACCCTGAGATCGTTGGCCGGAGATGGCGCAAGATGTGGCTGCACCGGCTTGAGAACGAGCCATTCCTGCTCGCCACATGGCTGAAGCACCCGCATCGTGACAGTTACTGGAAGCACGGTTCCATCTGCGAAGACTGGTCCAGGATTCAAACACCGACGCTGTTGATCGGTGGCTGGAACGACGCTTACACAAACGCCATTCCCCGCATGATGAAAAACCTCCGTGTGCCGCGCAAGGCCATCATCGGGCCGTGGGCGCACAAGTATCCGCATTTCGCCGTGCCGGGCCCGCGCATCGGGGCGCTGCAGGAAATGCTGCGCTGGTGGGATTTCTATCTGAAAGACGTCAACACCGGCGTCACCCAGGACCCCGACTACCGGGTCTATCTCATGGATGCCTACAAGCCCGGAAAATTTCCCGAACACATTGACGGGCGCTGGATTGCCGAAAGCTATTGGGGCCATGGCACTGTGGACCAGAGGACGTGGCACCTTTCGGCCAAGGGAATTTCCGGCGAGGCGGGACCCGAAAAGGCTTTGAAAATCCGCTCCAGGCAGACCACCGGGTTTGACGGCGGGGAATATTGCATCATCTGGCTGGGGCCGGAATTTCCCGGCGACCAGCGTGCCGATGATGCGGAGTCAATCACCTTTGACAGTCCGGAACTCACCGAAGACCTGGAGATTTTCGGGCAGCCCGTCATCGACCTTGCATTTTCCTCCGACAAACCCGTGGCCCATGTGGCGGTCAGGCTCAACGATGTCTGGCCCACGGGTGAGGTATCACGCATCACCTATCACCTGCAGAACCTGTGCATGCGCGAGAGCCGCGAATACCCGACCCCGCTTGAACCCGGCAAGCGCACCAAGATGAAAATCAAGTTGGATGACGTGGCCTGGAAGCTGCCCAAGGGACATCGCCTCCGGGTTTCAATCTCAACAACCTATTTCCCCATGATGTGGCCGGTGGCGGAAGCCGTCACACTCACGGTCCATGCCGGGGCCTCCACCATCCAGATTCCGGTGCGCAAAAAGCTGCCGGAAGAAAAGCCCGTGGTCATGCTGGCGCCGGAAGCCGCGAAATCGGTCTTGATGAAGGTGTTGAAAAAACCCGTTCACAAGCGCGAGGTCAAAACCGACAAGAAGACGGGTGAGAAACGATTGGAGATTGTCGATGACTTTGGCACCCAGCAATTGAGCAGCCATGGTCTGGTGATCCATGAGGTTGGCCGGGAGAGCTATTCCATCCTGCCCGATGATCCATTGTCGGCGCGCATGGAGACCCACTGGACCGAAACCCGCAAACGCCGCGCCTGGAACATTCGCACCGAGACCCATGGTCGGCTGACGGCAACCAGGACACATTTTGTTGTTTGGGGGAAAATCGAAGCATTTGAAGGAAAGAAGCTGGTATTTACCAAGGAATTCAATGACAAGATTGAGCGCAAGCTGCAATAATCCATATGTGTTCGCGAACCGTATCTTTTCCATTGGAGTGACGGCGCATGATGGCTTGGTCCATGGCAATCGCGGGTGAGGACGGCAAGAAGCTGGCAGCGGGCAACCGCCATGTGCAATTGATCGCACGCGTGGCTGCGGCCAAGGACCGGGAGGCTTTTGCCGCACTGTTCGATCATTTTGCGCCGCGCGTCAAAAGTTTCATGATGCACAAGGGTTCATCGGCCGACCAGGCCGAAGACCTGGTGCAGGAGGCGATGGTGGCGGTCTGGTCCAAATCCGCCCTTTATGCAGCAGATCGCGGTTCCGTCTCGACCTGGATTTTCACCATTGCGCGCAACCTGCGCATTGACAGGTTGCGGCGCGAACGCAGCAATCAGTACACGGAAATTGAAGACTATGATGCGCCATCAGATGCGGCCGGACAGGATGAGGCGCTCAATCGCCTGCAGGAGGATGCTGCCGTCAGCCGGGCGCTGGCGCAAATTCCCGCCGAACAGCGCGAGTTGCTCGTCTTGAGTTACGTCGAAGACCTGGCCCAAAGTGACATCGCCGTGCGGCTGAAAATCCCTCTTGGCACCGTCAAGAGCCGGATGCGCCTGGCCTACCGGCGCATGAAGAAGATACTGGAGGCGACAACGTGAAGATCATCCACCATCTCGATGACGCAACCATCATTGCCTATGCCGCCGGAACACTGGGCGAGGCCCACAGCGTTGTCTGCGCCTCGCACATCGTAGTGTGCGCTGAGTGCCGATCTGCCGTGCGCACCGCGGAAGCGCTCGGCGGAACGCTTCTTGGCGCGCAGGATGGCCAGGTTGTGAGTGACACCTGCCGTGCAGCGACACTTGCCAGTCTTGACGGTGTTGTCCGGGCAGTTGCGGTGAAACTGAACCAGGTGTCACCGGACGTGCCGCTGCCGCTGCACAATCTTCTGGGTGGCAGGCCGCTGGGCGAGCTGAGGTGGAAGACCAGGGCGCCCGGCGTTGCCAAGCTTGACATTGCCCTGTCGCCCGGTTCGCGCACCCATCTGCAACTCCTGCGCATCGGCCCCGGCAAGAAGATGCCGGAGCACGGTCATGGCGGCGAAGAACTGACGCTGATCCTGAAGGGATCATATTCGGATCATACGGGGCGCTATGCGGCAGGTGATGTGGCCGATCTCGATGAGGACACGGAGCATCAGCCCGTTGTGGATTCTGACGTGGACTGCATTTGCCTTGTTGCCACCGAGGCACCGACGCGCTTCAAATCGTTCTGGGCCCGGTTGGCGCAGCCATTTGTCGGGATTTGAACATTGAGCCTGCCGTGGAAGGTGGTGTGGATCACAGGAGCCTCCACAGGGATTGGCGCGGAAGCGGCGGTGCAGTTGGCGAAAGCCGGTGTCACCGTTGCAATTTCTGCCCGCTCGGCTGAAAAGTTGCACGCAGCCGCAGCCGGCACGCCCAACCTCAGGCCCTATCCGCTCGATGTTACTGACGAGGATGCGGTCGCAGAAACTTTCCAGCGCATTGAGGCGGAATTGGGACCCATCGATCTCGTGGTGGCGGCGGCAGGCACTTACGCGCCGGTGGCACTGGAGACATTTTCGTCCGCACCTTTCAGGCGCATGTACGAGGTCAACTACCTTGGCGTCATCCATGTCCTGTCGGTGGTCATTCCGGCGTTTCGCAAGCGCGGGCGTGGCCATGTTTCATGGATCGCATCTGTCGCGGGCTACCATGGTTTGCCGAAAGCTGCGGCCTATGGGCCAACCAAGGCGGCCCTCATCAATCTGGCGGAATCGCTGAAGCCGGAACTTGAACGTGACGGTGTGTCGGTCAGCATCATCAATCCTGGATTTGTAAGGACGCCACTCACCGCGCAGAATGACTTCGAAATGCCGTTTCTCATGGCGGTGGATGACGCCGCACAGCGGATGATCGCAGGACTTGCTGCCGGAAAATTCGAGATCGCTTTTCCCGTGCGCTTTGTTTTGCTCCTGAAAATCATGCGCGTCCTGCCCTACCGGCTCAATTTCTGGATCATCGGAAAACTGGTGCTGAAGGCCTAATCTAGAGCATCGCGCGGTCAATTGACCGAGACAACGATGCTCGTAGATTAAATAAGTTAGCGCAACTTTCCGCTCTCAAATCGTTCCGATTTGATCATCCGTTGCGCTTGGCCGTTCGCCAAGTGAGTTAGGCCAAATGGCCCAGTGGCCGCCTGAGCTTGTAGATGCCGACGTCAATAATGCCTTCGCTGAAGCCTGCCTCACAATAGCAGAGATAAAGCTTCCAAAGCTTGCGGAAACGCTCATCAAAGCCAAGGGGTTGGATCTGGGGCCATGCCGCCTCGAAGCGGTCCTGCCACACTTGCAGGGTGCGGGCATAGGACTGGCCGAAACATTCCATTTTTTCAAAGACCAGTCCCGCCATTCGGGCCTGCTCTTTCAGGATTTCCTTGGTCAGCAGCATGCCGCCTGGAAAAACGTAACGTTGAATGAAGTCCACGCTCCTGCGATAGCTCTCATAGTTTTCCTCAGCGATGGTGATGCCCTGGATCGCCGCCGCTCCGCCGGGTTTCAAACGCTCAAACAAGGTCCTGAAATAGGTTGGCCAATGGGCTTCACCCACCGCCTCAATCATTTCAACCGAGGCAATGCTGTCATAGCTGCCCTTGGTGTCGCGGTAGTCTTCAAAGGCCAGCTCCACCTTGCCGGAAAGTCCGGCGCGCTCCATGCGGGCGCGGGCAAAGTCCAGCTGCTCGCGCGACAAGGTGATGCCGCGCAGAACGGCGCCGCGCTTGGCGGCCTCTTCGGCAACGCCGCCCCAGCCGCAGCCTATTTCCAGGATGGACTTGCCAGGCGCAATTTCGGCGGCCTCAAGCACCTTTGCGATCTTGCGGCGCTGGGCTGCCTCCAGGCTGTTGCCTGTGCCATCAAAGAGCGCCGCTGAATAACTCATGGAATCGTCAAGCCAAAGCCTGTAGAATTCGTTTCCGAGATCATAGTGGGCAGCGATGTTGTCCTTTGACCCATCACGGGTGTTGTCGCGGGTCTTGTGCCAGAACTTGTCAAAGAGGCTGGCGAAGAACACGCCGGTCGAGGCCCCATCCAAACCGCCGCGGTTCTGCAGGTAGAAGCGGAAAAAAGTTGTGGGATCACGGCTTTCAATGTCACCCGCCAGATAGCGCTCAAAAAACCCGAGCTGGCCGCGCCTGATGGAGGCCCAGACAACCTTGAAATTGCGCATCGCCAGAACAGCATCGTGGCCAGTGCCCTTGGCCCCCAGCAGCAGTTTGCGCCCGGACGGAAGCGTCAGTTCCAGCGAACCCTTGAAGCTCTTTGGCAACAGTTTTTTGCCTGCCGCAATGATCAGGCTGCCAATAACGCCTTCCTTCATTTTCCCCAGATCTGCTCGCGCAGTCCCAATTATCATGTTTTCCTGCCCCCCGGAGGGGAAGTGCAGATTGAGACCCTTTAGCCAAAGTTTCAAGGCCTCCCAGTGGATGCCGCAAACAACCTTGAGTGACTGGTGCGGCAGGCGCAGGAACACCTGCAAGAGGGTGGCATTGTTCAGCGGCTTGCGGGAGCCCTGAAAATAGGCGTTGAGGAGTGGCCCTTCCGCCGTCGACAGTGAGACACCCAGTGCAAGGGTCTCACCAGGAAGCGAAGCGCGAAGCCCGTAGGTGCCATCAAGGCCATTGAATGGGGAAACGCGGAAGCATTTTTCGGTGCGGACAAAGCCTGCAGCACCCGGAGGCATGACATCGGATACATAGCTGTGCCTGCCGCCGAATGTGTTGTGCACTTCATAGATCAACAGGCGGATTTGGCCATCGGTATCGAGTGCATAGTAGGTGGTGAGGGGATTGAAGGCGTAGCCCAGGATTCGGGGATAGCAGAGCATCATGATGCGCGACACGCTGGCTGAGGCTGCCGTTGCCCTGACCTTGGCCCAGGCAAATTCCGCGATGGATTGCCTGACGGAGAGATCGCCATGGTCACGGTCATGGATGGAAAACAGGTTGAAGCGATTGTGCGACAAGAGGAATGGGGTGTGGCCCGCGGTGAGGGCATCGACATCGACAAGGACACTTGCCACCTGATAACGCAGCACATGGCTGACAGGCCGCAGACGCCTGTGGGTCACGGTGCCACGGTAAATGCCGGCAACCGGGCCTTTCATTCGGCGGCTTCCACAATGGGAAAATCCGCCGGGGGAACGTGGGCGCGCACATGAATGCGGCCAGACGGGTTTGCCACCACCCAGGGCCTGGACAGGCCGCCCAGCTGTTCAGCCACCGCCAGCCCGGCCTGAATTCCGTCCTCGTGAAAGCCTGCGCCAAACCACGCTCCACAGAACCAGGTGCGGTTGGTGCCCTGCAGATCCCAGAGTTCGGGCTGGGAAAGTCTTGTCTCCACATTGAAAACCGGATGCCGGTAATGAAAACGGCCATCCACCAGGCCTGGCTCCGGAAGCCGCGCCGGATTGAGGGAGACAAAATGTTCGACCGGCGTTTCAAGCCTCTGCAATGCGTTCATCCAGTAGGTGACGGCAAGCCGGGGTGCAGCTTCATTGCCAGTGTCCTGATAATTCCAGGCCGACCAGAAACGACGGGTACGCGGCATGAGTGAGGCATCACGATGCAAATAGACGTGGTTGGCCGATGTCTTGAATTGACTGAGAAGATTGTTTTCAGCGCCGCTGGGATCGGCCAACAGTGCCAGGGCCTGATCGGCATGGGTCGCCAGCACGACATGCTCGAAGGTCTCATGTCCACCCCGGGCCAGCATCACGTCAACCCCATGGCGATGGCGTTTGATCGCCGAAACCGGCGCTGAAAGTTTCTGCGTGTAGCGGCTGTCGGCCACGAGTTTCCGCACATATTCGCGGGAGCCACCGGCGACCGTCCGCCAGTCAGGGCGCTTGCCCAGTTCGAAGAGCCCGTGGTTGGCAAAAAAATCCACAAATGCACGGAATGGATAGTCCGCAATGGCTTGGGGCGGGATCGACCAGATCGCAGCCGCGATCGGCAGGATGTGGCGCCTGACAAAGCCCTCGCCATAGCCTTCGCGCTTCAGGTATTGCCCAAGGGTGATGTGGGGCGGAACAGCGGGTGCCCGGGCTTCGGCGGTTCTGTAAAAGCGAACAAGGTCCGCCATCAGCCGCCAATGGCGCGGCGACAGCCACTGCCGGGCAGTGCCGAGGAGTGTGCCCAGATGATCGCCCGCGTATTCGTAGCGCCCTTCCTCCGCACTGACGGAGAATGTCATCTGGGTATCCACCATGGCCACATCGAGATAGTCCATCAGGGCGGAAAAGTTCGGATAGGTCCAGGTATTGCAGACAATGAAGCCGGTATCGACGGCGCTGTGCTGGCCACCGACTGTGACGTCAACGGTGTTGGAATGGCCCCCCAAACGGGGCTCGGCCTCGATCAGGGTGACATCATGGCGCTGCGACAACAGCCACGCGCAACTCAGGCCGGAGACCCCACTGCCAATGACGCCGATACGAATTTTTTTCACGTGGGGAGGTTCCCGTCTGTCTTACGACATGTTTACGGCATAAACCGTCATGGCGGATCATTACATTGCGCATTCTTCACGCGAAGGAGAATTGACGCGCCGCCTAGCCCATGCAAGGTTCTGGTCCAAGTCCGGCTAACGGACAGGCCCGACTTGGAGCCGAAAGCAAGAATGTGGGAAGCAGTTGAAAATCAACAACGCGGTGTCTGGTTCGCCGATGCATCAGCGTTTGCCATTGTTTCCGCAGCACACCAACAGAAATCTTAATGGAGTGAAACATGACCGAATTTGAATTCAACCTCGAGCAAGCCAAGAAGGCCGCCATGCTGGGCAAAGTGTCCCGCCGCGACTTCGTGAAGTTTGCCGTTGCCGGCGGCATGTCTGTCGTTTTGGCAGACAGCCTGTTCATCAAGGCAGCCCGCGCCCAAGCCAAGCCCGGCGGCCATTTCCGCGTTGGCCTCGGCCACGGCAACACCACCGATACCTTTGATCCGGCCACTTGGGCCCATGGCATGAATTTCGCTTACGGCAAGGGGCTCACCGGTGCCCCCCTCGTCCGTATTGACGCCAAGGGCGGCGTTGCCCCCTATCTGGCGGAGAGCTACGAGCCATCCGATGGCGCCAAGAAGTGGGTGTTCAAGATCCGCAAAGGCGTCACATTCCACAACGGCAAGACCCTGACCTCCGATGATGTCGTGGGCAACATCAACTATCATAACGGCCCCGACTCCAAGTCGCCCGGCAAAGCCTATCTTGCCGGTGTCGCTTCGGTGAAGGCCGATGGCGCCGAGACTGTTGTGTTCGAGCTCAAGGGCGGCGACGCCGATTTCCCCTACAACCTCACCAACTACCAATTCCCGATCGTGCCGATCGTGGACGGAGCGCCGGACCTCTCGGGCAATGGTGCCGGCCCTTATATCCTTGATGGCTTCGAACCTGGCGTCAGGGTCCACTTCAAGCGGAACCCGAACGCCTTTGCGCCGGGAAATTTCGATGAAGTGACGCAGCTCTCGATCGTTGATCCGGCCGCCAGGACCAATGCCTATCTGGCCGGCGAAGTTGACTTCATCGACAAGGCCGACCTCAAGACCATTGACCTCCTGAAATCTGCGCCTGACACCAACCTCTACAATGTGTCCGGCTACCAGTACTACAACGCACCCATGCATTGTGACGCTGCGCCCTTCGACAAGCTCGAAGTGCGTCAGGCCCTGAAATGGGCGATCAACCGTCAGGACCTGGTGGACAAGGTGCTGTTCGGCTACGGCAAGCCAGGCAACGACTCGCCTATCGCTTCGGCCATGAAGTTCGCCTACGACCCGCAGCCGGTCCATACCTATGACCCGGACAAGGCGAAGTCGATCCTCGCCAAGGCTGGCATGTCCAACCTCAAGGTGGATCTCTCTGCGGCAGACGCGGCCTTCGCCGGTTCCGTTGACACTGCCCTGCTGATGGCCGAACACGCCAAGGCTGCCGGCATCGAGATCAATGTGATCCGCGAACCCAACGACGGGTATTGGGACAATGTCTGGCTCAAGAAACCCTGGAGCCACTGCTACTGGGGTGGCCGTCCCACCACCGATGGCATGCTGTCAGTTTCACTGGCGGCGGAAGCGGCCTGGAACGACTCCCGTTGGAAGAACCCGCGTTTCAATGAAATTTTGCCCATCGCCCGCGCCGAAACGGACGAAGCCAAGCGCACCGCCTTGTATCAGGAAGCACAGCAACTGGTC
>JANPDD010000259.1:0-3201 GCA_031431295.1 Hyphomicrobiales bacterium | reverse complement strand
ACGCCGCTGATGTATTCGGGGCCATTGTCCACCCTGATCGCCAGAGGTTTGCCGCGCCATTCGATGATCCTGTCGAGCGAGCGGATCACCCGTTCGGCGGGCAATGAGAAGTCCGCCTCGATCCCCAGCCCTTCGCGGTTGAAGTCGTCGAGCACATTGAGCAGCCGGAAGGCGCGCGTGTCGTCGAGCCGGTCGGCCATGAAGTCCATCGACCACATGACGTTCGGCTGTTCCGGCACAGCAAGTTCCTCCGGCGTCTCGCGCTTCAGCCGCTTCTTCGGCTTGATCCGCAAGTTGAGCTCCAGATCTTGGTAAATTCGGTACACCCGCTTGTGGTTCCAGCCATGGCCCTTGACGTTCCTCAAATGCAGAAAGCGATGCAACCAAATCGGGTACGGGCATAGCTGAATGAAAGCCAATCAACAAGGCGGCCAAGCGCCTTTCTTGCGGCAGAATTCAGTGCGTTCAAAACTGTAGCTTTTTGAGCACTTTGACGAGGGCAATGAGGTCATCGACGTAAGGTGTGATTTCATAGCGTTGGTCTGGTCCGGCGGCGGTCAGCTTGGCATGGCCGCGCTTTGCCAAATCAGGATGGCAGGCTGATTTGAATATGTTCAAGAGTACCTGCGCCTGGGCATGAAATGCGGGCGGCACCTTTTTCTGAAAGGCCTCGTTGAGTTGGCGAACGGCGTCCTTGTACCCTCGGTCAACAATCGCTCGCACCTTGGCTTCTTGTCCGTCTGGCCGCTTCGCGAAAGTCGTGTACTTTGTGTGATGGCCCTCAAACAGCACAACTGTGGCTGATGGACCTACCATGATCTGAAAGATCAGGGACCCGAACTGGAAGAGATCAGACGCCGTCAGTTTTTCACGGCGTGAAGCCCAAGGACGCAGATAATAGCGTTCCGGCGGAGATTGGTTGAAGGGTGTTGCGTCTGGCAGGTGGTTGACGGGAGACGGGCGACCGAGGTGATAGGCATGGCCGAAGTCGGTGATCAGCGTGCGGCTGCGGCTGTCTGTCAGCAGGATGTTTTGCGGCATGAGATCGCGGTGGTAGATGCCATGGCTGTGCAGATGCGCCAATGCGTGGCCGATTTGCATGACATGTGACGCCAGCCACCACAGGAGAGGGGGAGACAGGCGTTCAAAACACAGATCGGCATTTTCCTCAGCCAGCTCCATGATGATGAAATCGAATTCTTCCTGCTTGGCATCCGTGACCTTGCCTGATGTCAGAATCCGCGCCACGCCGGGCAGTTTTTTTTCTGCACAATAGGTCAGCGTGGCCACTTCGGCCTCATGCCGAGCGGCAAAACGCTTCGGGCCTGCCGAAGCGGTTGTGGCGCTGGCATGCCAAGGGATTTTGAGAAAGCCGACACCCCGTTCAGCATGTTCAACTTTGAACACCGAAGTTGCCACGAGGCTGCGCGCCAAGGAAATGGGAGCGGCAACTTTCCATCCTGCGGCAATGTTGCGGCCTTCAGCAAGATCAGGCACACCGGAAGTTGATTCAGTCATTGAGTCCACGTCCATGTCCTGAGTTGAGCAGTGAATTAAACCGACATCCACCGGATGACCGGCCTGTTGGGGCTAGGATTTGCGCAAACAGGCAGCACTGGCAAGACGGAACTTTGGTAAATGGCGTTGGTGATCCGCCGAAGCCGTGACGTCCGTGCGTTGCTGGCCGGGAATGTCGATTTCACCTTCATCAGGGCATAGCTCTCCCTTGGTTTAAGCTGGAACGCATGACAACCGGGCCGTTCACGCCACTGCCGGATCGGGCGGCGGCCGTAGTTCGGCGATCAGCCGCAGGATGTCGGCGAAGAGGTGTCTCGGGATAGCAACTTCGGCCATCTGGAAGGCGACATAGCGGCCGTGGCTGACGAGCTTCGCACCAATCTTGATCAGCTTCTCCTTCAGGCTGGTCAGCGACCAGTCCCTGATCGGCTCGGGTGTTGCGAGCGTGCGCAGGAAGTTGCCGAGATTGTAGGCGAGGGCGTGAAGTTGAAGCCGACGCGGGGATAGAGTTGGCCGGGATGCCACTCAACTTTGGCGACGACGCGGCGCTTCCTGTCCCATGACCCTGCCTGATAGCTGAAGCTGGCATAGGTGCGGACCACATGATTGGGCGGCCGGCCGACGGGTCGCGTCAGCAGGTGGGCGATGCTCTGCTGAAGGATGGCATTGGCCTTGAGACGGATCGTGTATTTGTAGTCTTCGGCCTCCAGAAACTCATAGATGTCGGGTGAGGCGAAGGCGGCATCGCCCCGGAAGTAGCGGCGCAGGTCCCGTTGCCGGTAACGCTCAACGACAGGCTCCAGAACGCCGCGCCAGCCGTCGGCCGAATGGACATTGCCAGGACGAAGTGCGCAGTGTTCCAGGTCGCCGAACTGGTTGAACACGAACAGCGGATGATAGCAGGTGCATTCGAAGTGACCGTTCCAGACGCTCATCTCCTGCTCGCCATGGGTCGGGCTGACGCTCGAATCCATATCGAGCACGATGCCGCGCGGTGAACGGCGAGCCTGCACCCGGTCGATCCACTGGCCGGACAGACCGGAGAGCGCGGAAAGGTTCTTCTCCACCGTGAGCCACCCTGTCTCGAAGCGCCCCATCTGGCTGGCTGATGCCGCACGACCTGAGGCCGCCTCCGCCGCCGACAATCCAGCGCATCGCCGGATCATGGCGCAGGCGTTCGGCGTCGTTGACATCCTCGTATCCGGCCAGGCGTCCGAACACCGACTGCCGCAGCAGGCCCACCAACGTATGGCGGCCGTTCCTGCCGGTGCGGGCATCGGCGATCATCGCACCTGCCATGACGCTGAGACCGAGGGCGTCGTCGAGTTCTCGGTAGGCAAGCAATCCGGCATCGGAGGTGATCCACGAACCATGGAACTCAAGCTTCAGGCGGCGGTCGAAATCGAACCGCAGAGTGCCATCATTCGATTCACCCATTGGGTTCGACATGGTGGCCTCGTGCTGATCAGATTAAGTTATTGATTATTATATCTGAATCGCACCCATTACGCCAGAAATTAGCGTGTTATCCGGCGCATGCGGGCTTAGACGGTTTTTCAGGCATTTGAGCATCGTGCGGTCAATTGGAATCAGAAGCATCAATTGACCGCGACAACGATGCTCGTAAATTCAATAAGGTGGCGCAACGGACCTTCAACCGCAATGCACTTGAGGGTCCGTTGC
>JANPDD010000258.1:0-3123 GCA_031431295.1 Hyphomicrobiales bacterium | reverse complement strand
CAACAGCCCCTTCAAGGTTGGCGGTAATCCGCCCTTGACCGATGCCCTCGGTGATGGAGGTGCCTTCTGCCTTCAATTGACCGTGGGCGTAGTGGCCGTAGAGTGCCGATCCCATGGGATCCGCCAGCGCAATGCGTATATTCTTGTTCTTGGCCTTGAGTGCCATGCTGACGCCTGCCAGGGTTCCGCCGGACCCGACGGAAGCAACAAAGCCGTCGACCTTGCCATCCGTTTGCCGCCAGATTTCGGGGGCCGTCGTTTCGATATGGGCCTGGCGGTTTGCAACATTGTCAAACTGGTTGGCCCACACGCCGCCCACCGCTTTGGCAAGGCGGCCTGAGTATTTCACGTAGTTGTTGGGGTTCTTGTAGGGAACTGCGGGAACCTCAACGAGTTCGGCACCCATCTGGCGCAGGGCATCCTTCTTTTCCTCGGATTGGGTTTCAGGAATGACGATGATGGTCTTGAAGCCCAGGGCATTGGCGACAAGGGCAAGGCCGATGCCGGTGTTTCCAGCGGTTCCTTCAACGATGGTGCCGCCCGGCTTCAACTCACCCCGGGCAACGGCGTTGCGGATGATGAAAAGCGCCGCCCTGTCTTTCACCGACTGGCCGGGATTGAGGAATTCAGCCTTGCCGAGGATGGTGCAGCCGGTCATTTCGGATGCCTGGCGCAATTTTATTAGGGGGGTGTTGCCGATGCAGGCGGCAACGTCTGGTCGGATATCCATGGCTTCAATCCTGTGTGGAGGCCCCATTGCCCCAGCCCCAGCCCCACGTCAAATCGGCAAAACAAAAGGCCCATCATCATGGTACGATGGACCTTTGAAAAATGGCTCCCCGAGCTGGACTCGAACCAGCGACCATTCGATTAACAGTCGAATGCTCTACCAACTGAGCTATCGGGGATTGTTATGAGGCGGGCCTTTAGCAGACAGGCAGGGGCTATGAAACCCTTTTTTCAAGCCCTGGGTCAAGCCGTGGGTCAAGCCGTGCCCATGGGGGTGAATTTTCACAATTCGGTCCTATATGCATCTGGCTGCCGGAGCAAATTAGAGCATGCCCCGCCAAAGTGTGAAGCGGTTTGGCGACAAGGACATGCTCCAACATATTGATTTGGCGCGAGTCCTATTCGGCGGGATGATTCCATCCTGCCGGGAGGCGCGCTAGCGGGCAGGAGGAGTTTTCTTGAGATCAGTCAATTTCATCGGGAGGCGGGTGCCGGTTCCTGGAAACATTTTCCTGCGTGTGGTGCTGGGCCTTGTGATGGTTGTTGGGGGGTTCCTCGGCTTCCTGCCAGTCCTTGGGTTTTGGATGCTGCCGTTGGGGCTGCTGATCCTGTCGGTTGATTTTCCGCCGGTTCGCCGTTTTCGCCGCAACGCCACGGTGCGCGCAGGTGAGTGGATCAAAGTGCGCTGGCCTGCATTTGCGCAAAAAATCGGCATGGCCACTCGGCGCAAGAGCCGGGGCGAAAACTGATTCGTTGAATGTCGTCGCCGGAAACGGTTCTGCACGTCTCACAAATTTTGGAGGCCTCGGAGGGAATCGAACCCCCGTGCAAGGATTTGCAGTCCTCTGCGTAACCACTCCGCCACGAGGCCCCAATCGACGGGCAATAGCTGCGCACCCGTTAACAATTGGCGCAGCTTCTATCGCATGACCAAGTGGCGCACAACACTGTTCCGGAACTGTGCTTAAGCCGCTTCATCTGTGGCAATTTTCCAGAAAGCACTTGCATCCTTGATTGGGGTGTACTGAATTGACATATATCGATCCGATAGAGGTCGGCGAAAACGGGTGCAGCGGCGGTAGGTGTGGATCAGATGCTGGCGGTTTGGCAAAGGCGCGCAAGGCTTGGCGCTTCGGTTTTGGGTATTGCGGTGGCCCTTGCGGCCAGCAGCGCGGCATGGGCCGACAGTTTCAATCAGGCTTTGCTCAAGGCCTATCGCAGCAATCCGACGCTGCAGGCTGAGCGGGCGCGTCAACGCGGCAGCGACGAACTGGTGCCGCAGGCAAAGTCGGGCTGGCGCCCCAAGATTTCGGCCGGCGGATCGATCAGCTACAACTACAGCAACCCCGACCCCGGTGCGGATTCGGATGTGGTGTCGAAAAGCCTCAGCATTGAACTGTCGCAGCCGCTTTTTGACGGGTTCAAAACGCGGGAAGGCGTGAAAAGCGCCAAGGAAACGGTGCGTGCCGGTCGGCAGGTGTTGCTCGGTATTGAGCAGGATATCTTGCTGCAGGCCGCGCAGGCCTATCTCGATGTGTTGCGCGACCGGCAAATCCTCTCATTGCGCCAGCAGAACGTGGGCAATCTGCAAAAACAATTGCGTGCCGCCTCGGCCCGTTTTGAAGCGGGTGAGGTGACACGCACCGATGTGTCCCAGGCGCGGGCGAGTGTCAGTGGTGCCAAGTCACAGGCTGCCGCAGCGCAGGCCAATCTGGCGGAAAGCACATCGCGCTATGTGGCGCTGGTCGGCAATGATCCCGGCAAGCTGAAGTGGCCGGGTTCGGCCAAGCTGCCGAAGAGCCTTTCATCGGCGCTTGGCATTGCGCGGGCAACAAACCCCAGCATTCTTGCGGCCACGCACACGCAATTGGCGCAGGAACACACCGTTGAGGTCACCAAGGGTGATCTGTTGCCGTCCGCCAGTCTGCAGGCCTCGGCCAGCACGGTGGATGATCCCAGTTCGAGCTTGTCGGGCTCGACAAGCGCAAGTGTGGCGGGCGTGGTGAATGTGCCGCTCTATGAAGGTGGTGCCGTGTATTCGGCGGTGCGCCAGGCCAAGCAACTGGAAAGCCAGCGCCGCATTGAAATCGTCGCGGCCGGCCGCTCGGTCGTGCAGGGGGTGACGGCGGCGCGGAATTTTTACGGTTCGGCCGTCCAGGCTATTTCTGCCGCCAAGGCCCAGGTTTCGGCCTCGAATGAGGCGTTGGACGGGGTGCGTCAGGAATATCTGGTGGGTTCACGCTCAACCATTGATGTTCTCGATGCCGAACAGGCCATGATCAACGCCAGGGTCAGCCTGGTGGTGGCGCAGCATGACCAGCAACTGGCCTCCTACCAGTTGCTCGCGGCCATCGGCCGGCTCACGGCGCGCGGCCTTGGGCTTCCCGGTCCCTA
>JANPDD010000257.1:0-20324 GCA_031431295.1 Hyphomicrobiales bacterium | reverse complement strand
ACGCCATCCTCGCTGCAGCAGGCTACAACTTCCGCCTCCTACTCAACTGGCTGAGGGATTTATTGTACCTATTACTGGCCCTGATTCTTACGCAGCAAAAACTTCAAGCCGCGTGAAAGTGGGGTTCTTCACGGGCGACGAAACATCAATCACTGACCTGGACATAGCCTTTCGGTTTTGACTTTGGTGATTGCTATTCCGTGGAGGCGTCACTGACGTCCAGAGTATGGAGGAATGCCTCGAGCTCGGAAAGCTGCCTCTCCGTTAGTTTGCGGGGGATCAACAACTCACTCGTGCCAAAGGGCGCCTTTGGCGCATTGTTATAGTGCACCATCACATCACGCAGCGTCGCGAACTGCCCGTTGTGCATGTACGGCGGACGCTGGGCCACCCCACGCAATGAAGGCGACTTGAATGCCCCCACCTGCTTGACCGGCGATTCAAACTTCATGAACCTGATCCCCTGACAGGCTGGAGGCCCTTTGGCGTCGCTGAATTCTCCAAGGCAGTTGAAGGGATCGTTCTTCAGCACATGGGTGGCCGTGCTGCGGCCGATATCGGTGGCGGCGCTCGTGCCCGGCAAGCCAAGATTATTGAATTGCAAGTCGGTGAACAGGGGGCCTTTGTGGCAGCTGGCGCAGTTTCCCTGGCCGACGAAAAGCTTGAGGCCGTTGCGCTCTGCTTCGGTAAAGATCTTGTCTGCCGCAACAAAATCCTTCTTCGCCAGTGCTGCGGCATCGGCGTCAAATCGCGTCGCAGGTACCGGGATTGTGCGTTCAAAGGCTTCGATCGCCTTGCCCATGTTGGCAAATGTCATGTTGACGGCCCGCTGCTGTTCAGTCGTCAGCAGTTTCCACGCCGTGATCGCCTCTGGTGAGCCAGTCGGTGTGGCATGCGCAGGCAGGTTACCCATATCAGGAAGCTTGCCGAACACCGCCTCATAGTCGGCACGATAACTGGCAGCGATCAGTTGTACTATCATTGTCCGGTCAGCGCCGTGTTCGGACGGACTTTCGAGCGGGCCAAGGGCTTGCGACCATTGGCTGTCCTTGCGCCCGTCCCAGAAGAAGAACGTGTGATGGGCGGTTCCGGCAAGCGGCATCGTGCGGCGTGTCACATCGGCAATGCCGTGACCAACCCGGCGATCATCTTGAAATTGGCGATCAGGCATGTGGCAGGAGGAACAAGAAACAGCGCCATTGGCGCTAAATCTGGGATCGAAGAAAAACGCCTTGCCCAACGCCGCCGCCTGCGGATCGTCAGCTACGTGGTTCGACAAATCCGGTGGCAAGGGAGGCAGACTGGCAATTGACAAGTTGCCAATGGTGGACAGTTCCGTTTCCGACCAGAACGTATCCGACACAGCCGCGCTTGAAAGGATCGACAGAGCCGCGAACATGCCTAAAACTGCGGTGCGCTTCATTTCGGGTGCCTTCGAGGAGGTTCCACACTACTCGCACATCGGGAAACACTAACACAGACTGCCGGGATGTGCATCCCTCAAGTGTGGAACAACGAACACTTTGGATTCGAACCGGCACACCAAACAGGTGCCGGTGGCGCCCAACTCAATTTAGTAAGCAAAGTTGACCTTTTTGTTGCGTTGCAATAACTTGACATCCTCGCAAAGGAGTCTGTGGCATGGCCGAGACCGTGAAGACAGCCAAACTCGATTTTGATGGCAAGATCATTAACCTGCCGGTGCGCGAAGGCACAATTGGCCCCAGTGTCATCGACATCGGCCCGCTCTACAAGGAAACCCAGTCATTCACCTTTGATCCGGGCTTCACGTCAACCGCGGCATGCGAGTCAAAAATCACCTACATCGACGGCGACGCAGGCGTCCTTCTCTATCGCGGCTACCCCATTGAACAATTGGCCGAACACGGCGACTTTCTGGAGACCTGCTACCTGCTCTATTACGGAGAACTCCCCACGCCTGCCCAGCGCAAGCAGTTCGACCACAACATTATCCACCACACCATGGTGCATGAGCAGATGGCGCTCCTCTATCGCGGCTTCCGGCGGGACGCGCACCCCATGGCTGTCATGGTGGCGGTGGTCGGCGCCATGTCCGCGTTCTACCACGACTCGACTGACATCAACGATCCCCGCCAGCGCGAGATCGCCTCGCACCGCATGATTGCCAAGCTGCCGACGATTGCGGCCATGGCTTACAAATACCATATCGGCCAGCCCTTCGTTTATCCCCAGAACAACCTGTCCTATGCCGCAAATTTCCTGCGCATGTGTTTTGCGGTGCCATGCGACGACTATGTGGTGAACCCGGTGCTGGCCCGCGCCATGGACCGCATTTTCGTGCTCCATGCCGACCATGAGCAGAACGCTTCAACGTCAACTGTGCGGCTCGCAGGCTCATCTGGTGCCAATCCCTTTGCCTGCATTTCCGCAGGCATTGCCTGCCTTTGGGGTCCCGCCCACGGCGGCGCCAATGAAGCCGCGCTGAAAATGTTGAGTGACATCGGAAGTCCCGAAAACATTCCAGCCTTCATTGAACGCGTGAAAGACAAGGATTCCAACGTCCGCCTGATGGGCTTCGGCCATCGCGTCTATAAGAACTACGATCCCCGCGCCAAGATCATGCAGCAGACTGCCCGCGAAGTGTTTGACCTGTTGGGCGTCACAAAAGACCCGCTGTTGCAGGTGGCCCTCGAGCTCGAGAAAGTGGCGTTGTCCGATGACTACTTCATTTCCCGCAAGCTCTATCCCAATGTCGATTTCTACTCAGGAATAATTCTTAGAGCCATGGGCTTCCCCACGTCCATGTTCACGGTGCTCTTTGCACTGGCCCGCACCGTCGGCTGGATTTCCCAGTGGAAGGAAATGATCGAGGAACCGAACCAGCGCATTGGCCGTCCGCGCCAGCTTTATACAGGCCCCGTGCGCCGCGACTATGTGCCCCCGTCAAAACGTTGAGCCCGGAACGCCTCTCAAGCGCCGCGCTCATCCATCAAGATGGCACCGATTTCGGCCTCGGCAACCTTTTTCCCGTCCACATGGGCCTCGACCCAGTATTTCCACACAGGCGGGCGCTTGTGGTTGAGCTTCGCATGGAAGTGCACCGTGTCGCCGGGAACAACGGGTTTGCGAAACCGTGCCTTGTCGATTGACATGAAAAACACGAGCTTGCCCTGATCCTGCTCACCCCGGGATTCCAGCACCAGGGCACCTGCGGTTTGCGCCATGGCCTCCACCAGCAGCACGCCCGGCATCACCGGACGGCCCGGAAAATGCCCCTGGAAAAATGGCTCATTCATCGTCACGTTTTTGATGGCGGTGCCGCTTTCCTCGCCCATGATGTCCGTCATCTTGTCGATCAGCAGAAACGGATAGCGGTGTGGAAGCAATTTGAGAATGCGCCCGATATCGATGGACTTGGCTGGTGTGGCGGCCTCGGTCATTGGGGGGTCCTGAACGAAAAAAGGAGCGGGAAATTCCCGCCCCTTTTAGCCGATAATTCGCGCCGGTCTAGAACCGCGTACCGATCGAGAACTGGAAATATTCCGTTTCATCACTGCTCTGCTTGAGCAGCGGGTAGGATGCCTCGAAGCGCAACGGACCAAAGGGCGAGGTCCAGATAATGCCGGCACCGATGGAGGCCCTCAGGCCCATGGCGTCAGCGACGGTGCAGTCGTCGGTCAGCGCATCCAAATCATCGAGTGTGCAACCATCCACTCCCGTACCTACTGAACTTTCCACCGCATTGAACACTGTACCAAAATCACTGAATATAGCACCCTCGATGCCAAATTCCTCCGGCAAGCCAAGCGGGAATGTGGCTTCCACAGTGCCGATGGCATAGGTCTGGCCGCCAATTGAATCATACTCACCATCATTGCCAAGCTGCTTTGGTCCGATGCCGGAGCGGGTGAAGCCGCGGAACGTGTCGCCGCCCTTGAAGAAGCGGTCCTGCAGCGGCACATCCTTGCCCAGCGACTGGATATGGCCGGCGTTCGCCTCAAACTTGAGCACCACTTTCTCGTCGAAGAACGGAATGAAATACCACGCATGGGCCTCCACCGACGCAAATTGCGCGTCACCGCCAAGGCCTGCCAATTCCGTTTCAAGTTGCGCCCGCAAGCCGGTGGACGGCTTCGCGGGACTGTCCAGGTCATCATAAGTGTAAACAACGGACACGGCCGATTTGAGGGACTCCCCTTCCTGCGCGATGATTGCAGGAGATGAGGTTGCCAGGTCCACGCCAGAGACATCACGCGCCGCAATATAGTACTTGAGGCCGAGCGAAGAATACTCGTCGAGGCGGAATCCGGTGCGCAGGGCTCCCCCAATCTGCTTGCTGGTATACGAGGATGCTGCCTGGTTGTTCGTGTTGTTTGCGAACACATCAAACCCTGCCGAAATCGGCATGCCCATGAAATAGGGTTCGGTGAAGCTGAAATCCACTTGCTGGCGCGTGAAACTGAGCGACGTATTGAGCTTCACCTGCTGCCCACGGCCGAACAGGTTGCGCTCCGAAAGCCCGACCGAGCCCACAACTGTTTCCACCGAGGAATAACCGATGCTGAAGGTGATCTGGCCCGTTGACTTCTCAACCACTTCAACGACCAGCGTGATCTTGTCGGGCGCAGAGCCCGCTTCTTCCTTGAAATCAACACTGGTGAAAAAGTCGAGGGCCACAAGCCTGCGCCTGGCGCGTTCAACCAGCGTGCGGTTGTAGGCATCACCTTCGAACAGCTGCAGTTCACGGCGGATCACCTTGTCATGGGTGCGGTCATTGCCAACGATATCGATGCGCTCCACATAGGTGCGCGGCCCTTCGGTGATGTCATAGGTGATGTTCAGGGTGCCATTGCCGGCATTGCGGTCCACCTTGGGTTCGACTTTCGCAAACACAAAACCCTGGTTCGAGGCTTCCAGCGTCAACTTTTCAACCGACTTGTCCACCTTGCTGGCGTCATAGGTGTCGCCCACCCCGGTCTTGACCACTTTTTGCAGTGGCGCGGGGTCAAGGTTGGCGTCGCCGATATTGACAGCCACATCAGCCACGGAATAGCGCGGTCCTTCCTGGACGGTGAAATTGATGATGAAGCCGCCATCTTCACTGCCGGAATATTCGGCCGTGGCATCGATCACCTGTGCGTCGGCAAAGCCGTTCTTCAAATAATAGCGGCGCAGCAGTTCCTTGTCATACTCAAGGCGGTCTGCATCATACGTCGTGTTGCGCAGGAAGAACAACCACCATGATTTCTGCTTTGTCGCAATCACATCACGCAGGTCACCATCGGAAAAATTCTGGTTCCCCTCGAAATTGATCTGGCGTACATGGGTCTTGCCGCCTTCATTGATTTCAAAAACGAGGTTGATGCGGTTTTCAGGCAGGCGGATCAGCTTCGGCGCCACACTGACGTTGTAGAAGCCCTGCTTCTGGTACAGCGCCAGAATGCGCCGGTTGTCGGAGGCAACCCGCGCCTTGGTGAAAATCATGCGCTCGCGGACTTCGACTTCCTTGCCCAGCGTGTCGTCATCGATCTCGCTGTTGCCCTCGAAATTCACCACGTTGATCAGTGGATTTTCGGAAACCGTGATGACCAGGGAAGTCCCCTGCTGGTCAATGCCAACGTCGCGGAACAGGCCCGTGCGGAACAAGACCTTGATGGATTCGTCAATGCGCTCTTCATCAAACGAGTCACCGACACCCAGTTGCAGGTAGGACAAGACGGTTTCGTTCTCAACCCGCTGGTTGCCATTGATCACAATGTTGGAAATGGTTGCCGCAAAGGCGGGCCTGGAAAAAACACCTGGCGATACGACGGGGGCAACAGCCAGCACTAACAGAACCAATACGCCAATAACTGAGAGTTTCACACGCATTCAAATAGCCAATCTCACTCGTTCCGTGCCGTCCCACAACAACCTGGAAGAGGATTGAATTGCCCCCACCCCGGCGAATCGTGCATTTCCGCCGATCCCCAAACCCTTCTTGCGGCCCATTGTGACCTCACAATGGCGCAAAAGGCCCAAATCGGCACCCCAAATCAGGGGCCAAATCAGATGCTTGACCCGCAAAGCATCTTTTAGCCGGTTTCCCCACCTTTGCAATCAAAACTGGTCCGTTTCTAGATGCCCAGAACCACGTTGATCGTCCTGACAATGTCGTTCCAGATTCCAACCAACATCAGCATGACAACAAAGGAAAAACCGATCCGATAGCCCCACTCCTGCGCGCCAGCACCCAGCGGTTTCCCGCGTATGGCCTCAAGCCCGTAGTAAACCAAATGCCCACCATCCAGCATTGGAACAGGAAATAGGTTAATAAGTCCGATACTGACGCTCAAAAGAGCCACGAAACTGACAAAAGAAAGCACGCCCGAGGACGCTGTATCGCCCGCCCCTTTGGCCATGGCCACCGGCCCGCCGATCTGCCTGATGCTTTCATCGCCCGTGAACAGTTTGCCAATGTAGCGGACCGTTGTTGCCGAGATATACCATGTCCTGTCGACAGCCTTCACAAAGGCCTGTGGCACGGAAAAATGCTCATAGAGAAGTTGATCGCTTTCAGGTTTGTGCTTGACCCCGAGAAGTCCGATCTTGATCTTGCCGCCAAACCCGTCCGGCATTTCCTCAATGCGGGGCGTCAGCGAGAGCGCCATGAGGCCGCCTGCGCGTTCCACGACGACATCCAGCCGCTCACCGCCGCGCTGCCACACCGATTCTTGCACAGCAGCGAAACTCTTTGTCTCCTGACCGTCGATCTTGCGAATGAAGTCTCCCGCCTTGAGGCCGGCTGCCTCAGCCGCCGATCCTGCGACAACCTCATCAACGCGCGGTTCCGCGTAGGGAATGCCAATGATCGAAAATGCCGCCGTGAAAATGAAGATGGCCAGTACAAAATTGGCAATCGGTCCTGCCGCCACCACCGCCGCGCGCTGCCACACGGGCTTGCTGTGGAAATTTCCCGGTTCGCCTGCAACATTTGCCGCCCTGTCCGGCATGCTGGCCGCGTTGGCGTCACCTGCGAATTTCACGTATCCGCCGAGCGGAATCCAGCACACTTTCCAGCGTGTGCCATGGCGGTCGTACCAGCCAAAAACCTCACGCCCGAAACCGATGGAGAAAACGTCAACCTTCACGCCGCACAGCCTCGCAACCTTGAAGTGGCCGTACTCATGAACAAACACAATGATGGTAATCGCCACCAGAAACGGCAGCAAATACCCCAAGGGCAGGTTCACCAGTGATGAAAGATCCATTGCGTGCTCCACATTTTCACGCCGCCCCAGCGGTCGTTAACGAACCCCTAACCACATGGCCCTGATTTTGCGTCAATTTTTCGGCAAGATGGTTACCACACAAGAAGGCCCTGGGCTGCACTGGGAGCATGGCGGAAATATCCAATGATTGCAGCCACTACCGTGACCGCGATGAGACCGTCCACCCGGTCTATGACGCCGCCGTGGCCCGGGATCAGATGGCCTGAGTCCTTGGCCCCGTGAAAGCGCTTGAAGGCGCTTTCCAGAATGTCCCCCGACTGCTCAACGATGGCAAGCAATCCGGCAAGGATGACCAATGGCAGCACGGCAGGCGCCACATAGGCAGCATAGATTCCGCCTGCGAGAGCGCTGCCCGCCACGGCCCCGCCCATGCCAGCCCAGGTCTTCTTGGGGGAGATCACGGGGGCAAGTTTTGGTCCCCCAATGATGCGCCCGGCGAAGTAGGCAAGGCTGTCAGCGGCCCAGACCGTCAGCATGATCCAGATGATGGCATGCAAGCCCCATTGCGTATCATGGCGCAGCACCACCAATGCCAAAACCGGCAGTGCCACATAGGGCACGCCTGCAAAACTCCACGGCGATTTGGCCCTTGGGCCAAAGGCCACACCGGCGCTGGCAATGGCTGCAACGGCAAATATCGCGGCGAGCGCAAGCCCTGGCCCCGCTTCGCCGGGAATGAATGCCGCAGACAAGACCGCAAGTGCATGCAAGGCGAATTGCGAGGCCGACCGGCCATGGGCGATGACGGTCCATTCATGGGCCATCAGAATTCCGAGGAAGGCGGCAAAAATCTCAAACCACAGGCCACCCATCCAGATGACGAGCAGGACCGCCGGGATCAGAACGGCGGCTGACACGACCCTGACACCAAGGTCGGCCCATTTTGGGGGTGGCACCGTGTGCTGCTCAGGCATCAGGCGGACTGGGCCTTGAGGCCGCCATAGCGCCGCTCCCGGCTTGCGAAAGTTGCTATTGCCCTGGCAAATATCTCTGCTGAAAAATCCGGCCAGAAATCCGGCACAAAGACAAACTCCGCGTAGGCACACTGCCAGAGCAGAAAATTTGAAATGCGCTCTTCACCGCCGGTGCGGATCAGCAGGTCCGGGTCCGGAATTCCCGCTGTGTCAAGGTGGCTTTCAATGAGTTCGGGCGAGATGTCACCGCTGCTGATCCGGCCCGCCGTCACATCATCGGCAAGCGCGCGTGCCGCACGGGCAATCTCCTGGCGGCTGCCATAGTTGAAGGCCACGACCAGGTTGAGCTTGCTGTTACCCCGCGTGAGCCGCTCGGCATCTTGCAGCATGGTGATAATCGGAGCGTCCAGGTCTTCCCGGTCACCGATCACGCGAATGCGAACACCGGCAGCATGCAGCTCCGCCACGTCCTGGCGGATGAAACGGCGCAGGAGGTCCAACAGAAACGCAACTTCAGTGCGCGGTCGGGACCAGTTTTCCGTGCTGAACGAATAGATGGTGAGATACTCAATTCCCAACTCGCCGGCTGTTTTGACCGCCCGTCGCAGCGCCTCAATGCCTGCCTTGTGGCCCGCTGAACGGGGCAATCCCCGTTGTGCCGCCCATCTGCCGTTGCCATCCATGATGATGGCCACATGCCTGGGAACTTCGCAGGATGCTTCGCGGCTTATCGTCTGGCCCTGGCTGTTCACGGCCCTGTTCACACCTGCAGGATTTCGGCCTCTTTGGCCTTCAATGTCGCGTCAATGTCCTTGATCGTGTCGTCGGTGAATTTCTGCACTTCATCGGCCTTGTCCTTGTGTTCATCCTCGCTCATCAGGTGGCCCTTCTCGAGGGCCTTGAGCTGGTCCATGCCGTCGCGGCGCACGTTGCGCACGGCCACCCGGGCCTTTTCCGCATACTGGTGGGCGACCTTGACGAGTTCCTTGCGGCGGTCCTGGGTCAGGTCCGGCATCCGCAAACGGATTGTCTGGCCTTCGGTCTGCGGATTAAGGCCGAGGTTTGACTGGTGGATGGCTTTTTCAACCGCAACCACAAGTCCACGGTCCCAAACGCTGATTTGCAGCAGGCGCGGCTCCGGTACGCTGACCGTGCCGACCTGGCTCAGCGGCATGCTGGCGCCATAGGCGTCAACATGGATGGGATCGAGCAGGCTTGCAGAAGCGCGCCCGGTCCGAAGCCCGCCAAAATCATGCTTGAGTGCATCGACTGCGCCTTGCATGCGGCGCTTGATCTCTTGGGCGTTGTGGGGGGCAGGTGCTGCCATGTGGGCTCAGTCCTTGGTGATGGTGGTGAAGGTGCCTTGGCCGTTGAGCACGCGCGCAACGTTTCCGGCCTCCTGGATGGAAAATACAACGACCGGTATGGCATTGTCACGCGCCAGTGCAATGGCGGCATTGTCCATGATTTTAAGGTCCTGGGCCAGGATATCCCGGTAGCTGACGGTATGAAAGCGCTTGGCCTTTGGGTCTTTTTTGGGATCGGCGGAATAAACGCCATCGACACTCGTACCCTTGAACAGCGCATCGCATTTGAGTTCGGCTGCCCTGAGGGCGGCCCCGGTGTCCGTGGTGAAAAACGGCAGGCCGGTGCCGCCAGCGCAAATCACCACCCTGCCCTTTTCAAGATGGTGGCGGCCTTTGGCGGCGGCATAGGTTTCAGCGATCGTGGGCATGGCGATCGCTGACAGCACCCGCGCATCCACACCCTTGCCAGTGAGGACACCCTGCATGGCAAGGGCATTCATCACCGTTGCCATGATGCCCATGTGATCTGCCGAAACCCGATCCATGCCTTTGGCGGCACCCGCCATGCCACGGAAAATGTTTCCGCCTCCGATGACCAGTGCCACTTGTGCGCCTTCCTTCTGCGCGGTGACCACTTCATCGGCAATGCGCCCCACCGTTGCGAGGTCAATGCCAAAGGGCTGGCCGCCCATCAGCACCTCACCGGAAATTTTCAGAAGGATGCGCTTGAATTTCAGTGTGCTCATCAAACTTGCCCCATCAGCCTCTGCCCGCAACAGCGAAAAGGCCCCGTTTCGGGGCCTTGCATAGTCTTGTTGGATTGATTCGTCTCACAGGGCCCTAGCTCTGCCCTGACATCTTGGCGACTTCGGCGGCAAAATCATCACCACCCTTTTCAATGCCTTCGCCAAGTTGCATGCGGACAAAGGACTTGAGGACAACAGCACCACCGGCCTTGTTGCCGGCCTCGGCCAGCGCCTGTGCCACGGTCTTTGAACCTTCATGCACATAGGCCTGTTCCAGAAGGCAGTTGTCCTTGGCGTAGGACTTGAGCCCGGAGGCGATGATTTTTTCCATCACGTTGGCGGGCTTGCCGGCGTTCTTTTCCTCCAGAATGGCCTTCTCGCGGGCCAGCACGTCGGCAGGCACCGATGCAAGGTCAAGTGACACCGGATTGGTGGCTGCGACATGCATCGCCAGCATGCGGCCAAAGCCGTTCAACTCGTCCTTGCTGCCAGCTGATTCCAGCGCCACCAGAACGCCGATCTTGCCCATGCCCGGGGCGGCCTGGTTGTGCACATAGGATGAAACGACGCCATCGGAAACGGAAACCGAAGCCGTGCGGCGCACGGTCATGTTTTCCCCGATCGTTGCCACCAACTCGGCCACGTAGGCTGCAACCTCATGGGATGAACCGGGGAACATCATGGTCTTGAGTTTCTCGGTCGAACCATCAGCATCCAGCGCCAGCTTGGTGATCTCTGCCACCATGGCCTGAAACTTTTCGTTGCGGGCCACAAAGTCGGTTTCCGAATTGACCTCGACGAGGGCGCCCGTCGTGCCGCGGGTTGCCAGCCCGACCAAGCCTTCGGCCGCGACGCGGGTTGATTTCTTGGCGGCCTTGGCAAGCCCCCTGGCCCTGAGCCAGTCGACGGCGGCTTCCATGTCGCCAGCGGTGGCCGCAAGGGCGGTCTTGCAGTCCATCATGCCGACACCGGTCTTTTCGCGCAGATCGCGCACCAGTGCAGCTGTAATCTCAGCCATATGAATTCTCCTGAATTGATTGGCCCTCGACTTGATCGGGGGCCGGGAGAGGGCAAACCGATTAAGCGGCAGGTGCCGCAGCAACCTCTTCGACTGGCGCTTCCATGGCACCCACGTCAACGCCCGAAGCTGTCGCACCTTGCGAAATGCCCTCTATGATCGCCTTGGTGACAAGATCGCAGTAGAGTGCGACGGCCCGCGCCGCGTCATCATTGCCGGGAACTGGAAACGTGATACCGGCAGGGTCCGAGTTGGTGTCGATGATGGCGATCACGGGAATGCCGAGACGCTTTGCTTCCTTGATCGCAATCTGCTCCTTGTTTGTATCAATGACGAACAGGATGTCGGGAACGCCGCCCATGTCCTTGATGCCGCCAAGCGCCTTTTCCAACTTGCCCCGCTCGCGCGTCACGTTGAGAAGTTCACGCTTGGTGATGCCCTCGCCCTGCCTGGCGATGATCTCGTCGAGCGTGCGCAGATGCTTGATGGAATTCGAAATGGTTTTCCAATTGGTCAGCATTCCGCCAAGCCAGCGGGAGTTCACATAATACTGCGCGGAACGCTTTGCAGCCTCTGCGATCTGCTCTTGGGCGGAACGCTTGGTGCCGACAAACAGCACACGGCCACCCTTGGCCACAGTGTCGGTGACGGCGTTCAATGCCTGGTGCAGCAAGGGAACCGTCTGCGACAGGTCCAGGATGTGAATGCCATTGCGCGAGCCGTAGATGTACGACTGCATCTTCGGGTTCCAGCGATGTGTCTGGTGGCCGAAGTGAACGCCTGCTTCGAGAAGCTGGCGCATGGTAAAGGGTACCGTGCCCATATGTCTTTCCTTTTCCGGTTGATCCGCCACGGGGGAGAGTGAGGCCGGAGGATTCCGGCACCGGACGGACTGCCTCTATGTGGCCCGCTTCGCGCAGGCATGAGACAATCCAACCCCCGTGTGAGTGTTGAACGGGCCGGGCCTTAGCGGAGGGTAGAGGGGAAGTCAAATCACCCCCGACAGTGTTTCAATAATGGGGCAGTTTGGCCGATGATCTCCGTCACAGCAGTGGGCCAAGTTGGCCAATGTGTCGCGCATTTCGCGCAACACATCGATACGCCGGTTCAAATCTCCGACATGTTCAAGCGCAAGTTTCTTGACATCCGCGCTGGAACGCTGCCCGTCTGCCCAAAGCCGCAAAAGGTCGCGGATTTCGTCAATCGAGAAACCCAGCGCCCGGGCCCGGCGAATGAAACTCAATTGATGCACATCATCATCGCCGTAGTCACGATAGTTGCTGTCCCGCCTGTCCGCTGCCCGGATGAGACCGATGGCCTCATAGTGCCTGATCATCTTGGTCGATATTCCGCTGACCTTTGCGACCGCGCCAATTTGCATGGAAACCCCTTTATTAAACTAATTGCATTTGACCTTACCATGATGGGAAGGTTTAGAAAGCAAAAATTGGAATTTTGAGAGTCGGTAATTATGCCTTCAGTTGCCATCACCTACCGCGTCAGCGGAATGCATTGCGCCTCGTGCTCAAGCCTTATTGAGCGCACAATTGGAAAGATCAGCGGTGTTGCATCGGTCAGTGCCAACTATGCGGCCGAATCGATGAGCCTCACATTTGAGGGCGCGGCACCAAATGCTGCTCAACTTACAAAGGCTCTGAAACCTTTGGGTTACGACCTTGTATTGCCAAAATCCACCGGCAACGCGGAAGTTGCGTCTTCTGCACCGGAAAAAAACGCCGAGGTCGATGATCTGCGCAACAAGGTTCTGGTGTCCATGCCGCTGGTGGCACTCAGCGCCCTTTTCATGGGCTGGGATATCCTTGGTGGGCTTGGGTATGTCCCGGCAGCGCCCAAGGCCTTTCTCGAGTTCATGCACCATGTTCTGCCGCTGATGGCGACCTATATGCTCTTCGTCGTGGGCCTCCCCTATCTCCTCGGCGTCTTTCGTTTCTTCCGTTATGGCGCTGCCAGCATGGACACGCTCATCGGGCTTGGCACCAGCGTTGCATATTTCTTCAGCTTTGCATTGGGTGCCTTTGATACTTTGCTCAGACCTTTTCTCAACACATCTCAAAACTACTATGATGTCACCATCATCGTCATCGGCTTCATAACGCTTGGCAAATTTCTCGAGGCCCGCGCCAAACTCAGGACCGGCGGCGCCATTGAAGCGCTTCTCGGCATGCAGGCCAAAACCGCCATCATTCTCGAAAATGGCGAGGAACGTGAAATCCCCATTGAGCAAGTCGTTGTCGGCAACCTTCTGGTCATTCGTCCGGGATCGCGCATTCCCGTCGATGGCGAGGTCACGTCAGGCCACTCTTTTGTTGATGAAGCAATGGTTTCGGGCGAGCCTGTGCCGGTTGAAAAGGCAACCGGTGCCCAGGTGATCGGCGGCACACTGAACACCGATGGCAGCTTTGTCATGAAAGCCACAAAAATTGGCTCGGAAACGGTACTTGCCCATATCATTGACATGGTCGCAACCGCACAAGCGAGCAAGGCACCGGTGCAACGCCTGGCCGATCAGATTTCGGCAATCTTTGTCCCCGCTATTCTTGTGGTTGCCGCGGCAACTCTTGGCCTTTGGCTGCTGCTTGGAATTCCAGCACTCGGCTTCCAATTGGCCCTGAGTTATGGCCTGACCTGCTTTGTCGGCATTCTGGTCATTGCCTGCCCCTGCGCACTCGGCCTGGCAACACCCACAGCCATTATCGTCGGCATCGGCAAGGGTGCCAGTGCGGGCATACTGATCAAGGATGCCACGACGCTGGAAAAACTCTCCAAAGTCACAACCATTGTTGTCGACAAAACGGGGACGATTACCAAGGGCGCACCTGAACTGATTGATGTGACAGTTTATGGTACGGCGGTTGAAAGTACAGCGTTCGAAATTCTGGCAAGCCTCGAAAACCGTTCGGAACACCCGATCGGTCGTGCGATTGTGAACGCCGCGAGACAGCGTGGCATTGCCATCGGAGAAGTGAGGGATTTTTCCATCATCAAGGGCCAGGGACTTGTCGCCTCGCGGGGGCGCGAAATCTACTATGCTGGCAACGCAAAATTGATGGCAAAATTGGGCCACGCAATTGATACCGAAATGGTTGAACGACAGACATTGGCTGGCAATACACCGGTGTTTTTGGCAACGCGGAAGTCGGTACTGGCACTGGCCTTTGTTGCCGACACAGTGAAGCCCGAAGCCGCCGCTGCTGTGGCCCAATTAAAAGTGCTGGGCCTAAACCTCGTCATGCTTTCCGGCGACAACAGGAACACGGCAAACCACATTGCCAATCTTGTCGGCATATCGGATGTCATCGCCGAAGCGTCACCGGAAATGAAGCTGATGGAGATCAAAAAACTGCAGGCCCAGGGGCTTCGAGTGGCAATGGCCGGTGATGGCGTAAACGATGCACCTGCGCTTGCCCAAGCCGATGTCGGCATTGCCATGGGTACCGGCACGGATGTGGCGATCGGCGCTGCCGGTCTTACCCTTCTCAATGGAGATATTTCGCGGCTGGTCAAAGCCGTCAAACTCTCGCGCAGCACCATGAAGGCCATTCACCAGAATTTGTTTTGGGCTTTCTCCTTCAATCTTGTAGGCATTCCACTGGCGGCGGGGATTTTCTATCCCAATTGGGGATTGTTGCTGTCACCAGCGTTTGCCGGTGCGGCAATGGCATTCTCAAGTGTGGCCGTCGTCACAAATTCGCTGCGCCTCAAACTTTCAGGAGTACAGTAATTGACCAGTCAAACGCTGTACATTGCAGGCATGCATTGCAAGGCCTGTACCGCCCTTGTTGAGGCAGAAGTCCTTGATCATCCGGACGTGAGCCATGCCACCGCGTCACTCCGGGACCATACCCTGAAATTGTCCGGCACGATTGCTGGCAGGTCTGCTTCCGATGTTATCCGCGAATTGATGCCCGCCCTGACGAAGCATGGATATTTGCTTTCGGAGGAACCTGTAAGCAATCCCGTGAACTGGAAACAATTTTCCATAGCGCTGCCACTCGCTCTCATTTTGCTTGCGGCATTCTGGGGGTTGCAAAAGCTTGGCATCGTCAATCTCGTTTCCTTGAAGGATGCCAGTTACTTCACGGCGATCACCATCGGTGTCATCGCCTCGCTCTCCACCTGCATGGCGGTCGTCGGTGGATTGACCCTTTCGATTTCCGCCAATTTCGCCAAGGAAGGCGACGAGTTGAGACCGCAGATACTGTTTCATGGCGGACGGCTTGTTGCATTCTTCCTGCTTGGCGGCGTCATTGGAGCAATCGGAACCGAGTTTGAATTTTCCGACAAAGCCTCATTTGTCCTCGGGCTTGCCGTCGGCATCGTGATGCTGCTGCTTGGACTCAATCTTCTGGATGTCTTCCCAAAAGCAAGGACGATGTTGCCGACTTTACCGAAATTCGTCCTTGCCTGGATTGAGCCTTTGAAATCGGCCAATCATGTGCTGACGCCAGCACTTCTTGGCATTCTGACATTCTTCCTACCCTGCGGCTTCACCCAGTCGATGCAAATCTACACGTTGACATCGGGTGGTTTCGTTCCTGGGGCGCTTACCATGGGCCTCTTTGCGCTTGGAACGCTTCCCGTGCTGGCTTTGATGAGCTTTGCCTCGCTTGGTTTCAAATCGCCGCAGAGCACCGGTATTTTCTTCAAGACCGCAGGACTGGTGGTAACGGCCTTCGCAATTTCCAACTTGTATTCGGCCTTGCTGTTGGCCGGATATGTCTGATTTCAGGAACCAACCAAAAATGAAGATCGCCAAAAACGTCTTGGCTGCAACTGTGGCTGCCCTTGTCCTGTTTCTTGGTGTTCAGTTGTTGCAGGGCAAGACTGCGAAAGAGGTGCTGCCAAAGTTGCAAAACGCCAGTAAAACCTCCATTGCAGCGAGCAGCAATGTCTATATTGAGGATGGCGTCCAAATTATCGAAATCTTTGCCAAGGGCGGCTACGATCCCTACGAGACCACAGCAAAGGCGCGGCTTCCCACCATTTTGCGGTTTGTGACGGATGACACTTTCGATTGCTCAAGCATTGTCATGATCCCAGACTTTCGCATCCGAAAACGGCTGCCGCTGTCGGGCAAAACCGACATCCAACTGCCGACGATCATGGCTAACCAAACCATCACAGTCTATTGCGGCATGGGAATGTATTATTTCAACCTGAACTTTGTTTGACGATTGCTGACATGCTGCCCTACAGCTTGCTAGCCAAGGTCAGCCCGTAGGCGTGGGACTGGAAGTAGGCCAGCAACTTGCCGTCCAGTTTGAGGGTCGAATTGCTCATGTCGTCCCTGCTGATTTTGGCCGTTGCACAAACCGCGTGTAAAGCCACCCCACACCGATCAGGCAAAGGCCCAAGCCGATGATGCTGGCAATCCGCCACAATCCGCCCAGTTGAAAAAGATCGAGCACGAACACCTTGAGCACCGCAAGCACAAGGATGGCGAGGCCGCCGAGGCGGATGGTCTGACGTTGCAGCCAGATGCCAAAAATGAATATGGCAATGGCCGTCGCAATCCACGCCGCCGAAACCGCGTAGGATTCTGCGTCACTCGTGAAATGGTCTGTCAACCATGGGCCTTGAAACAGGCGCATGGTTTCAAGCGTCACGAAGGCGAGAAGCAATGCGAGCGCAAAGGCCCCAAACCCATTCCGCAGTGTGGCGAGGCCAAGCCCTTCCAGCTTGCGGGCCATCAGGGCAAACAACGCAACTGGCGCAAGATAGGCCAGCCACAGGCTGTTGAAAATGGCACTCCCCTCAATGACATCGCCGGTCAGTGCCGGATTGAGCAACGTCAGCGCAAACAGGAATGCAATGGCCGCTGCCGCCAGCAGGACCCTTGCACCCCACAGTGAAACGAACGACGAAAACAGCGTCTGCCGGTAGGCAAGGCCATAGGCCGCACCGAGCCAGGCCAGCGCATGGGCCGACAGTTCCAAAAGGCTGACGCCGCGCGCCGTCACGCCACCAGCAATCAGCACGCGAAGTTCCAGCGACACGAGTGAAATCGCGAGCCCCAGTGCCAGCCCCTCAAGCGCCACGCGATGGCGGGCGAACATGTCACCCGTGAGCCAGCGTGACGCCTGCCAGAACAACAGCGCTGGCACGCCGTAGCCGTAGAGCAGCCAATGGCGGCCCAGCGGCAGCCCCGCAGGTTCTCCCCAGAAATCCCGGCCAAAAAACAGGCGTGCGGCCGCAAGAGTTGCCACTCCTGTGGCAATCCCACCAAGCCACGGCAAGACCAGCCGCCGCGTCGCAAAGGCAAATGCCGCACCAAGGCACGCAATGGCCAGTGTCTGCCAAACGCCGTCAAAGGCGCGGTCAACGGCAAAGAGCAACAGGAGCGCCACACCGGCCATGAGGATTTCAGCGGCGCGGCCTCTCACACGGTCGGCAACCACTGCCAATATCACCGCCAGCAGCAGCGCCAGCGCCAGCCAATTTGTTGTTGACTGCACTGTGTCCGCCCTGGCCCAGGTGCCGAAAAGAAAAAGTACCGCAGACCCTGCAGCGAGCACTGACCAAGGACGCTTTTCACCATGTTGGAATATGCCTGAAAGGCCGATGGCGGTGAACACACCAAGTGCCAGGTACATGGCATTGCGGAAGCGGAACGGCTCCAGCTTGCCCGGCACCGTTGACCAGAAGCCGCGCTCGTCCATGGCCAGTTCATGGAAGCCCACCTCGGGCCAAGCCATCAAGACCAGAAAAGTGGCGACCGCCGCTGCAATTGGCGCTGCCACCATGCCGTCACGCAGCCAGCCGAAGCTGGTTATTGCCAGCATGCCTGTGGCAAAGAACAGGAGCGCCAACGTGCTGTAGTCGCTGCTCCACACCAGTGCGGCCAGGACGACGGAGGAAAGTGCAAGCCCGGCGATGGCAAGCCGCATCGGCCAGGCCACGCTGATGGCGGGATCAGCAAGTGTTCCCATCTCTGCTGCCAGGATGCCGCGCCCTCGCGGAACAAGGGTTGCTGCAGCACCCGCCAGCAGTGCGAAAACGGCGGCGGGCAATGTGTCGGTGGGCTGGAACAGGCTGCCCTGAATCCACAAGAGGGCCCAAAGCCCTGCCCCCGCAAGTGCGGCAAAACCAAGCCACCACCAGGGCCTGCTGCGCAACTCAAAGAGAGAAGCAGTGACGATCACCAGCAAATAGGCAAAAAAGCCAAAGGCACTTGGATTGTCCGATGGCACAAGCGCAGGTGCCGCATAGGAACCCAGCAAGCCGAGCGCTGCAATCAGCGGCCCCTGCCGCCGCGACAGCCACAGCGCCCCGAGACCAATGGCGACGAGGAGTGGAAAACAAATGGCCGGGCTAAAAATATCATAGAGCGCATAAGCTGCGTAGATCACGCCGAATGAGATGGCCAAACCTGCCGCCGACAGGGCTGCCGGTACATGGCTCAGCGCCATGGCATCGCCGCGTTTGCGCAGCCATTCCCCCGCAGCAACCAGCACACTGCCAAAAGCCAATCCGACAATCACCTGCAGCAGTGGCGGAATGAGCCCATTGTCATGGGCATATTTGACAAACAGGAGGCCGCCGAGTGCCACAGCCGCACCGCCGATCCAAACGAACCAACGCGACGCCAGGGCGTTTTCCATGTCACGCGGCGGGGCTGCCTTGGCCCGCGATTCCTCTTTTACCGGAATGTCGGAAATTGGCGCAGCAGCCCCGGTTTGGATTTCCGCGATTGGCTCAACCGTGCGGACCGGCAGGATTGTGGTAGCGGCCCGGACAACCGCCTTGGGCAACGACTCGCCCGCCGTCAGCTTTTCAATGTCCCGCTTCAAACCGGCAACGCGGGTACTGAGGTTTGAAATCTGCACCAGCGCCATGATCGCCAGGACAGGTGCCACCAGAAAAAGCAGCAGGGGGAAAATGAAAATCGATTCCATCAGGCGACCCTATCCCACTTGCGGTCAGAGGTCGAACTTGTGAAAAGCGTGTCCCTCATGTTGTCGCGGTCCAGTCTCAAAACCAAGGTTACATCCCCTGCCCCCGTGCGCTGGGACGTGGCAGGCACACTTGTAGCTTATGACGAGGCGGTCCGCCGCATGGAATTGGAAGTGGCCGCCATCGGCGCAGGACTGGCACCCGAACTGGTCTGGCTCTTGGAACACCCGCCCCTCTACACCGCCGGCACCAGTGCGAATATTCGCGACCTGGTGAGCCCGGATCGGTTTCCCGTCCACCAGACCGGGCGCGGCGGCCAGTACACCTACCACGGACCCGGACAGCGCATAGCCTATGTGATGCTGGATCTGAGAAAGCGCGGCAATGACGTGCGGGCCTTTGTCGTCGCATTGGAAGACTGGATTATTGCCACGCTGGCGGCGTTCGGAATCAAGGGAGAGCGCCGTGACGACCGGGTGGGCGTCTGGGTTGCAAGGCCAGGCCGCGAGGACAAGATTGCGGCCATCGGCATCCGGGTCCGCCATGGCATCAGCTTCCACGGCATCAGCATCAACCTCAATCCCGATCTCTCGCACTTTGAGGGCATCATCCCCTGCGGCGTGACAGACCATGGCGTCACGAGCTTTCATGACCTGGGTATTGGTGCGAGTATGCAACAGCTAGACGCCGCGCTAGCCCGGTCGTTCAAGCAGGTATTTGGCGGATAGGGGTCAGTGATCTATCCGGCTGTCCGCCGACCAATACTCAAACCGTCTTGGTCTTGCGCTTCTTGGCAGGCGGTTTTTTGGCAGCTCTCGGCAATGCCTTGCGCTCCGGCGGCTTGGGCAGCGAGGCCCGCTCCTCATCGCGGCTGAGATAGGCAAAATCGAGCGCGCCTTCTTTCATCAGAATGCGCACCGTTCCTCCCTTGGTCAGTTTGCCGAACAACACCTCCTCGGCCAGCGGCTTTTTCACATGCTCCTGGATAACCCGGGCCAGCGGCCTTGCCCCCATCTGCTGGTCATAGCCCTTGGCTGCCAGCCAGTCGGCAGCTTCGGCGGAAATCTCGATGTTGATCTGCCTTTCGGCCAACTGCGCCTCCAGTTGCAGGATGAACTTTTCAACCACTTTGCGCACGACGTCAGGCGGCAAGTGTTCAAAGTTTACAGTGG
>JANPDD010000256.1:0-2430 GCA_031431295.1 Hyphomicrobiales bacterium | reverse complement strand
CCACGGTCCCTGCCCATGCAACACCGCGAAAGCCGCTGGAGCAGGTTGCAAGTTTTCTGTGACCGCTACAGCAACCTGCGTTCAATTGAACGCAGGTTGCTGTAGCATATTGAATCTGGAGCAACTTTCGCTTCGCAAGCGATTCCACTTGCTCGCCCGTTGCTCTAACCTTCAGGCGGTGAGCACCTCAACCGAGGCGGGGCGCGAATTGGCCTTGAGGCGGTAGACAACAGGCACGCCCGTTTCGAGTTCGCGCTTCAAGATTTGTTCCGGTGTCAGGCCCTCGATGGCCATGATGAGGGATCTCAGCGAATTGCCGTGGGCCGCCACCAGCACGGTCTTGCCCTCCAGCACATGGGGCTGGATCACGTGGACATAATAGGGCAGCGCGCGGGCGAGCGTGTCCTTCAGGCTTTCGCCACCGGGCGGCGGCACATCATAGGAGCGCCGCCAGATGTGGACCTGGTCCTCGCCCCATTTCTTGCGCGCATCATCCTTGTTGAGGCCAGTGAGCTCACCATAGTCGCGCTCGTTCAAGGCCTGGTCGCGGGTTTCAGGCAATCCCGTCTGAGCGAGTTCCTCCAGCATGAGCTTCAAGGTCACCTGGGCGCGGGACAGCGCACTGGTGAAGGTCACATCAAATTTGAGGCCCTTGGCCTTGAGGCGCTGGCCTGCGACGCGGGCTTCGGCAATGCCCTTGTCGGTCAGGCCCGGGTCCTTCCAGCCGGTAAAGAGGTTTTTCAAATTCCATTCGCTCTGCCCGTGGCGGACAAGCACCAGTGTCCCACTCATTCTAGTCCAACCCCAAAACATCCATCATTGAATAAAGCCCGGGCTTTTGCCCCCTGGCCCAGAGCGCTGCTTTCACAGCCCCACGGGCAAACAATTCACGGCTCTCTGCCACATGGCGCAGTTCCAGGCGCTCGCCTTGTCCTGCAAAAATGACGGTATGGTCACCCACCACGGAACCGCCGCGCAAGGCCGCAAAACCAATGTCGCCGGAATTTCTGGCACCGGTATGGCCGTCGCGGCTGCGCACGGACTTCGCCGCAAGGGTGACGGCCCGGCCACTGGCTGCGGCCTCGCCCAACAGCAGGGCCGTACCCGAGGGTGCGTCGATCTTCATGCGATGGTGCATTTCGAGAATTTCGACATCGAAGTCTTCGCCCAAGGTGGCGGCGGCCTTTTTCACCAGTGCCGCCAGCAGAGTGACGCCAAACGAAAAATTGCCGGTCTTGACGATGCAGGTCTGGGACGAGGCCTTGCGGATCGCGTCATTGCCGGCCGCATCGATCCCGGTTGTGCCGATCACATGGATTTTTTTCTGCACCGCCGTCTCGGCCACAAGCGCCAGCGTGGCCTTGGGCACGGTGAAATCAATGATGCCGTCGGCAGCCGCAATGAAGGCGTCCGCATCGTCCGTGATGGTGATGCCGAGCTTTCCCACGCCGATCAATTCACCAAAGTCGGCCCCCACATGGGGCGAGCCCTTGGCTTCAAGGCCACCGGCGAGCTGGCAGCCTTCCGTGCTGTGGACAATGCGCGCCAGTTCGCGGCCCATGCGTCCGGCAGCTCCGGCAATGGCAAGTTTCAGGGTCATGCCTCTTGCCTTAGCAATGACGCCCAACGGGCGCAAAGGACAATTGTCAGATGTCGAGCGGGGCGATGTTGGCAAAGGCGGTGCGCAGCGCCCTCGACCACTCGTCCGACAGCATGCGGAAATAGGGATCATCTGGCCCGATGCGCTTTTTGTGCTCGAACTTCAGGCTCCCCGTCTCATAGGTCAAAAGGTCGATGGGCAGGCCGACACTGAGATTGGAGCGCAGCGTTGAATCAAACGACAGGAGGATCATCTTGGCGGCCTCTCCCAATTCCATGTCGGTCCGCGCCACACGGTCCAGGATGGGCTTGCCGTATTTGTGCTCGCCGATCTGGAAGAACGGCGTGTCCGCCGTGGCCTCGATGAAATTGCCTGCGGCATAGACATTGAACAGGCGCGGCGCTTCCGTGCCGATCTGGCCGCCAAAAATGAAACTCACGGCAAAAGCCTCGCCTTCCGAAGACAAATGCTCGCCATCGCGCGCCCGGACCGCGCGCACGGCGGCACCCACCACATTGGCAGCCTGGAACATCGTCTTTGCCGTTTTCAGGGTGAGGCCCTCGGGCGGTGGATGGTCGATCTCCTCGCCCAAGGTTTTGGCCACAGCCTGGGTGACAGCAAGGTTTCCCGCCGTCAGCAGCACGAAGACCCGCTCGCCCGAAAATTCCCACGTATAGAGCTTCTTGAACCTGCCGACATTGTCGACGCCCGCATTGGTGCGGGTGTCGGCGGCCATCACCAGGCCCTTGTCGAGAAGCATGCCAACGCAATAGGTCATGGGAATAATGGTGATTCCATCAAGAGCCGTTGCTGGGGATTAAGCACGGCCA
>JANPDD010000255.1:0-10002 GCA_031431295.1 Hyphomicrobiales bacterium | reverse complement strand
TGCGAAGCGAAAGTTGCTCCAGATTCAATATGCTACAGCAACTTTTCTGCGTTCAATTGAACGCAGGTTGCTGTGGGGAGACCGCAGACACGAAAAAGGGCTTTGGCGGAATCGCCAAAGCCCTGAGTGACCCGGCAGCGGGGAGGGAAATGCCGGGTTGGGAACGACTTCAGAAAACTGTGACTTCTGAACCGACTTTCACGAGCTGATAAAGTTCAGTCACGTCGGCGTTGAGCATGCGGATGCAGCCTGAGGAAGCGGCATTGCCGATGGACTTCGGGTCGTTGGTGCCGTGAATGCGGTAGATCGAGGAGCCCAGATACATGGCACGCGCACCCAGCGGGTTCTTCGGGCCACCTGCCATGAAGGCCGGAAGCTCAGGGTGACGCTCGCGCATTTCAACCGGTGGGCGCCAATCGGGCCACTGGGTCTTGGACGACACTTTGTGGGTGCCTGACCATTCGAAACCCTGCTTGGCGGTGGCGACGCGGTACATGATGGCTTTGCCGTAACCCAGCACATAATAGAGTTCGTTCTTGTCCGTGGAGATGATGATCGAGCCGCGCTTCTTTGAGGACTGGAAGCTGACGATTTTGCCATTCTACACGGTGGGGAAGGTGGCCGAGGCATCGACATCGGTGTTGGCGGAGATGGAGACCGGGACGATGATGACAGCGTCACCGTAGAGGCTGTTGTCAGCCTGGGCAGTGGTGGAGATGAAAGCGGCGGCCAGGGCGGCGGCGGCGATTTTCAGGATCTTGTTCATCTGGGTTATTCCCTCGAAAAGCATTTGATGGTGCCTTTCTAGCGAGGAGGCCCTGAACCGCTGCTGAGGGGGGCATTTATCTGCCGTTCAGGTGGTAGATGAACGGCTGATGAACAGAATAGTTCAATTTGTGGAAATCACGCTGTCACGGCACAGGCGTTGCGCAGGGCCCTGATCTGTTCGTCGTGCTCGCCCTTGAAGATCGCCGAGCCCGCAACAAGCACATTTGCCCCAGCTTTCACTGCGGCGGGTGCTGTTTCGACCGTGATGCCGCCATCCACCTCAATGTCGATGTCACGGCCACCCGCCAGGGCCTTGGCTTGGGTGATCTTTTCAAGCATGGCGCGGATAAAGCTCTGGCCACCAAAACCGGGGTTCACCGACATGATCAAGATGAGGTCAAGGCGGTCGACGACATTCTCAAGCACGGCCACCGGTGTTGCCGGGTTCAGGGACACGCCTGCCCTTTTTCCAAGGGCCTTGATGGCCTGGAGCGACCGGTCAAGATGGGGGCCTGCCTCGGCGTGGACCGTGATGATATCGGCTCCCGCAGCGGCGAACTGGGCAAGATAGGGATCAACCGGCGAAATCATCAGGTGCACATCGAAGGGCATTTTGGTGTGCGTCCGCAAGGATTGCATGACGGGTGTGCCGAACGAGATGTTGGGAACAAAATGCCCGTCCATCACGTCAATATGCAGCCAATCCGCTCCGCCCTTCTCAATGGCCGCGACTTCGTCCCCGAGCCTCGAAAAATCGGCGGCAAGGATGGAGGGAGCAATCAGCAGGGGGCGGGTTTTCATGGTGGCCTCGCCCTATAACAGTCCGCGCATAAAAAAACACCCCGGACTTGCCGGGATGTCGATTATTTGGGCCAACCCCGTGTCAGCCGATCAACTTGCCGAAGTGGGCGGCGGTGTCGTTCATGCGGTTGGAGAAGCCCCATTCATTGTCGTACCAGGTGAGAATGCGCACGAAGGTGCCTTCCAGAACCTTGGTCTGGTCCATGTGGAAGGTTGAGGAATTGGGGTTGTGGTTGAAGTCGATGGAGACGTTGGGCTCGTTGGTGTAGCCGAGGATGCCCTTCAACCTGCCGTCCGCCGCCGCCCTGATGGCCGCGTTGATTTCCTCAACGGATGTCTGGCGTTTTGCCACGAACTTGAAATCCACCACGGAGACGTTCGGCACCGGCACGCGGATCGAGGTGCCGTCAAGCTTGCCCTTGAGCTCGGGGATCACAAGGCCGATGGCCTTTGCTGCACCGGTCGAGGTCGGGATCATGGACATGGCGGCAGCGCGACCGCGATAGAGATCCTTGTGCATGGTATCGAGGGTGGGCTGATCGCCCGTATAGGCGTGGATGGTGGTCATGAAGCCGTGGTCGATGCCCACAGCGTCATTCAACACCTTGACCACGGGCGCGAGGCAGTTCGTCGTGCAGGAGGCATTGGAGATCACCATATGCTCTTTCTTCAGGCCGTCATGATTGACGCCATAGACGACCGTGAAGTCAGCGCCATCCGCCGGCGCCGAGACGATGACGCGCTTTGCGCCAGCCGTAAGGTGGGCTGAGGCCTTGTCTTTTGCAGCGAAAATACCGGTGCATTCCAGCGCGATATCAACACCCAGGTCCTTCCAAGGCAGTTGTGACGGATCCTTGATGGCTGTCACCTTAAAAGTGTCGGTGCCGATCGAGATCGCATCACCCTTGGTGGTCACTTGATGGGGAAAGCGGCCATGGACGCTGTCGTAACGCAACAGGTGGGCATTGGTTTCCACCGGGCCCAGGTCGTTGACGGCGACGATATCGATATCCGTGCGACCGGATTCATAGATGGCCCGGACAATGTTGCGGCCAATGCGGCCAAAACCGTTAATTGCGACACGAACCTTCGCCATGACAACTCTCCTTGGGTGATGGTGATTTCGAGGGCCTTATAGAGGATTTGGATGGCTGCGGAAGCAAAAAATGAGGGGCGCACCTCAAAGCTAGGGAAAGACGCGGCTGTGCGGCGATTTGCGTTGGTGGCGAAGGGCCGCTGGAGGGCTATTGAGGCGCGCCATGATCGACCATGAACTGCGCAATAGCCTCAATGACGAGTTGCATGGCCGACCGGGCCAGCCGGTCGAGTCGCCCTCGCGGATTACCCACCTCGCTTTCACGCTTGGGCCTGGTGATCCAGACCCGGTGCTGGCGGTTGCCAAACTGTGCGATGCCATTGGGGTCAAGTCTCCCCCGCCGGACGCATCGCATCATGCCGTTGAAATCGACAGGGGACTGTTCAAATACGAGCGTCACGGAGAATTCTACCGGATCAGTGTCACGGCCACCGGCAATGGGTCGAGCCCGGAGGCGATTGCACTCCTGCCCGGGGGATGGGTCGACATCCTGCCCGGCAAACGGCTGGTCGGCATTCACACCCACATCCTGCCTTCCGCCAAGATGCCGTCAGCGGCCGTTCTTGACCGTCTTTTTGGCCATCAGGAAGTGGCATCATCCAGAACCAACCAGGGCAAGGCGACGGTTTGGACGGATTTTCGCATTGGACGCGATGGCTACACCCGCATCCTGATCCATGAAAACGGTTTGCCGCCCATGCGGCTTGGCCGTCTGGCGCGGCGCCTCCATGAAATCGAAACCTACCGCATGATGGCGCTCTTGGCTTTTCCGCTGGCCCGGCAGTTGCAAGCGGAACTCGGCGTTCTGGAAACAGCACTCGGCATGATGGTTGACAAGATGTTGTCGGCGCAAGCACCGGAGGAAGATGCCCAACTTCTCAATCGCCTCACGGGAATATCCCGCGAGGTGGAGGAAATTTCAAACCGCTCGAGCTACCGTTTTGCGGCGGCTCGAGCCTATGCGGCTTTGGTCGACAAGCGCCTTGCCGAACTGAACGAAGAGCGGGTGCAGAACTTCCAGCGGCTTGGCGTTTTTCTGGAGCGGCGCTTCAGCCCCGCCATGACAACGTGCCGGGCCGTCACGGAAAGAATTGGCGGGCTGGCCGAGCGCTGCGAGCGCGCCAGCAACCTGTTGCGGACCCGTGTCGATATCGCGCTCGAGGGCCAGAACCAGCGCCTTCTGCAATCCATGGAAGCCCGCACACGCCAGCAGCTCATGCTGCAGCAGACGGTGGAAGGGCTTTCCGTTGTGGCGATCAGCTACTATTCAATTGCCATCTTCGGCAAATTGACCGAGAGCCTCGCGGACTTCCTGCCCGCGCTGGACGTGAAGCTCGTGACACTTGCGAGCATCCCGGTCATCATCATCCTGGTGTGGTGGATGGTGCGGCGGGTGCGCAAGCGCGTGTACCGGGCCGCGCCACCGCAGGCTTGAAATCAAAGTTTTGCCCACTTCCCGTTCGCCCTGGATGATTTCACGCAAGCCTCGATGAAGGCACTCATGTCGAAATCCATGGGCTCGCCACTCTCTTCGCCCTTGATGATGGCGTTGCGCAAGTTCTCGACCTTCAGTTCCTGCTCTTCCAACAAGCGCAGACCCGCGCACGTCACTTGGCCGGCTGAAGCAAAGCGCCCCTCTTTACAATTCGGCGGAAATTGCATTTTCATAAACCCTTGGCGGCGGCAAATTACTTGGCGCCGTGAATGCAAGTGCTACCTGATCGATTGTTGAGGTGAGTTGTCCGCCAAACTGCAATGGTCGAATGATACCCGGACCACCTGCGACACCAACGTTGTACCATCGAATAGTTGAAGAGCCGGGCTGCATGTGAATTGGATTGAGTTTGCCGCCCAGCCTTTCAAGAATCTTTTCGTAGACAGGAGCGGGGCACACGAAAAATAAGCCTTTATGACAAAGAGGCTCTTGCCTCAGAACGTGGCCCTTGTAGATTATTTGGGGCAGTATTCTCTTGTTGACGTTTTCCCAATTGAACCCTGCTGTGCTAGGCATTTCTGGGATTTCGTTTAGATATGCCTCGCGCTCTGCCCTGTAGTTGCCAGTGGTGTCAATGGATTGCACTTCTACCGCAACAAAACTTGCAAGTGCTCCATTTGATCTGATTTCAGCAAGTATCCAATCGACAAAGTATGCGCCACCTTTGCCTTTCTTGCGATTTGGAAGACGAAGCTCTTTTCCCCATCGTTTGCCAAATACCGCGACGAACTCTTTTCCAGTCCTTTTGGCGATGTACTGTTTAATTTTGTTGCCCGGAACAAGTTCTTTCCCGGGACCAAATGCTGCATCCGCAATGTCCCTAAGGATCTTGTAGTCTTCCGCGTATAATCTGATTGGACAACAAATCACAGGCCCGCTATTGATCTGAGAAATTGTGCAAACTCCGCTTATAGTACCGTCATTTAGTGACTTCGAACATTTCGCACTTATGAAGGGGCATTCCAATTTTGCTCGCGCAGCTCGCGCCGCCGTGGATTGATCCTTCGGATCGTATCCAAACAATTCTGTGATCCTGCTAGCCATTCACTGCAACTTTGGTCTCACCTTGATGCGCCATAGACTCAAGGTGATCATGAACGCTCGACGCAATCGCACGAGCCATCAAGACTGGAACCGCATTCCCAACTTGAACATATTGTGAAACGCGCGATCCCTTAAACTCGTAGGAATCAGGAAACGATTGCAATCGAGCTGCTTCTCTGACCGTGAGCGCCCGGTCTTGATCCGGCAAAAACACAGCACCCCAATGTGGATCGCACTTGGTCATAACGGTTCCAGCGAGACCGGAGTTGGTTAGCCTGCCATACCGCTTCGTATGATCCGACTTTCGCGCTTTCTTCATGCCGGCCGGTAGAAGTTCGTTCGGAATATCACGCCACGATCCACCGGGTTTCACGTATTGCATACGCTGAACATTTTGCTTCGCTAGTTTGGAAGCATAGTGATTGTAGGTTACGCCATCGGGGTTGCGTACCGCCTTAGCAAACAAACTTCTTGCCACTCGATCATATTTGACGAGCTCGCCTCCTTCTCCCATGGCTAGTCTCGGCAGATCGCCAATAGCGTCGCCGACATTCACAAAGGGGTGAAGCCACTTTCCTTCTGCTTCTTCAATTCGAAAAGTCAAGGTGCGCCCACCCCTGAAGTTGGCACGACCCTTGGCATGATGAGTAGGGTGTGGTGGCAGAATTTGTCCCAACCTTGATCCCAAAATTATCAGACGCCACCGTTCTTGGGGCACTCCATAGTGTGCAGAAAACAAAATTCGGAATGTCACTTCATAGCCGTATGATGACAACTCGTTCACGATCTGATCAAATATCCGACCTTCAGCCAATGACAACAAACCAGGGACGTTCTCAAAGACAAAAGTTGAAGGCTGAAACTCTTCAAGAAATCTGACATAGTACTTGAACAGCTTATTTCGCGGATCACCTAGGAATCTGTCAGGAGCGTTGATAGAAAATCCCTGACAAGGAGGTCCACCCACAAGTACGTCTAACTCGCCTTTTCGAAGCCCCAAGTTCAGCCTTACCTCTTCTGGCGCAACGTTTTCTATCTGCCTGCCATCCGCCCATGCAGAAGGGTGATTATGACCAAAGGTTTGTATCGCCTCTGGCATGGCATCATTGCCGTACAGACACGAAAATCCCGCCTGCCTAAACCCTTCTGTCAGTCCGCCAGCACCACAGAACAGGTCAATAGTTGTCAGTTCTGCGCTATTTTTTTGCCGTTTTCGCAATTTTTCAGCCTCAGAATCACAACGGGGAACAAAATGTGTACAGCATCAACTGGTTGATGCCAAGAGGCCGCTGTGTGGAGAACTACCCTCTCATACCCTCGTCCACTTCCCGTTGGCCTTGGACGATTTCACGCAGGCTTCGATGAAGGCCATGCCGGCGACGCCATCAGCGATGCCGGGGAAGGCCACGTCCTTGTCCGGTTTCTTGTCCGTACGGGCCGCTTTGATGGCGCGGGCGACTTCCGTGTAGATGTTGGCAAAGCCCTCGAGATAGCCTTCCGGGTGGCCGGGGGGCACGCGGGTGACACGGGCCGACGCCGCATATGTGCCGGCACCGCCGCGGGTGATCAGGCGCCTTGGTTCACCGAAGGGCGTGTACCACAGGTAGTTCGGGTCGGCCTGCGTCCATTCGAGGCCGCCCTTGGTGCCATAGACGCGGATCTTCAATCCATTCTCATGGCCTGGCGCCACCTGGCTTGCCCAGATCATGCCTTTTGCACGGGTGCCACTCCGTGTGCGATCCTGGGCCTTGAAGCGCAGCATCACATGGACGTTGTCGTCGAGGACGCGGCCCTTCACAAAGGATGTGAGATCGGCGGAGAGTTCTGCCAGCGAAAGGCCGGAGACATCGCACATCAATTGATAGGTGTGTGTGCCGATGTCGCCGACGCAGCCGCCCGCACCTGAACGCTTCGGATCGGTGCGCCATGCAGCCTGCTTCTGGCCGGTCTGTTCCAGTGCCGTGGTCAGCCAGTCCTGTGGATACTCGCCTTGCACCAATCTGATCTCACCCAGTTCGCCTGCTGCCACCATGGCCTTGGCCTGGCGGATCATGGGGTAGCCTGAATAATTGTGGGTGAGTGCGAAGATCACGTCCTCGCGTTTGGCCAGAAGTTTTTCCAGCGCCTTTGCCTCTTTCAGATTGAGTGAGAGGGGCTTGTCGCAGATCACATGGATGCCGGCCTCGATGAAGGCCATGGCGGCAGGCACATGGACATGGTTGGGGGTCACAATCGACACCGCCTCGATGCCGTCCGGACGTTTGGCTTCCGCCTTCGCCATCTCTTCGTAAGACGCGTAGCTGCGATCGGATGCAAGGCCCAAATCTGCGGCAGAAGCCTTGGCTTTCCTGGGATCGGCGGAAAGAGCACCGGCCACAAATTCATACTCATCGTCCATGCGCGCGGCGAGGCGATGCACAGCGCCGATGAAGGCCCCCTGTCCGCCGCCCACCATGCCGAGACGGATGCGCCCAGTATTCACTTCACTTGTGCCCTTGACCATGAAACTTCTCCTGTCATGTCGTGTGGACCCCCTCAGTCCTTCGGACAGCTCCCCCAACAAGTTGGGGGAGCGGAAATGAGTGCCCTCCTCCCAGCTCTGCTGGGGGAGGTGCCCGAAGGGCGGAGGGGGTGGCTCTGTCGTTGACTATATCCCCAGCAGCCGCTTGATCTGGGCATTGTCGACCTGACCTGCGACATAGTCGTCGAACGTCTTCCCGGTCACGCGAATGATGTGGTTCTTGATGAAGGGAGCTCCTTCTGCGGCTCCCTGTTCGGGGTGTTTCAGGCAGCATTCCCATTCCAGCACGGCCCAGGAGTCGTAATCGTATTGAGCCAGCTTCGAGAAGATCGCCGCAAAATCGACCTGCCCGTCGCCCAGCGAACGGAAGCGGCCGGCGCGGTTGACCCAACTCTGGTAGCCGGAATAGACGCCCTGGCGCCCGGTGGGATTAAGCTCGGCATCCTTGACATGGAAGGCACAAATGCGCTCGTGGTAGATGTCGATGAATTCCAGGTAATCGAGATGCTGCAACACAAAGTGCGACGGATCGTAGTTGATCTTGCAGCGCTTGTGGTTGTCGACGGCAGCGAGAAACAATTCAAAACTTGCGCCGTCGAAAAGGTCCTCGCCGGGATGGATTTCATAGCCGAGGTCGACACCGCACTCGTCATAGATATCGAGAATGGGCTTCCAGCGCCTGGCCAATTCTTCGAACGCCATTTCAACCAGTCCGGCCGGCCGCTGCGGATAGGGATAGACATAGGGCCAGGCAAGTGCGCCTGAGAACGTCACGCTGGCCTTGAGCCCGAGATTGCGCGATGCCTTGGCCACGAGCTTCATCTGATCGGCAGCCCATGCTGCCCGCTCCTTGGGCTTTCCCCTGAATTGCAGCGGGGCGAGGCCGTCAAAGGCCTCGTCGTAGACGGGGTTGACGGCAACCATGTGTCCCGTGAGGTGGCTGGCGAGCTCGGTGATTTCCACGCCGTTCTTCTTGGCGGTGCCATGCAACTCATCGCAGTAGGTTTTTGATTCCGAAGCTTTCTTCACGTCAATCATGCGGCCGTCCCAAGTCGGGACCTGCACGCCCTTGTAGCCAAGCTCGCCTGCCCATTTGGTGATGGCGTCAAATGAGTTGAACGGTGCGGCATCGCCCGCGAACTGGGCGAGAAAAATTGCCGGACCCTTGATGTCCTTTGCCATGGTGGCGTTCTCACTTGTCTCAGCAATAGCGGTTGATCAAATTCTCAATCCGCTCTTGCTTGCCCGACTTTGGCTGCGGGTTGATGTTGTTCTTCTCAACTCGGGCCGCAATCCTGTCGAGGCTTTCCTTGCCCTGGAGCATGGCTTTGTTCCGGGGTTTCGTCCAGCCTGCGTAGCGCTCATCCACTGTGCCTTTGAGGGTGCCGTCCTCGATGATCGCGGCGGCATTGAGCAGCGCCTTGGCGCAGGCGTCCATGGCACCGACATGGGCATGGATGATGTCGTCCGGATCGATGGACTGACGCCTGATCTTGGCGTCGAAATTCATGCCACCCGTGGTGAGGCCCCCGGCTTTCAAAATTTCGATCATGGCCGACGTGATTTCCGGCACGTTGACGATGAACTGGTCGGTGTCCCAGCCGGATTGATAGTCGCCCCGGTTCATGTCGATGGAACCGAATATGCCGAGTGCTGCGGCCAGCGCGATTTCATGCTCGAAGCTGTGGCCCGCGAGGATGGCATGGTTCTGTTCGATGTTGACTTTCACATCCTTCTGGGCACCGAGCGAGGCGATGAGGGAATAGACCGTGGCCACATCATAGTCGTATTGGTGCTTGGTCGGTTCCTGGGGCTTGGGCTCGATCATGATCGGACCCTTGAAGCCGATCTTGTGTTTGTATTCGAGGACCAGCGCCAGCATGCGCCGCGCAGCTTCCAACTCGTGGCCAATTTTTGTGTTGATGAGAGTCTCGTAACCTTCGCGACCGCCCCACATGATGTAGTTGGCGCCGCCCAAACCCTTGGTCACATCCATGCAGTGTTTGATCTGCGCGGCGGAATAGGCGAACACATCCGGGTCTGGGTTTGTTGCCGCACCCGCCATGAAGCGGCGGTTGGAAAAGAGGTTGGCCGTGCCCCAGAGCATCTTCTTTTTCGACGTGGCCATTTTCTTTTCGATATACTCGGCCATGGCCGTGACGTTGGCATTGGACTCTTTCAGGGTCTTTCCTTCAGGGGCCATGTCGCGATCGTGGAAGCAGAAGTAGTCAATGCCCGTCAAGTCCATGGCCTCGAACATGACATCGGCCTTGGTGC
>JANPDD010000254.1:0-6074 GCA_031431295.1 Hyphomicrobiales bacterium | reverse complement strand
GCAGCACTTGAGGCGGGCGCCGATGTTAACGAGAGTGACGGCTGGTCGACACCACTCTGGTATGCCGCCCGCCGTGGCCATGAGGATGCCGCCAAACTGTTGGTTGCGCGGGGCGCAGATGTCAATCTGACAACAAAATCTTCTGGCCCGCCACTTCTCGGTGCCATCGAGCGCAAGAGCGGCATTCTGGTCAAAATGCTTCTCGCCAGCGGCGCGGATCCCAACGCTGCCTCAAAAACAAATTCTGCCCTGTACCTGGCGGCCAAAGGCGGTTGCCTCGAATGCGTTACGGCACTGGTGGATTCAGGGGCGGACGTTAATGCACTCAACGATGTTCGCGAATCGCCCATTCACGCAGCGAAATTGACCGGATTTCGTGAGATTGTAGATTACCTGGCCACACATAGTTCTGCCCCACCAGAAATCGCGCCGATCTCGGCCAAGCTCGGTACTGCCGATCCCGCCAAAGGACCGGCCATCTTTGCCAAGAGTTGTGTGCAGTGCCACTACATCGAACCAATGAAAGGCAACAAATTGGGTCCCAATCTTTGGGGCGTGGTCGGTCGGCAGAAGGCATCGATGCAAGATTTTCCATATTCGGAGACATTGAAAAACTGGGGCGCTTCTTGGAGCTATGAAGACCTGAATGCATTCCTCTGGGGGCCTGCGATTACTGCGCCAGGAGTGCGCATGCAATTCAAGGGTATCGAAGACGAGACAGAACGGGCAAATCTGATTGCCTACTTGCGCCTCCAGTCTGACGAGCCCGAGCCACTACCCTGATTGCCCAATCCATCGGCGCCCGGGTCTCGGGCTTGTCGGGTCAACCCAGCTAGCACTTGCCACTTCAACATAATGTCAATCTTCACCCGGCAAGCCGCCTGCCGCGCCATGCTCACCCAGTAATTTCCCTCCGGTGCCTTGGCGATGTTTTATTGCGCGAGGAAATTGGGCACGACTCCAAGCGCGAAGTCTGTCAGTGTTCGCGACACTTTCCCTGCGGATCGCTCTGGCCAAACAGCAAATCCGCACCAAAGCTGGCGCGCGCACCGTGTTGTGGAAAAAAGTTGGATTCCTGCTTTCGCGGCAATGACGGAGTGGGTCTGGAATGATGGAAGTGGGTGGCCGGGGGCCACGTTCCTACCGCGCCATTTCCTCAAGCTTTTGCGCGGCGATCTCAAGCGCCTTGGCGAAGTTTTCGTCCTGCGTCTTGATCTGCGTCTGGGCCTGATCGCGGCTGATGCGAAGCCCGTTCATCTGGTCCGTCAGGTCTTCGATCTTGCGGGTGGCCTCTGACAGGCGGTCCGCCACCATGAGCCCCGCCATCACCAATTGCCGGATATCGCCAATGGCGCCGACGCTCTGGCGGATGCGGCCCACTTCCACATCCAGAAGTTTGGCCAGCTCCTTGAGATGCTCTTCCTCACCATCCGGACATTGCATGGTGTAGGGACGGCCCGCGATGTTGACGACGACATTTGCCACGGTGCGCTTCCCTATTGCCCGCTGTTGGAATGAAGCACGGAGCGGATGCGCGACATGGCGCTGTCAATCTTGCCCACCGCCTGTTTCGACGTGTCCACGAGTTCCGCGGCCTTGACACGCACCTGCGCCAGTTCGCGGTCCATGCGTTGCCGGTCCGACTCGAGTGTGGCCTTCTCGATTTCAAGCGACTTGAGCCGCGCATTTTCCTGCGCCTTGCGGGCCAGCGAGCCCTCGACAAGCTTCAAGGCTTGTTCGAACCGCGTGAGCGATGTTTCGAATTTGGTTGAGTCTGCCATGTCCGTCCCTCTCACGCACTTAACTTACAAACAGGAGATTCTCAAGCACTGACAATCCGTTGCACCTTAGAGGTGATTTTCCGGCGAAGCAATTGCCAGCAAGCGCCTGTGGAAAGGCACAATTGACAGGGGCGGGGCGGGTGTTATCAGGGGCGCGCAATTTGCAGCCCCTTCCCGAAAGGCCCAATTCCAATGACCGACATCCCCATCCGCACCATGGCCAATGCCTTGCGCGCCCTTGCCATGGACGCCGTGCAGAAGGCCAATTCCGGCCACCCCGGCCTGCCGATGGGATGCGCCGACCTCGCCACCGTGCTGTTCACGCAATTCCTCAAATACGATGCCGGAGCACCTGACTGGGCCGACCGGGACCGCTTTGTGCTTTCGGCTGGCCACGGCTCCATGCTGCTCTATGGCCTTCTGCACCTCACGGGCTACAAGGACATGACATTGGCGGAACTGAAAAACTTCCGCCAGCTTGGCTCCAAAACCGCAGGCCACCCGGAATATGGCCATGCGGCGGGCATTGAAACGACGACCGGCCCCCTGGGCCAGGGCCTTGCCAATGCCGTTGGCATGGCAATCGCCGAACGCCACCTCAATGCCCGCTTTGGCGATGATCTCGTCGCCCACAAGATCTGGGTTCTGGCGGGCGATGGCTGCCTGATGGAAGGAATTTCGCAGGAAGCCGTGGCCCTTGCAGGCCACCTCAAGCTCAACAACCTGATTGTGCTGTGGGACGACAACGGCATCACCATTGACGGCACGGTGGGCATGTCAGACTCGACCGATCAACTGGCCCGCTTTGCCGCATCCGGCTGGGACGTGGACCGTTGCGATGGCCACAACCCGGATGACATCACGCGCGCACTCACGGCGGCGCGCAACGCCGGCCGCCCCACCTTGATCGCCTGCAAAACCATCATCGGTTTTGGCGCCCCCAACAAGCAGGGCACCCACGGGGTCCACGGCGCGGCCCTGGGGCCGGATGAAGTTGCCGCCGCCCGCAAGCAACTGGGCTGGGAACACCCGCCGTTCGAGATTCCAGCCGACATTGCGGCAGCCTGGCGCGCCGCTGGTGCCAAGGGTACAGAAGCACGCAAGGCCTGGGAACAGCGCCAGGCCTCATCATCCCACAAGGCGGCGTTCGCCCATGCCCTGTCCGGCAAACTGCCGGAAGGCTTTGCCGCCGCCATGGCCGACTACAAAAAGGCACTGGCCGCCAACCCGCCTGCCATCGCCACCCGCAACGCCTCGCAGAACGCCCTCGACGTGATCAACGCCGCTGTTCCCGAAACCATGGGGGGCTCCGCTGATCTCACCGGCTCCAACAACACCAAGTCGAAGAACATGAAAGCCTACACCGCCGCCGATCGCGCCGGGCGCTATGTCTATTACGGCATCCGCGAGCACGGCATGGCCCTGCACGGCGGCGTCATTCCCTATGGCGGCACGTTCATGTGCTTCACCGACTACTGCCGCCCGTCGCTCCGCCTTGCGGCCCTCATGGGCATCCGCTCGATCTTCGTGATGACCCATGACTCGATTGGCTTGGGTGAAGATGGTCCGACACACCAGCCGGTCGAACATTTGGCGGCACTGCGTGTCATCCCCAACCTCACCGTCATGCGGCCCTGCGATGCCATCGAGACGGCGGAATGCTGGCAGATTGCTCTCGAAAGCCGCACCTCGCCATCGATCCTGGCGCTCACCCGCCAGAAACTGAAACCAGCACGGTTGACCCATTCGGCGAAAAACCTCTGCGCCCTTGGTGCCTATGAGGTGGCGGCAAGCGCCAGGAAGGCCAAGGCGGTGATCTTCGCGTCAGGCTCCGAAGTCGAAATCGCCATTGAGGCGAAGGCCATGCTCGACAAGAAGGGCGTTGCGACCCGCGTCGTCTCGGTGCCTTCCATGGAACTGTTTGCGCGCCAGTCCAAGGCCTACAAGGTCAAATTGCTCGGCACCGAAAAAATCCGCATCGCCATCGAGGCGGGCGTGCGCCAGGGCTGGGACCGCTTCATCGGAGTTGACGGCAAATTTGTGGGCATGACGGGCTATGGCGCGTCTGCACCAGCGGAGAAGCTGTATGAGCATTTCGGCATCACGGCCAAGGCCGTGGTCAAGGCGGCAGGGAAGTAACATCACACCTTATCTCCCTCGGCTTGGCCGGGGGAGCACCCCAAAAGGGGGAGGAAGTGTCAGACGCCAGCCTAGTCCACAGCATTGACAATCTTGAATCGTGCATTATGATGCACGGTTATTGCCTATGCCAAAGCCCGAAACCAACACCCGCAAGATCATCGCAAGGCTATTGGCAGAAGGCTGGCATAATGTCGGTGGCGGCAGTCACGACCGCTTTATCCACACCAACATACCCGGCGAGATGATCACCGTGCCGCGCCACCGGGAACTCACCCATGGTACAGCGCGCTCCATCGCCAAGGCCGCCGGATGGCATTGACAGGAACGCTCATGAAGAACCGGAAACCCAAAACCTATATCGGCATCCTTGATGGCAACGATGATGTCTGGGGTGTGCGCTTGCCGGATATTGATGGCTGCGTTGGCGGCGGCAAAACTGCTGAAGCTGCGATTGCCGATGCCACGCAAGCTTTGCGGGATGTCCTCGCCCACAAGCAAGTGAACGGCCTTGCCTTCCCGCAAGCGTCGACCATCGCCGAAATCCTCCGCCGTGAAAAGCCAGGCAAGGGCGAATGCACAGTGATCATCCCCGTTGTCCTCGACGCCGGCCGCACCGTTCGCGCCAACCTCACCATGGACGCCGGCCTCCTCGAAGCCATCGACACAGCAGCGACCCGCGCAGGCGTTACAAGGTCGGCGTATGTCGCGAGTGCAGCACGGGAGAAGCTGGAGGCGTGAGGGGAGGAATTGAAACAAGCGCACCCTTCGAGGCCCATGTTCGCGCGGGATCCTCAGGATGAGAAAGAGTTAAATGTACTGTCACCGCATCTCTGTCAGCGTAACTCATGCACTGTCACCGTAAACCGGACCACATGAAGTCGAAAGCGGTAAAACGGGGGCGTTCGGACACCTTCTTCAGTGAGGACTAAACACCTGACACCGCGCGGTGGTCTCCCTATATTCGGTTACACTCCAGAACTGGTCCCCACTTTCATCACCATACCAACAACAATCTTGAGCCCATCATGAAGACGACGTTGGCGGGGGTGGAGTGCGCGTGGATGCTGGAAAAAGGGGATGCGTCCCCTTTGTTCAATTGCAGAAATAATTCTGGCAAAAAATCGCAGTTGCATTTTCCACTTCAATGAGAGCTGTTTGCACAGCTGAATATTTTTGGAGAGAACCTGATGTTTATCCAACCAATGCAAAAAGGCACAGCACAAGTAGTTGTTACTTTTTTGTTCGTATGCCTGCAGACTTGGTAATCCTCCCATTTTTGACGGGACCTGATTGTAGCCATTCTTCCATGTTTCGATGATGTGTTGGGCTTTGCGGCAGGTAGTGAATAATTACGGTGACAGGAGAATTACGAATTACGGTCGAATTGCGGTGCGAATTACGGCGGCAGTGCAATAAACTCACTTTTCCCCGCCAAACGGATTGACCACCAGCAATTTCCCAAAACGTTGCCCCGCCTGCAAGTCTTCACTGCATAATCGATCGCAATCGTTCTCGATGGCGGACGCCACGATCAGCGCGTCGTAGAAACTCAGCAGGTGGCTGCGGATGAGGCCCATGGCGCGGGCGTGGGTGTCGGCCGTCAGTGGGGCGATTTCGGGGAAGTGTTGGCGGATGACAGTGGTGGCTCCCGCAACGTCCTGCCAGCTGCGACCATGTTTGCGCAAGGCCACATTGGTGAACTCGTTCAACACTTGGGCGCTGATCAGGCCGCCGGAGGCCAGAACTTCCCGCGCCTTGTCCCGCATTTCCATGTCGAGAAAGGCATAGACGAGCACGTTGGTATCGAAGAATGCGCTCACCTCGCGTTGGCATCATCGCGGTTGAATTTGTAGTCTTTGGCGGCGGGCCAATTGAACTTCACCATGGCGGATAGAAAGTCGGTCTTGCGGTCCTCCTTGGCAACGGCGATTTCTCGCGACCTTGCCTTCACCACCGCCAACTCATCGCCCTCATTGAGACCCAGTTCATCAACCAGGCTTTTGGGCAGGCGCACTGCGAGGCTGTTGCCCCATTTGGAAACAATCATGAATCACCTATTGATATACGTTGTAACATGTATATCATCAGTGTCGGTAAATGTCAAAACCGCTCGCCGCCGCATTGCCGCATTGAAATCGGCACGGGCATGAG
>JANPDD010000253.1:0-9971 GCA_031431295.1 Hyphomicrobiales bacterium | reverse complement strand
CACCTCAAGCCACACCCCCCCTTCAACTGCAACCCGGCGGACTCGCTGCCCGGGACCACACCCCCGCAACACCGGCCCCCAGTGGCACAGATGGTTACCCCCGACAGGTACCGACGGGAATTATACCCCCTGGAAACGCCGGTTCACTGGTCCAAATTGTGCCTGGGGCAGGAGCCTGGCCCCACAGATGGCGTGAACATAAAGTGAATATCCACAATTCATCGATTCGGGCGCGCTTCGTTCCAGCCTGGAACGCTTCGTTAACGAAGCGCGGAAGATCAGAGCTTTGGCGTTAGGGACCCGGCAAGGATTGGCCCCAATTCTTAACCGGGCGAGGACCGCGCAGAACCGGGTACAGAATATTTGGCCACTGCACGCATCGGAGAAGTGCCATAAATCCAAAAAAGCATCGCGCAGTCAGTTGGGTTCGAAGATTTCAACTGACTGCGAAAACGATGCTCGTAAATCAATAACTTGGCGCAACTTTCCGCTCTCAAGTCGTTCCGACTTGATCGCCCGTTGCGCCGGAACAAAAAGTGAATATCCACAGTTCAGCGATTCGGGCGCTCTCTGTTCCGGTTTGAATCCAAGTCTTAAGGCGCTGTCTCAAAACCGCAAGAATGTGGTTTGCCTTTCGCGGACGGAACCTTACCTTGGGGGCAATGCAATTTTCCCGCGCTGCCCGGCGCAACAGTCCTGTCACGGCTGTGCTGGGTCCGACCAACACCGGCAAGACCCACTATGCGGTGGAGCGCATGCTGGCCCATGGCGGCGGCATGATCGGCCTGCCGCTCAGGCTCTTGGCCCGCGAGATCTATGACCGGGTGCGCCTCAAGGCGGGGGACCATGCGGTGGCCCTGGTCACGGGTGAGGAAAAAATCATCCCGGCAAGTCCGCGCTATTGGGTGTGCACAGTGGAGGCCATGCCACCCGACATCGATGTCCCGTTTCTCGCCATTGATGAAGTGCAGATCGCCAATGACCTGGAACGCGGCCACATTTTCACTGACCGCATTCTGCATCGCCGTGGCACCGACGAAACGGTTCTGTTGGGTGCCTCGACGATGCGCGGCATCCTGGAGAAACTTGTGCCCGGGGCGAAATTTGTCGCCCGCCCGCGCCTGTCCAAATTGAACTATGCCGGGCAACGCAAATTGACCAGGCTGCCGCCGCGATCGGCGATTGTCGCCTTCACCGCCGAGATGGTTTACACCGTGGCCGAATTGATCCGCCGCCAGCAGGGTGGCGCGGCCGTGGTCATGGGGGCCTTGAGCCCGCGCACCCGCAACGCCCAGGTGGCGCTCTTCCAGTCCGGCGAGGTTGACTACATCGTTGCCACTGATGCGATCGGCATGGGCCTCAACATGGATGTGGACCATGTGGCCTTTGCGGCGACGCGCAAGTTTGACGGCTTCCAGTTTCGACATTTGACACCGGCGGAACTCGGCCAGGTGGCGGGACGCGCCGGCCGCCACCTGAATGATGGCACGTTTGGTGTGTCGGGCGGGGCCGAGCCCTTTGCACAGGACGTGATCGACCGGCTCGAAAACCACAACTTCGACAGCGTGCGCGTCCTGCAGTGGCGCAACCGCGAGCTTGATTTTCGCTCGCTCGACACCTTGCGCAAGAGCCTGGGTTACCTGCCGCAGCGCGACGGCCTGACGCGGGCCCAAAACGCCGCCGACGTGGATGCGCTGGAAGCCATCTGCCGCGATGGGGCCGTGGGCGGCCTTGTTGTGTCCCGTCATGATGTCGAGCGCGCCTGGGAGGCCTGCCAGATTCCGGACTACCGCAATATTTCGCCTGCCGAGCATTCCCATCTCGTGGGCCGCGTCATCACCTTCCTGCAATCCGGCAAGTGTCACATCCCCGAGGACTGGTTTGCCCAGCAGCTTTCCCACTGCGAAATTCTCGAAGGCAACATCGACACGCTGTCGACGCGCATTTCCCATGTCCGCACCTGGACCTTCATTGCCAACCGTGCAAACTGGCTGGAAGCACCGCTCTACTGGCAGGGCCGTGCCAAGGAGATCGAAGACCGCCTCTCCGATGTCCTGCATGAACGCCTAACCCATCGTTTCATTGACCGCAAAACCAGTGTATTGATGCGGCGTCTGGCCAGGAAGGAAGGTTTGATGTCGAGTGTAGAAGATGACGGCGTGATCTCGGTTGAGGGAGAAGCCGTGGGTAAAATATCGGGTCTGAGCTTTGTCCCCGATCCTTCCATTGCCGGAAACGAAACGCGGGTGTTGAAGGCGGCGGCCGTGCAGGCGCTGGCCTCTGAAATTGCAGCGCGGGCGAAGTCCCTGTCGTCAACCGCCGATACGGAACTGAAATTGTCGCGGCTCGGCACCATTGACTGGCAGGGCCATGCTGTCGGCCGGCTTGCGCTGGCGGATGCCCGCTACAAGCCGCGCACCGATGTGATCTCCGATGATGTGTTGAATCCCGCCGACCGGGAGATGGTGCGCGAGCGCCTGCAGAAATTTGCCGACCGGCATCTCGCCGCGTTGCTCGAACCCCTGATGAAGCTGGAAGAGTCTGACGGACTTGAAGGCACGGTGCGCGGTGTGGCCTATCGCCTGGCAGAAAATTTCGGTGTGCTGCCGCGCGAAGACGTGGCCGAGGAAGTCAAACAATTGAGCCAGGACGAGCGCGCCAAACTGCGCAGCCATGGCGTGCGCTTTGGGGCGTTCAATGTCTTTCTGCCGGGCCTGCTGAAGCCGGCGGCCACGGAAGCGCGCCTGCTGTTGTGGTGGCTGGAAAAGCAGAAGGCGGGCACTGCCGAAGGCGATGTTCCGGCTGCTCCCGCAAATGGTTTGACCTCAGCCCCTGCTGACGCGACAAAGCCCGACGGCTTTTACCGCATGTGTGGCTATCGCGTCTGTGGCCCGCGCGCTGTGCGCGTCGACATGGTTGAGCGCCTGTCCGATCTCATCCGCGACCGCGTATTCTGGAAACCGCGCATTCCAGAGGAGGCCCGGCCTGCCGGTTCTGTTGAAGGTGGTGGCTTTGTTGTCATCCCCGACATGATGTCTCTGGTCGGCTGCTCGGGCGAGGAATTTGAATCAATCCTCGCAAGCCTCGGCTTCCGCTGGCAAAACCGCCTTTTGCCCAAACAACCGGCACCGGGTGCCAAGGGAGCAGCATCAGCCGCCGCACCTGCCCCCGCAAGCGAGACATCTGTCGTCACCCTGCCACCGGACGATGCAGGGGAAATGCCCGAAGCTGTTGCGGCACTGCCCGCGAATGACGCCGCCCCCCCAGCAGTGGCTGAGGCATCAGAACAGCCTGAGCCTGTGACCGAGCCTGAACCTGTGACCGAGCCTGTGGCCGAGACTGAGCCTGTGACCGAGCCTGTGCCGGAACTTGAGCCTGGGCCTGAGCTTGTGTCTGTGTCCGCCGCCGAACTGGTTGAAACCAAGGTCTGGTGGCCGGAGAACATGGGTCCCTTTCGGGCGCAGCGCCACAGGCCCGCACGCCATCAACCGCAGGTCCAAAGCGATGCGACCGGGGCTGGCACGACTGAAGGCTCCAGGCGTGATCGCGGCCATCACCGCCGGAACCCTGATGCGAGGCAGAGCGGCAGTCAGGATGCCAATCAGGAGAACAAGCCCCAGAGGAGGTTCAACAAACGCTCTGACACGTTTGCTGACCGGAAGCCTGACCCGAAACCTGACTGGAAACGGGGCAACGCTGCGGGACAGAATGACAGCCAGAAATTCCAGCGTCCGGAAAAGGCTGCCGACCCCAATTCACCCTTTGCCGTGCTCGGCGCCTTGAAGGCACAACTGGAAAAGGAAAAAACCTGAGCCAACGCCTGGACAAATGGCTGGTCTATGCCCGTTTTGTACGCCACCGTGCGCTGGCGGCGGCATTGGTTGAAGGCGGCGGTGTGCGGGTCAACCGGGTGCCAGTGGGCAAATGCAGCCACACCGTCAAACCGGAAGATGTTATCACTCTCGTCATCAATGACCAGGTGCGCGTGGTCAAGGTTCTGGGTGAGGCGCAAAGGCGCGGCCCTGCAAACCATGCACAGCAGCTCTACCGGGAGATGCTGCCTCTCGAAAAACAGGATGCAAGCCCGGAACTGCTCTGCTAGATCGGCACACGGAAAAAACCGTTACACGCGCGACGTTCGCGCTCCAGGGCCCCCAATGACCTATATCGTCACCGAAAGCTGCATCAAATGCAAATACATGGACTGCGTGGAGGTCTGCCCCGTGGATTGTTTCTACGAGGGCGAGAACATGCTGGTCATCCACCCGGATGAGTGCATCGACTGTGGCGTGTGTGAGCCGGAATGCCCGGTGGACGCGATCAAGCCCGACACGGAGCCTGGCCTCGAATCCTGGCTCAAGCTCAATACAGATTATGCGCCAAAATGGCCGAATATCACCATCAAGCGTGACGCTCCGGCCGACGCCAAGGAATTTGATGGCAAGCCCGGGAAATTGGCCCTGTTTTCCCCAGAGCCTGGCGAAGGTGATTGAAACTGCCCGACTATTTCCAACTTCCGGGGCCATGTTGTTAACCATGCCCGTAAACGGATGCCTGAATTGCGCCGTACACGGAGGATGCTCCCTTTAATTTTGCTTAAATTCGTGCTAGGCTGTCCCCATGTAGCGTTCGTGGGGTTGGGTCGCAGACATCCGGGCTTTGGGCTCGGATTTTTTTGCGCCCCCTGTTCCCCGCCAGAACAAGAAAAGGGCAAGGCAAAATGGTCACCAAGAAGAAAAAAGTCGTAAAAACAAAGACTAAGCCTGTCGTGAAGGCAAAGGCCAAGACTCCTGCCAAGGTCGTTTCCAAGGCAAAACCAGTGCCGAAGCCAGTGCCAAAGCCAGTGCCAAAACCTGTCGCAAAGGCGTCCGCCGTGAAGCCGGTCTTCAGGGCTCTCGCCAAGGCGGCACCCAAAGCTGTGGCAAGACCCGTGGCAAAGCCTGTTGAAACTGTGAAGACAACTGCCGCCAAGGTTGCAACACCAGGCCTGCGCGCCCCTGCCGCAAAACCGCAAGCCGCGGCAAAGCCGGCTGTGGCACCAGCGCCTGCCCCCAAAAAGCTGATGTTCAAGGTGGGCGAATTGGTGGTCTACCCGGCCCATGGTGTAGGCCGCATCTCCAACATTGGGGAGCAGGAAATCGCCGGTGCCAGGCTCGAACTCTACATTGTGGATTTTGAGAAAGAGAAGCTGCGCCTCAAGGTGCCGACCAACCGGGCCGAACAGAAGGGCATGCGTCACCTCGCTGACCGCGTGATGATCGAAACCGCCATGAAGGTGATCCGTGGCCGCGCCCGCATCAAGCGCACCATGTGGTCACGCCGCGCCCAGGAATATGACGCAAAGATCAACTCCGGTGACATGATCGCCGTGGCCGAAGTGATCCGTGATCTTTACCGCTCTGACCGCCAGCCGGAACAGTCCTACTCCGAGCGCCAGCTGTTTGAGCAGGCGCTGGCCCGCTTCGCCCGCGAACTCGCCGCCGTGCGCCGGGTGGACGAGGACCAGTGCATCAAGGAACTGGAGGACTTCCTCGCCCGCAACGCCAAGCGCGGCGCTGCCGCAAGCGAGAAGGCCGAGGACGAGACCGCCGAAGAAGCGGCGTAAATCCCGGGCGCCCATTGAATTGAAGGCATCGGCGCGAAATCGCCGGTGCCTTTTTTCTTTCGAGCAGGTTATGGGTGGGCACGGAGGATCACGTGGCAGACAGGCAGGCGCTGGTATTCTGGGGCGGATGGGAAGGACATACGCCGGAGCGTTCGGCAAGGGTGGCGAAGGACCTTTTGGAAGCCAACGGACTTTCCGTTGCGCTGGAACACGGCACGGCCTGCCTGGCGCGGCTTGATCTCACGGCGTTTCATCTCATTGTTCCCATGATCACCATGAGCACGATTGAAAAGGCGGAAGTGGACGCCCTGTGCGCCGCCGTGCGCGGTAGCGTGGGGCTTGCGGGGCTGCACGGCCTCATGTGCGATTCATTCCGCACCGAAACCGAATACCAGTTCATGACCGGCGGCCAGTGGGTGGCCCACCCCGGCAACATCATCGACTACCGGGTGGACGTTGCGAAACCGGATGATGCGATCATGCGTGGTGTTTCATCCTTCGCCTACCGCTCCGAACAATACTACATGCATGTCGATCCGCTGATCGATGTGCTGGCCACAACGACCTTCACCGGCGAACATTGCGACTGGGTGAAAGGTGCTGTCATGCCTGTGGTGTGGAAGAAGATGTACGGCAAGGGCCGGGTCTTCTATTCGGCACTCGGCCATACGGCGGATGAATTTGCCGTGCCGCACATGAAAACCATGTTTGAGCGCGGCATGCTCTGGGCAGCGCGGTGAGCGTTACCGGAACACATCCGTGCTGAGATAGCGCAAGCCTGAATCAACGATCAGTGTGGCCACAACGGCCCCGGGACCGAGCCTAGCAGCCACCCGCAGGGACGCCGCGATGTTGGCACCTGTCGAGGTTCCCGCAAAGACCGCCTCGTCACGCGCCAAGCGGCGCGCCATGGCCTTGGCTTCCTCAGTCGAGACCGTCAGTATTTCATCGACTTCCTCAGGGTGCCACAGCGGCGGAATGAAGCCGAGGCCAATGCCTTCAATCTTGTGGGAGCCCGGCGGTTTTCCGGACAGAACCGCCGACTCGTCCGGTTCAACTGCAAAGATTTTGATATCGGGTTTCCGGCGCTTCAGGGCCCGGCTCATGCCATGCATCGAGTGGGCGGTGCTGATCGTATGGACGATTGCATCAACACGGCCCGCCGTCTGCTCCCAGATTTCGTCGCCAAGGCCTGTGTAGCCATTGGCACCATCCTCATTTTTCAATTGGTCCGCCCACCAGTGGTTTGGCTGCTTGCTGATCTCGCCCGCTTTGGCAATCATGGCCTGGATGAGTTCCTTGGTGATCTTCTTGTTGTCACTTTGAATGTCGGTGATTTGTGCGCCAAAGGCCCGCATGGTCCAGCGCTTCTCATCGCTGAAGGCATCTGAAAACACAAAATGGGTCTTGTAGCCCAGCGCACTCGCTACAAGGGCCAGAGAAATTCCCGTGGTGCCTGCTGTGTATTCGACCACCGTGCCACCCGGTTTGAGCAGGCCCTTCTCAACGGCACACCTGATCAGATTGCGTGCCAGCCGGTCTTTCATGCTGCCGGTTGGATTGGCCGATTCGAGCTTGGCGACGATGCGGGCGCTGCCCTTTGGAACGATGTTGCGCAGTTCAATCATTGGCGTGTTGCCAATGGCATCAAGGATATGCAGGTTTGACATGGCCGTCCCTCGCATCGCCCCTGATGGCATCGAGCATAGGAGTGGCGCGGGAATTGTTCAAATATGATTTGCATCATTTACCCAAGTGATGATGGCCAGGCCCATGTTGCTTGCCAGCAGGTCCTATGCTTCATTCTCTGCTGAGCTCCCCACCGAAAGGCCACATTGTCTGTGATGAACCCGATCCTTGCCGCTTGCGACGCTTCCCGCCTCAGGACACTTCCGGCAGGCGAAACCCTGCTCGCCGAAGGAAAGAGCACAGGCAGGCTTTATGTGCTGGCCGCAGGCAAGCTGCAGGTGTTGCGCGGTGAAACCGAAGTGGCCGTGATTGCCGAGCCGGGTGCCGTGGTTGGCGAAATGGCGATCCTTCTGGGCACGCCGCACACGGCTTCTGTACGGACCCTGACGGAGGTGAAAGCCTATGCCTATGAGGATGCGGAGGGGTTTTTGCGCAGCGACCCGGCCGTCACCTTTGCCGTGGCGCAGCTTCTGGCCCAGCGCCTCAATTCCGCAACCGGCTATCTTGCGGACTTGAAGCGCCAATACGCCCATGAGGGCAACCACCTGGGTATGGTGAGCGACATTCTGGCCTCGCTCATTAATCAGCCGAAGACGGATTTTGAACCGGGTTCGGAACGGGAGCCTGGTTCGGCGCCATGAACCAGCCAGGCGGCTGCGGCAGGCGCGGCAGCGGCCTTGTGATCGCCTCGTCGGCTGCAAGCTTCAGTGTGTGCGCCTGGATGCCCGCCATGGAGAACCACACGACTTCACGAAGCGCACTGTCATAGACAATATGCGCTGGCGGCACGCCCAGGTGCTGGCCCACATTGAACACCCATGTCTTGCCGATCCGGTCAATCCATGAACCGGCCTTGGTGAACGGCGACTGGTGGATATGGCCGGAGAACACAAGATCTGGCTGATGGGTGCGGATCAGGTCGAGCAATGTCGTGTCGCCGGAGAAGCGGCTGCCTGACCAGCTGACGGGTGAATCCGCCGCTGGCGCATGGTGCACCCAAACCCACGACGGTTTCCGTTCCGCCGCATCACGCGCCAATTGGTCGGCAAGGCGCTTCTGGGCCAAGGGCCCATCCCACCACGGGCAGATGCTGATCAATGTGTCGGCAAGGGTGACGGACTGTCCGTCCGCAGGAACGCCATGGCTGTTGAGGGCGGATATCCAGCGCGCGGTTTTCTCGCCATCGCCATCGCGGCTGTCAAGGTCATGGTTGCCGGAACATGTGATGACGCGGGTCCGTGCCCGCAGCAGCTCGAGATATTTTCCAATGACCACAATCTGCGCCCGGCCATCGACCGGGGCGCTGAGGTCAAGATGGTCGCCCGCGATGATGACAAGGTCATACTTGGCGGCCTCGGCCACCAGCCAATCATACTGCGGCAGGGAATAGTGCAGGTCGGCAACGATGAGGCAACGCATTCAAAAACTCCTGCCGGGGCCGACACTAAAAATTAATTCCTATATTGCGATTTAAGTCTTGACAATTGGATTGCTATGGTCTATATGGCAGCAAATGCAGACTCATTCCACGCCCACTGCCGCAAGCCTGCCCGCCGCCACCCGCAAGGACTGGGTCGGCCTTGTGGTCTTGTCCATTGCCTGCATGCTCTATTCCATGGACCTCGCGGTCCTGTTCCTCGCCAATCCGTTGATCTTGGCGGAGCTTCACCCATCGCCGACCCAGCTTTTGTGGATGAATGACATTTACGGCTTCATGGTTGCCGGGTTCCTGGTCACCATGGGAACACTGGGAGACCTCGCAGGCAGGGTCTGCCTCCGCCATTTCGCGAGTGAAAGAAGAGTTCAAGAGGGAAAAGGGAAACGTCCCCCTTATCTCTTTTTTCCTTTCCCTTTTTCCTTCCTATTCCCCTTCGGTCACACCAATCAAATCGACGATGCCCCAATTTCGATTGGCGAATACGCAAGTGTGTGTCAGTCTTCGCGGATGTATGTGGGAGAGTGCCGATGACCGGGGTGACCTGCATCGGATTGGGGTTGATGGGCTCGGCGCTTGCCAGGGCAGCGTTGGCGTCTGGGCATGGGGTTTCTGTGTGGAATCGCACACCCGGAAAGGCAAACGCGCTGGCGGATATCGGAGCAGTGGCCGTGGATGCGTTGAACGACGCGATTGCCGCCAGTCCGATCGTGCTGATCTGCATTGACAGCTATGCGTCAACTCGCGCGCTTCTGGGGACTGACGGCGTGGCAAATCATCTCGTCGGGCGAGCAATTGTAAATCTGACCACCGGCACCCCGCGCGAGGCCGAAGCGCTTTCGGCCTGGGTCGGTGCGCAGGGCGCGCGCTATCTCGATGGCGCGATCCTTTGCGGCCCAAATCAAATCGGCACCAAAACTGGTGAGATACTCATTTCAGGTGATGCGCTGGCGTGGCAGGTCGCAGGCCCGCTTCTGACCTGTCTTGCCGGAAAAGTGCGCAACGTGGGTGAGGGGGTTGGCGCCGCCGCCGCACTTGACCTCGCATGGCTGACCATGTCCTACGTGCAATTCATCGGTGTCGCACATGCTGCCAATATCTGCCGGTCGCAGGGGATCGATCTGCAAGCGTTCATGGATCTCTGGCCGTTCGATCCGGCCCCGGTTGACCCTGAAACCTACACTCCGGAACTGGCCCGGAGAATCAAGGAAGCAGATTACAACCGCCCGACCGCGACACTGC
>JANPDD010000252.1:0-1974 GCA_031431295.1 Hyphomicrobiales bacterium | reverse complement strand
CCCTGTCGTGCACTTCGACCAGCACGTCCATGCCATAGTCAATGGCAGCGGCCTCAAGCCCGGCAGCACAGTTGTCATCGACCATCGCCATGATCACCAAAATGCAATCGGCACCCCAGGCTCTTGCTTCCGCGACCTGATAGGTGTCGAGCATGAAATCCTTGCGGAGTGCTGGCAGGGTGCAGGCCTTGCGGGCTTCGGTCAGGAATTGCGGGGCACCTTGAAAGCTGGGCGTGTCAGTGAGGACCGAGAGACAGGCCGCCCCGCCAGCGTCATAGGCCTGTGCCAGGGCTGGGGGATCGAAATCCTCGCGGATCAAGCCCCGGGAAGGTGAGGCTTTCTTGATCTCGGCAATCAGCGCCCATTGCCCGGCGGCGTGTTTGTCCGTCAGCGCCGTGATGAAACCGCGCGGGCGCGGTTGCGCCCTGGCGGTGAGATCGAGCGAGGCAAAGGACAGGGCCTTTTTCGCTTCGGCTATTTCGTCCCGCTTGTAGGCGGCGATCTTGTCCAGGATCGTTGCCATCACCCGTTTGAAACCTCGACCAAGCGTTTGAGAACCCGTGCGGCAGCGCCGGAACCGATCGATTCCCGGGCCGACGCAACACCAGCTTTCAGGTCGGCTGTCCTTCCCGCCACCACCAGTGCGGCGGCTGCCGTGAGAAGGGCGGCATCGGCAAAGGCGGAAGGTTTTCCGGCGAGCACGGCGCGCAGGGCCTCGGCGTTCTGGGGCGCCTCGCCGCCTATCAGGTCTTGCGGATTTGAGCGCGTGAGGCCCGCCATTTCCGGCGTCACCTCAAAGCTGCGCACGGTGCCGTTCTTCAGCTCGGCAATGGAGGTCGTGCCGGAGGGTACGATTTCGTCATATCCGCCTTCGCCGTGGCAAATCCAGCAGGCCTCGCTACCCAACTGCTTCAGAACATGGGCGAGGGGTTCAACCCAAGACTTTGAAAAAACGCCAGTAACCTGACGTTTGACACCCGCAGGATTGGACAGGGGGCCAAGCAGATTGAAAATCGTCCGTGTGCCCAGTTCCACCCGCGTCGGCCCCACATGCTTCATGGAGGAGTGGTGCTGGGGGGCGAACATGAAGCCCAGTCCCGCCTCACGGATGCACTCCGATATTCTTCCGGGCTCCGTGTCGAGCTTGACGCCCAATGCCAACAGTACGTCCGCCGAACCGGATTTTGAGGTGAGGGCACGGTTGCCGTGTTTTGCCACTTTCAATCCGGCTCCCGCCGCCACAAACGCGGCACACGTGGAAATGTTGAAGGTGCCGGACGCATCGCCGCCAGTGCCGACAATGTCGATCGCATCATCTGGCGCATCAACCCGCAGCATTTTCTGGCGCATGACATCGACAGCACCACTGATCTCTTCAACTGTTTCGCCGCGCACCCGCAGCGCCATCAGGAAACCGGCGATCTGGGACGGCGTTGCCTCTCCCGACATCAAGATGTTGAAGGCGGCACGGGCCTCTTCGCGTGACAGCGCTTTTCCGTCCGCGGCCTTGGCAATGAGTGGTTTCAGATCGCTCATCGTTTCACACCTGTTTTTACACCCGCCAGCGCGAGGAAGTTTTTCAGGATGGCATGGCCATGCTCTGATGCAATGCTTTCGGGATGAAACTGTACACCATGCACGTTCTTGGTCCTGTGCCGGACACCCATCACCAACCCGTCACACTCTGCCACCACCTCAATTTCCGCCGGCAGGCTCGCCCGGTCGACGACAAGGGAGTGATAGCGCGTGGCGTTGAAGCCCTGCGGCAGGCCATGGAACACGCCCTGGTCCGTGTGGTGGATGCGCGACAGTTTGCCGTGCATCTGTGTCGGTGCCCTGACGACGTTGCCGCCAAAGGCCTCGCCGATGGCTTGCAATCCGAGGCAAACCCCGAACACCGGCACGCTGTCCTGGGCTGCCTTGACGAGATCAATGATGATGCCCGCATCTTTCGGCACACCTGGCCCCGGCGAG
>JANPDD010000251.1:0-1954 GCA_031431295.1 Hyphomicrobiales bacterium | reverse complement strand
GGGTGTGGAGCGCGATTCGGGGGTGGGCCGAGAGGGGGGTAGCCGGGCCAGCAGAAGCGCGCGTACGGGCCTCCCAGGTGGCCTGGAATAGATTTCTACTTTCGGAATATGCTTCCAACGTGGGTTCACGGCCAGATTGCACTTGCCGCCCCACCCCTGCCCCTCCCCAAGAATTGGGGAGGGGTGAGCTTTGAGTTTCACCCCTCCCCGATTCTCGGGGAGGGGATCAAGGGGTGGGGTCTGATTTCAGGCGAGCCCGATGCCGCGTTCGGCAAAACTCTTGCGGGTTTGTTCCGCCGTGCCGCCGAGATCAATGGCGCGGGTGGCGCGCTCGACCACCGTTACCTCGAACCCCAGCGCCTGTGCATCTTCGGCCGAGTAGCGCACGCAATAGTCGAAGGCCAGGCCCACAAGCGTGATTTTGGAAAAGCCACGCTCCTTCAGATAGCCGCCAAGGCCTGTCGCTGTTGTGTGGTCGTTCTCGAAAAAGGCCGAGTATGAATCGATGGCCGTGCGGAAACCCTTGCGGATCACCAGTTCGGCCTTTGCCATTTCAAGACCCTTGTGAAACGCCGCGCCTTCACTGCCGATCATGCAGTGGTCCGGCCACAGGGTTTGCGGGCCATAGGGCATGGTGATTTGCGTGAACGGGGCGGCACCTTCGTGCTGCGAGGCAAACGAGGAATGATCCGCCGGATGCCAGTCCTGTGTCAGCACCACGTGGTCGAAGTCCTGTGCCAAGCCATTGATCACCGGCACAGTCTCATCCCCGCCCGCCACGGCAAGCCTGCCGCCGGGACAGAAATCATTTTGCACATCGATGATGATGAGAACGCCGGTCATGCTGTCACCCCAGCATTCAAAGCTGCGGCACAGCCCTTCAGGGCCGGGAACCTGTCGGTGATGACAAACCAGGGGATGGGTTTCATCAGGTCGGCGATCCGTCCCTTCTCCTCAAACACGGCGCGGTATTTGGGCTGCTGCAGCTTTGCCGCAATGGCAGGCGCAATGCCGCCCGCGAGATAAACACCGCCACGGGCCTGCAGCGCCATGGCGACATCGCCAGCCAGCCGCGCCAGAAACGTCATGAAGTGATCGAGCGTCTTTTCCGCTGGTCCATCGCCCCCCTTCAAGGCCGATTGCAACACGGCTTCCGGAGTGGTGTGAACAGGCTGCGCCGCAACCGCCCTGTACAGCGCCAAAAGTCCAGGCCCGGTCAACACGTCCTCGACTTCGGCGAACTTGTCCTTGCCGATGAGCTTGTCTTTGAGGGCCAGTTCCTCGGTCGTGACCACGGGCAAGGTGGTGTGGCCCAGTTCGCCGGGAATGGGCATCCAGCCGCCACCCGGCAGGGGTGCCAGTGTTGCCATGCCAAGACCGGTGCCCGGCCCCAGCACAACCTTGACCTGGGGTTTGGAATTCACGGTGCCGCCGATCTGCACCAGGTCTGATGCCGCGATATGGGGCAGCGACCAGGCCAGCGCCTCAAAATCATTGAGCAGGCGGAAGCGTTTCGCCTTTGCCGCCTTGCGCAGGCTTTCCGCGCTGAAGGTCCAGTCGCGGTTGGTCAGCGTGATGATCTCGCGGTCAACAGGGGCTGCCACGTCAACGGCGGCAGCGGCCAGTTCGCTCATTCCGCGCTTTTCCACATAGTGGGAAATGGCCGCTTCCAGACTGGCAAAATTGTCGTTTTTGAGGACCTCGACTTCGCGCACAACCATGGATCCCAGTTCAATCAGGCCAAAGCGCGCGTTGGTGCCGCCGATGTCTCCGAGCAGTGCCAGATTTGTCATTTTTTTCCTCTGCGCCTCACTGCCACACGGGAGCCAAAAGGGCAACTCTGGACGTGACGGCGCTCTGCCGCTACAGCTTCCCCGACAACAATCACGAGTGACCATTCCTTGCCCCTGACACTTGCCGAAGAGGTGGCGCGCCGGCGCACCTTTGCCATCAT
>JANPDD010000250.1:0-15005 GCA_031431295.1 Hyphomicrobiales bacterium | reverse complement strand
CGCTTCGGGAATCAAGGGAATCCCCTTTCCGCATTTGCAAGAAAATCGAGGGCAACACGCACGTTTCTTGCAAATCAATCGGTGCGGAAAATCAAATCCGTTTAATAAAGTCGGGCGTGCGTGAGTTCTTCACGGACGACTGTTTCAGGTTCGTGCCTGATCGCCAATCCGCGCCAGGCTTTCCTCGCGGCCAAGCACTTCCAACACGTCGAAAATGCCGGGGGATGTGCTGGTGCCCGTGAGTGCTGCCCGCAACGGTTGGGCGTATTTGCTGAGTTTGATGCCTGAGGCTTCAGCTTTGGCCTTCACAGCCGTTTCCAGTGAAGAGGCAGTCCAATCCGCCACGCCGCCGAGAACGGTGGCAAGGTCCGACAGTTCAGCTTTGCCGCCATCGACGAGGATTTGCCTCGCCTTGTCGTCCATGGCCAGGGGTCGTTTTACAAACAGATAGGCAGCGCTGGCATTGAGTTCCACCAGTGTCTTGGCGCGCTCCTTGAGGCCCGGCATGGCTTTCAACAACTTGGTATTCATGGCGTTGTCAATGCGGACAAGACGTTCACTGCCGCCCTCAATGTGCGGCAAGAAGGCAAGCCAGTGGTCAAGCAATTCAGCGTCAGGTGTATGGCGGATATAGTGGCCGTTGAGATTTTCCAGCTTGGCAAAGTCAAAGCGCGCGGCGGATTTTCCGATGCCGTCAAGATCGAACCACTCAACAAGCTGGCTGGTGGAAAAAATTTCATCGTCACCGTGGCTCCAGCCGAGGCGCGCCAGATAATTGCGGAGTGCGGCTGGCAGATAGCCCATGGCGCGATAGGCCTCAACGCCGAGCGCCCCGTGACGCTTTGACAGCTTGGCACCATCAGGTCCATGGATCAGGGGCACATGGGTCATGGACGGCACGGTCCAGCCCATGGCGAGGTAAATCTGCGTTTGCCGGGCGGCATTGGTGAGATGGTCGACGCCACGCACGATGTGTGTGACCGCCATATCGTGGTCATCCACGACAACAGAGAGATTATAGGTGGGGTTGCCGTCCGAGCGCAGGATGATGAGATCGTCCAGATCCTTGTTGGGGATGACAACACGGCCCTGGGCCTGGTCATCGACGACGGTTTCGCCGGTTTGGGGAGACTTGAAGCGGATCACCGGTTTCACGCCGGCGGGTGCTGTTGCAGGATCACGGTCACGCCAGGTCCCATCATAACGGATGGGCCGTTTTTCGGCTTCCGCACGGGCGCGCATGGCCTCCAGCTCCTGGGGGGAACAGTAGCAGTAATAGGCTTTGCCACGGGCCAGAAGTTCGTGCGCCACTTCGCGGTGGCGTTGGACCCTGGCGTTTTGGGAAACGACTTCGCCATCCCAGGTGAGGCCAAGCCAGGTGAGGCCGTCGAGGATTGCCGCCACGGCGGCAGTGCTTGAGCGCTCCCGGTCGGTGTCCTCAATGCGCAGCCGCATCTGGCCGCCCTTGGACTTCGCATAAACCCAATTGAACAAAGCCGTGCGGGCACCGCCGATGTGCAGAAAACCGGTGGGGGATGGCGCAAAACGCGTAACAATGGGCGATGACATTTCCGCCAAAATCCTTCTAAGTTGGGAACGGGAATGGGCAACAATGGCCGTGGTCGAGGCGGATAGCACAGAGGCCCACAGCGTCAAAGGGGCGGATGACGGCAGCGGCCCGCGATGGACTGGCTGGCCCGCCCGCATGGGAAGCGCCATTGCCACAGCCCTCGCCCGGGAAAATTCACGGCTGACCATTTGGTCGCCTGTCTTTCTGGTCATTGGCATCTGGACGTATTTCGGGCTGTCCACGGAGCCCGGGCTTCGTGTCATTTCTGCCTTGCTGGCAGTCTCGGTATTTTTGCTTTGGCAATTCCGCAGAACCACTGCCGTTGTGGTCCTGGCCCTTGTGGCAATCGGATTTTCATTGGCCAGCCTGCGGAGCGCCTGGGTGGCCACACCACTCTTGCGGAGCTACACACCGGGCGTTGAACTGACGGGTTTGGTTGTTGATATCGACCAGCGCAGCGCGAGGCGGCACATTCTGACCCTTGACGTGGTGAAGGCTGGGGGCGTTGTCGCCGGCGAAACGCCAGTCCGGGTGCGGGTTCAATTCACGGGGTTGGCCAATGGGTTGGCCTTGGGGCCGGTCAATCCTCCACAGATTGGTGACCTTGTATCGGGGACTGCCATTCTCACCCCGCTGCCGATCCCTGTTTCACCGGGGGCGTTCGACTTTGGCCGCAGCCTCTATTTTGAATCGGTTGGTGCGACGGGACGGTTCACAGTTCCGCCGGTGGTGACCGGTCAGGACGTGCCATACCGCTACCAGGTTCGGCGGGCCTTCCACCGTCTGCGGCGCGCCATCGGCGAACGGGTTCACGGTGTCATTGAAGGGCCAACCGGTTCTTTTGCCGATGCCCTGATCACCGGCGAACGCGCCCAGATCCCGAAGGCCATGAACGACAGCTTGCGCGCCTCCGGGCTGTTTCACATTCTCTCCATCTCGGGCCTGCACATGGCGCTCGTGGCAGGCAGTGCCTTCTGGATCATCCGGGCGTTGCTGGCTTTGTCCCCCCGCCTTGCGCTGGACTGGCCAATTAAGAAGTGGGCGGCGGCGGGTGCAGTGGTTGTGGGGCTGTTCTACATGCTGCTGGCGGATTCGGGCGCTGCAACGGAGCGATCCTTCATCATGATTGCCGTCATGTTCTTTGCAGTCTTGGTGGACCGCCCGGCCATATCGCTGCACAATCTTGCGATTGCAGCGCTCATCGTATTGGTGCTGGAGCCGGAACAGGCCGTGTCCGCCAGTTTCCAGATGTCGTTTCTTGCGGTGATGGGGCTCGCCTCGTTTTTTGAGTGGTGGAATCGACGCGTTGACATTGAACAGCAAGTGGCGGGACCGCTGTGGGTGCGCTGGGTGCGCAAGGGAATTCTGTTCGTCCTTGCTTCGGCCATCACGTCGCTCATTGCAGGCAGTTTGTCTGGGATTGCAGCGGCGCACCACTTTGGCCGCATTGCCCCCTATGGCGTTGTGGCCAATGCGCTGGCGCTTCCCATTGTCAGTGTCGCAGTCATGCCCATGGCGCTGTTGGCGACTGTTCTCATGCCATTTGGATTGGAGAAATTGCCGCTTCTTGTGATGGAGCGCGGGTTGAACGTGGTGATGGCGATTTCGGATTGGGTGTCGACCTGGCCCCATGCCGGTTTGGCGCTGCCGCTTCTCTCTCCAGCCGTGGCAGTGACCTTGTCGTTCGTGGCCGCATTTGTTTGCATGTCAGCGAGTTCCCTGCGCTGGCTTGCCGTGCCTGCCGCATGTGTGGCGGCCTGGCTCGCAGCGACTGATGGCACGCCTGACATTTTTGTTGAGGAACGCGCCAAGGTGGTGGCCGCCGTGGCGGCCGATGGACTACTGGTGCCAAGTTCTGCCAAGGGCTCACGGTTTGCAGTTTCGAAGTGGCTCGCCGAAGTGGGGCAGGCGGAAACGCCGGCGCAGGCCGCCAAGCGAGCGCTGTGGTTGTGTGACGCCAAGCTATGCAGCGCCGTCGTCGCGGGCCGGAAAGTTGCATACCTCAAGGAAACGGCAGAACTGGCCAAGCCCTGCCCTGCCGCCGATGTGGTCATCGCCCAATATCCGCTGCGCCGGAAATGCAAAGGCAAGCTTGCAACGATCGACAGGTTTGATGTTTGGCGCAAGGGCGCCCACACCATCACATTCACCGATGATGGTGTTTTGATTGCGACGGTCCGCGAGACCCAGGGTGTGAGGCCCTGGGTGTTCCAGCCCCGTGCGCGTGCCAAAGCCCCATGACCGGAGGCCCGGACATGCTTCAATTTCGCCTCTTGAACAGCCGCCGCTGCTGGACCATTTCTGCTTCATGACAGAAGCCATTCACCCGGAACTAGCCAAGGCGCGCCGCGAAATCGATGCAATCGATTCAGACATGGTGTTGCTTCTCGCGCGCCGCCAGGCCGTTGTAGACCGCGTCATCAGGATCAAGACACGCGAAGACCTGCCAGCGCTCATTCCCGCCCGCGTTGAGGAGGTGATTGCGCGGGCCGAGGCGCAGGCCATGAATGCGGGGCTGTCGCCGGAGCTGGCGCGGCTGATCTGGACAGGCATGGTGGATTGGTTCGTGCGCCATGAGGCGCAGGCGTTGAAAGAAGACAAGGCCACCCCGAAAACAGACGGGATCAGAACAGCCTAGCCGCAAATTGACTGCAAGTCCTTCCAGCCGTCCGGGGAGAGGACGGTGACGGGAACACGGTTTGGCGGCAGGGGCAGGATTTCCTTGATCCGCTCCTCGGTGCCTGGATGGGTGGAAAAGACGTTGCCAATGCGATCCAGCGCCGATGTCTCCTTGTCATCCGGCTTTTTCTTGCCATCCAGCTTCATGAGCTTTTCAAAAAAGCTGCGCAGGCCTGTCGGATCCACATTGGCCTTGTCCAGGGTGCTGCGGGCGTAAGCGTCAGCTTCGCGTTCGGCTTCGCGTGAATAACTGAGCAGTGCGGCGATCGCGGCGACGTTGCTGGTGAAGTCCCCGCCGCTGGTGCCCGTGGCAATGCTGATCAGCACTTGCAATCCTGTCAGGCGCACCAATTGTGTTTCCGGGTGGCGGTGGGCCACGTGGCCGATCTCGTGGGCCAACACACCTGCAATTTCCTCGGGCCGGTCTGCCTTTTTCAGAATGCCGCGGGTGAAGATGATCTTGCCACCGGGTGCGGCAAAGGCGTTGATGAGTTCCAAATCATAAATCTCCATTGATATGGGAGGCAGATCAGGGTTTCCTTCCGCCAGAACTGCGATCATTGCCGATTTCGCCGCATCGCCCCCGGGGGTGCTGCACTTTTTGGCCTTGTCGACGAGGCTGGTGACGATTTGGTTGCCGACGCGGTTGCGCCACTCTTCGGGGAGCACGAAGGCTACTTTCTGGGGCAGGACCGCCACAAACACGTATCCCAACAGCAGAAGGACGGCGAGGCCGCCAAAGGTCCATGCGGCGACCTGCTTCAGGTGCGTCAAGGAGTACCCACCCTTGAGATGTGGGTTTGCGCTGACGAGCGCCTTGATGAAGGCATCATCGCGGAAGACGAGCCGGGAGCCGGGTTTGGAATCATGTGTCAGTCGAAAAGGCTGGCCCTCAGCCGGCGGATCAATGGGGTGGAGGCCCGCAATTGTCCAGCTTGTCGTCACTACGTTCTGGCCGGAAAACACAAGGTTGCCGCCATTCAATTCAACTGTGACCTCACGGTCACGGGCGCGTTCGCCGTCAAAAAACTTGGCATTGACTGCCACTACAAGCCTCCCACATCAAACGCGTCGGCAAGGCCTTCGCCACGTTGGTCGACGGGAACCTGGGATTGGGCAATCCGGTCAACATCGATCAGTCCGTCGAGCACCAACCTGTCGACGACAAATCTGACGGTTCTTTGATTGATGTAAGGCCAGCCGATGCCAAGGGTGAAGACCAGGATCAGGATATTGCCGAGGGTCAGCCCAATGACATTTCCCGCCGTTGCCTGGAGATGAAATTGCGCGCCATCAAAGCGGGTGTAATTTGCGAAGGTGCGCATTTCCTTGGCGATATAGATTGCCCACAGCATGGGAATGATGAGCAGGCTGACCAAAAGGACAGCAGCACCTGCGATGATGATGTAACCGACCATAGTGTCAATATCTGCCGGGTTGATGGCGTCGCCGAAGGCGTTTTTCAGCCAGTCGGATGTTCCGGCACTGGCGGCAATTGCCACAATGACCGCGACAATCGCAGCCAAGGTCAAAAACCAGCACAGCGCGTAAGTGGGGTAAAGCGGACCGGCCCGGCCCTTGAACTTGAAGGCGGCATCGCCAAAGCGCATGTCATTGGTGATCTGCTCGCGCAGCACCGTGTTCATGACCGGTGTGGCCCAGCCGAGCGACATGGATTTGGCGAGGAGCGAGCCGAAGTAGAGCAGGCTGTAGATCATGGCCGAGCCCACCAGGGTTCCCCGGATGCCGCGCCAATGGGTGCGGGAGAGCTGGTAACGGCGCGCCCTGTAAACGGCAAAACCCCAAAATAAATAGATCAGCAAGAGGGCCAGAATTTGTACCATGACCAGCAATGGGGAGTCGGGGCCCTGGATGATGCCTATGGCGGCGGCCGCCAGAACAATCGGCAGGACCAGGAACAGGAAGACGAACAGCGCGCCGAGAAAAAGTTCCTTGCCGGTTCCGGTATATTCCAGCGGTTCGCCATTGATGTGAACGCAGCTCCAGACGTGGCGCCGGACGTTGGTTTTGGCCCAGAAGCGGTAAATGCCCAGTGTCACGAGGCCCAGTAGAAAGTTAACGATGGTGAGTTTCAACAGGCCCGGTCTTGGCACGTATTGGAAATTCAGGCGCTCTGGCTGGATACCCGCTGGCAAATCTGACGATAGGTCAGGATGGTGTGCTGATTCTGTCATTCGTTTGCATATGTGATCAGGGAAAGGTTGATTCTTGGCTTAAAGCAACCTGTCACTAAAGTCTGTTCTTGGAAACAGGCTACACCCTGTGGCTTTCAGGTAACAGTTAACCAATTTGTGGCAGATGCCCTGATCCGGCTGCTGTCTCTGCCACGATCTGCCGCAATTACAGATTACCAACGCGGGCAGCGAGCGGTCTGCCCACCATGTATCAAGCGAATCCAGTCATTTTGAGTTTTAAGGCCGAAAGTATTGCGCCGCAGGGTGATCGTGTTGCTGTCACCCCACTCCTGGGAGGTCGCTGAGATCGTGCTGGTTCTGCGGCTACCTTGGGCGTCTTGCGGTTTTCTGCGCAAAATTGTCATTCTGATGGTGGCATTTTTGGCCGTGTCCTTCAGCGCACAGGCCCAGGAGGGCGCGCCCGAGGACGAGGGCCGGTCCGGCTTCTTCCGCTACCTTCCCGCTGTTCCCGAAGTCAAACTGCCCAGCTTCAACATCATTCCCTTCTGGACCGATGATCTCAAGAAGGGCCGGAAAGCCTACAACCGCGGAGACTTTGGCCGGGCTTTGAAATATTTCAGGCGTGAGTCGGATGACGGCAGCCTGGTGGCCGATTGGTATCTTGGTCACATGTACCGGATGGGGCAGGGCGTTCCCGTCGATGACGCGGTGGCCTATTCCTACTATCAGCGGGTTGCCGAAAACTACGATCCGGACGAGCAGGACCGCCAGCGCCTGCAGATCATGGTGGATTGCCAGATTTGGATGGCTGGATATGTGCGGCAGGGCATTCCTTCGGCGGGCGTGCAATCTGATCCCGCGCGGGCGGCGCGGGCCTATTTGCGTCTTGCCTCGACCTACGGCCATCCCGATGCGCAATTCGCCCTGGGGGAAATGAACTTCAAGGGCGACGGGGTCAAAAAGAATCCGGCACTGGGTCTGAAATGGCTCATTGCGGCTGCGCGCAAGCGCCATTCCGGGGCGCAAGCCTATCTGGGTGACCTTTATTGGAAGGGAACCGGCGTGAAGCGGGACGAGGTGCGGGCCCTCATGTGGTATACACTGGCTGCGGAAACGGCCCGCCCGGCGGAAGACCGCAGGATCATCGACCGGTACAATGACCTGCGTTTCACCCTCGCGGATGATGAACGGCTTGAAGCCGAGGCCCGGGCCCGCGTGTGGTCCGAACAACACCCGGCAAAGTAGACGTCTTCCCTCAAGCGTCCTTGCGCCGGGACGGTCTGGTGAAGATGTAGACCGCGACGGCCCCCATGGTGGCGCAGATGGAGGCGGTTGCCCAACCTGGCACGGGATGACGGACAATCAAATAAGCGGCGGCTGCCGCCATTGTTGCCGCGGCAAGAAGTTTGGCATTGATGGGAATGACACCATGCTCTTCCCAGTCGCGCACATAGGGGCCGAATGTTGCATGGTTGCGGATGCGTTGCGCAAGCTCAGGCGACGACCTGCTGAAGGCCCAGACGGCGACCAGCAGGAATGGTGTCGTCGGCAGAACCGGGACAACGATGCCAATCGCACCAACGACCAGACTGAGCCACCCCAGAAGCCGATAGAGCTGCTTTGCGGCATTCATTTGCTTGCTGCTTGCACCGCCGTTCGCTTTGATGCAATCAAATCCCATGAACGACAATGACAGTCCAATTGCGGCGACGGATGAGCCGCGCAAATCCTTTCTCAGCGGCCTGCGCACCTATTTTTTCACAGGTGTGGTCATCATGGCGCCTGCCGCCATCACAGTCTGGGTGACATTGTGGTTCATCTCGTTGTTTGACAGTTTCGTGAAGCCGCTGATCCCCGTTGGCTACAATCCTGACAGTTACCTGCCCTTCAAGGTTCCCGGCACTGGGCTCGTGCTGGCGTTGCTGATCATCACGGCGGTCGGTGCGCTCGCTGCCAATCTCGTGGGCCGCACCTTGATCGGCTGGTGGGACAGCCTGCTTCACCGCACACCAATCGTGCGTTCGATCTACAAGGGCTCCAAGCAGATTTTCGAGACACTGTTTTCCGAGAAAGGCTCATCATTCCGCTATGTCTGCCTGGTCGAGTGGCCACGGCGCGACACCTGGTCGATTGCCTTTGTGTCGCGTGAGCTTGACGGCGCTGACGTGGGCCTGGAAGCGGGCCGCGCCATGTATGCGATCTATGTGTCGACAACGCCAAACCCGACCTCAGGCTATGTTTTTTTCGCCGACAGAAAGGACGTGAAAATCCTCTCCATGACAGTGGAGGACGGTTTGAAGTTGGTGATCTCCATGGGGCTGGTGTTTCCGGGAAAACCACTTCCACCAGCGGATGAAAAAATGGCCGCGGATGCGGTGAAGAGCCAGGAATAGTATCGCCTGGGAAGGTATGGCGACGCTGGGTTATCCAGATGCCAGAAGCCGGACGGCTTCATCGCGCTCAAAGAGATAAAGCAAGTGGCGGAGCGCCTCACCCCGGGGGTTCTGCAAATGGGGGTCGCGGGCGAGCACGAGTGCTGCATCGTCATGGGCTGTGGCAAGAAGGGCGGCGTGGTGGGCGAGATTGGCGAGGCAGAATGCGGGAAGGCCTGACTGTTGGGTGCCCAGCATTTCTCCGGCACCACGCAGACGCAGGTCCTCCTCGGCGATCAAGAAGCCATCCTCTGTCTCGCGCATGATCTGCAGGCGGGCCTTTGCATTTTCACCCAGCGGTTCCTGATAGAGGAGGACACAACTTGACTTGGCCTTGCCCCGCCCGACGCGGCCGCGCAATTGATGCAACTGGGAGAGGCCGAAGCGCTCGGCATTCTCGATCACCATGATGGCAGCTTCGGGCACGTCAACACCAACTTCAATCACGGTGGTGGACACAAGAACCGGAAGCTCGCCCGATTTGAAAGCCGCCATCACCTTGTCCTTGTCGGCACCCTTCATGCGGCCGTGCACGAGGCCCACCTGGCCTGGAAATTTCTTGCTGAGGTCGAGATGCCGGTCTTCGGCTGCCGCCAAGTCCACGACTTCGCTTTCCTCCACCAAGGGGCAAACCCAATAGGCACGGATGCCCTGATTGAGACTGCGGCCAAGCCCCGCCACCACTTCATCAATGCGCGACAGGGGTAGTACGCGGGTATCGACAGGTTCACGGCCAGCGGGTTTTTCTGTCAATTTGGATACGTCCATGTCGCCATAAACCGTAAGGGCCAGCGTGCGGGGAATGGGTGTTGCGGTCATCACCAGAAAATCAGGGACACGGCCACCGGCCTTGGCCTGCAGCGCCAGGCGCTGATGCACACCAAAGCGGTGCTGCTCATCGATGACCACAAGGCCGAGATCGCGATACTCGACTTCTTCCTGGAACAGAGCATGGGTGCCGATGAGGATGTCAATCCTGCCATCGGCGAGGCTCCGCAGCGTATCCTTGCGGGACTGGCCTTTTTCGCGGCCCGTGAGCAGGCCGATGCGCAAACCCGCTACCGTGCTGAAATTGTTCAAGGTGACGAAATGCTGGCGCGCAAGAATCTCCGTTGGCACCATCAAGGCACCTTGCGCGCCTGCCTCAACTGCCGTCGCAAGGGCCAGCATTGCAACCACGGTTTTTCCCGAACCGACATCGCCCTGCAGCAACCTGATCATGCGCGAAGGCGAGGCCATGTCTGCCAGGACTTCCGCCAAGGCTTGGTGCTGGGACTGGGTGAGGCGATAGGGCAAGGCTTCGATGATCCGCTGGCGCACCTGCCCCGTGCCGCGCAAGGCCCGGCCGGAGGCGCGCTTCATGTGCTGGCGCACCAGCATCAATGCAAGTTGGTTCGCCAGCAATTCGTCATAGGCAAGGCGCAGGCGTGCAGGGTTTGCGGGCTCCAGGTCCGCGGGCGCTGCGGGGTTGTGGCAAGCCACAAGTGCGGCCTTGAAATCCGGCCATGCCTGTTTGGCGAGCCAGGGCTTGTCCTGCCATTCGGGCAGGCTTGGCAGCCTGTCGAGGGCGACATGCATCGCCTTTGCCAACAGCTTGGAGGACAATCCGGCAGTCAGCGGATAAACCGGCTCCAGCAAGGGCAGCGTTGCGCTCTCCGCGATCGTGACGACATGATCCGGATGGGGCATTTGTGGTTCGTTGCGGAACCATTCAATGGAGCCCGAAATGATACGGACCTCGCCTGGCGGCAACAGGCGCTTCACGTGGTCGGGATAGGCCTTGAAGAAAACCAAAGACAGATTGCCAGTCTCGTCAAAGACGTCGACCCGGTAGGGAATGTTGGAACGGCCTTTGGGTGGCGGCTTGTGGGCCGCGACCGTCACTTCAAGTGTCACAATACCTTGCTGTGGCAACGCATTGATCTTGCACCGATAACGCCTGTCAACCAGTCCCGTTGGCAGATGCAGGAGGAGATCGACAACCCGCACTTCATTTGTGCGCCCCAGCAGCTTTGCAAAGAGGGCCACAAGCTTGTCACCCACACCTTTGATGCTGGTGGCGGAGGCAAAGAGGGGGGTGAGCATGTCAGGCCGCATGGCGCAGCATTTGACCATCGGAACGGGTTGCGGTGCAAGCGGTTCCCACGGTATGCGCATGCCCACCATGCCAGATGACCTGACACTTGAACACCGGCGCAAGCGCCTGCTGTGGCGCGCCTGCCATCGCGGCATGAAGGAAGTTGATATCCTTCTGGGTGGTTTTGCAGAACACGCGTTGCCGCAGATGATGGCGCCGGAACTGGCCGAGCTTGAGCGCCTGATGGATGTGCCGGATCACGATTTGCTTTCTTATGCCACAGGACAGGCCGCCGTTCCCGCAAGCATCGACGGGCCATTGTTGCGGCGGATCCTCGCGCACAGGCCTGCCAATCAGCCCGTCAATCAGCCCGCCAATCAGCCTGCATGAGCGCACCATGAGCGTACTGGCAACCATCACGGATCGCTGGGACCATGCGGGGCGCCAGATTGCCGGAGGGCTGCCGAGCGGCCTCGACGCCGCAGTGCTGCCCGATCTTGTGCAGGCGGCGGGCACGCGCGGCTTCATCCATGTCTGTCTCGATGACCAGCATGCCGCAGCACTTGCCGAGCAACTGGAATTTTTTGCACCGGGGCTCAATGTGTTGCGATTTCCCGCCTGGGACTGCCTGCCTTATGACCGGGTTTCACCGTCCCCTGACATTGTAGCGCAGCGGCTTTCGGCATTGGCGCAACTGGCACGTCCCCAACTCGGGCCGGTGCTGGTTCTCACCACCGTCAACGCCATCACGTCGCGTACCGTCACGGCGGATACCGTCAAAAAATCATCATGGTCCGCCGCCCCGGGAAACCGCGTGGATGGCAATGCCTTGCAGATGTTCCTCGCAGACAATGGCTATGCCCGGACCGGCACAGTGGTTGACCCCGGCGACTATGCGGTACGCGGCGGGCTCATCGATATTTTTCCGCCAGGGCAACCTTCACCTGTGCGGCTCGACTTCTTTGGCGATACGCTGGAAAGCATCCGCAGCTTTGATCCCGAAACACAGCGCACCACCGCGCAGTTGAAGCACCTCAGCATCAACGCCGCGAACGAGGTGTTGCTGAATGGCGAGAGCATCGCGCAATTCCGCAAATCCTATGCCGGAGCCTTTGGAGGCATGGACTCGTCAGACCCGTTGTATGAAAGCGTGACGGTTGCCCGGCGCTATCAGGGCATGGAACACTGGCTGCCGTTGTTCCATGCCGCACTTGCCGTGCTCCCTGATTATTTGCCAGAGGCTGTGATCGGGCTTTCCCATGCTGCCGCCGACGCCATTGCGGCGCGCCATGACCAGATCGATGAGTATTACGACGCGCGCCGGGAAGCGCTCTCAAAACAGAATTTTGGTGCCGCACCTTATAAGCCAGTGCAACCAGCGACGCTCTATGTGATGCGTGACGCGTGGCAGCAGTTTCTGGCCGACCGCAGCGTACTGGATTTCACGCCCTTTGAGCGGCCCGAGGGAAACGCCGTGTCATTCGGGGGCAGGCGCGGGCGCAGCTTTGCCGCCGAACGGGCGGAGGCCGGAGGCAATGTCTACGAGGCGGTGAAGGCCCATGTCAGCACCCTTCTGGCCACAGGCAAGCGCGTGGTGCTGGCGGCCTGGTCGGAAGGATCGGCGGAACGGCTGTCCACCATCCTGAGAGACCACGGGCTTTTGGCAATCGCTGATGCGCGAAATTGGCAGGAGGTGACGGGGCGGGCGCAGGCCCTCATCCATATCGTCGTATTGCCGCTCGAAGAAGGCTTCGAGACCGAAACGCTGGCCTTCGTGTCGGAGCAGGACATTCTGGGCGACCGCATGGTGAGGCGGGCGCGGCGCGGGCGCAAGGCGGCAGATGTCATCTCGGAGCTGTCATCGCTGGCGCCCGGAGACTTCATGGTGCACGTGGACCACGGAATCGGGCGCTTCGAGGGCCTGAAGACCATCGATGTGCAGGGTGCACCGCATGATTGCCTGTTGCTCGTCTATCACAACAACGACCGCTTGTTCATTCCGGTCGAGAACATTGATCTTCTGTCGCGCTACGGTTCCGAGACGGAAGGTGTGCAGCTTGACCGCCTGGGCGGAGGTGCCTGGCAGGCCAAGAAGGCCCGCCTCAAGGAACGCATCCGCGAAATCGCCAACGACCTCATCAAGACGGCGGCGGCACGGGAGTTGAGGCCGGGTGAAATTCTCGTTCCGCCTGATGGCGCCTTTGACGAGTTCTGCGCCCGTTTCCCCTATGATGAAACGGACGACCAGCTTTCCTCCATTGAAGCGGTTCTGGACGATCTGCAGAAGGGCCGCCCCATGGACCGGCTGGTCTGCGGTGATGTGGGATTTGGCAAGACGGAAATTGCCCTGCGGGCCGCGTTTGTGGCGGCCTATGCCGGAAAACAGGTGGCGGTCGTCGTTCCCACGACTCTGCTTTCGCGCCAGCATTTCAAGACGTTCAGCGAGCGCTTCAAGAACTTGCCTTTGCAGCTTGCGCAGGCTTCGCGTCTTGTCGGCCGCAAGGAGGTGGAGGCCGTCAAGAAGGGCCTTGCGGATGGCTCCATCGACATTGTGGTGGGAACCCACGCGCTGCTGACAGGCAACATCGCCTTTCGGGACCTGGGCCTGCTGATCATCGACGAGGAGCAGCATTTTGGCGTCAAACACAAGGAACGGCTCAAGGAACTGAAGGCCAATGTGCATGTGCTGACGCTGACGGCCACGCCCATTCCGCGCACCTTGCAATTGGCATTGTCGGGGGTGCGCGACATGTCGATCATCGCCACGCCACCGGTCGACCGGCTGGCAGTGCGCACCTATGTCTCTCCCTTCGATCCGGTGATTATCCGCGAGCACTTGTTGCGTGAGCATTTTCGCGGTGGCCAGAGTTTCTTCGTGGTGCCGCGGATCACAGACATGGATGAGATGGCCGCCTTCCTGCGGGAAAATGTGCCGGAGGTCAAATTCCGCGCAGCCCATGGCCGCATGGCGCCAACGGAACTGGAAGACATCATGACCGGTTTCTATGACCGGACATTTGATGTCTTGCTGTCCACGACGATCATAGAATCCGGCCTGGACATTCCAACCGCCAACACGCTGATCGTTCACCGCGCGGACATGTTTGGCCTGTCGCAGCTCTACCAGATCAGGGGCCGGGTGGGCCGCGCCAAAACCCGCGCCTATGCCTTGATGACCACGCCCGCCAACAGGGGCATGACCGCAACGGCGGAGCGCAGGTTGAAGGTTCTGCAGTCCCTTGATTCATTGGGGGCGGGCTTCACACTTGCCAGCCATGATCTTGATATCAGGGGTGCGGGCAACATGTTGGGCGAGGAGCAATCGGGCAATATCCGCGAGGTGGGCTTTGAACTCTACCAGGCCATGCTAGAGGAGGCGGTGGCGCAGATGCGTGCCGGCGAAGGCGAAAGCGCGGGCGACAGCCAATGGTCGCCGCAGATCAACATCGGCACCTCGGTGCTGATCCCGGAAGACTATGTTTCGGATCTGCAGGTGCGCCTTGGGCTCTATCGCAGGCTTGCCGATTTCACCGAGCAGTCTGACCTCGACGCCTTTGCCGCGGAATTGCATGACCGGTTCGGCAAGCTGCCGGATGATGTGCAACATCTTCTGGAAATTGTTTCAATCAAGCTCTTGTGCCGCAAGGCAAATGTGCAAAGCGTGGATGCGGGGGCGAAGGGGGCATCGATCACGCTGCGGAACGGCGTGTTCGCCAACCCGCAAAAACTTGTGGAGTGGATTTCAGGGCAGGGCAGCCTTGCCAAGCTGAGGCCTGACATGAAGCTGGCGATCATCCGCGACTGGGAAAGCCCGACCGCCCGGCTGAAGGGCACACGAACGCTGATGCAAACGCTGGTGAAGCTGGCGGGTTAGCCAGCGACAGCCTTGCGCATGGTCTTGGCCAGCGTTTCGGCGGATTGCGCGCCGATAACGCCATAGCGCTGGCCGAGGATGAATGTTGGCACACCCGTGATGCCCATGGATTGCGCTGTCTGCACCTCGGCGAAAACGGCATCCACTTCCCTGACTGTTGCGAGGTCTTTCGCCACCTGTTCGCCGTCCATGCCTGCCGCGGCGGCGATTGCGGCCA
>JANPDD010000249.1:0-17033 GCA_031431295.1 Hyphomicrobiales bacterium | reverse complement strand
GCGATATGGTGCTCACCGCGCACTCTTTGGGTACCTCTCATCAAACTTGCTCACACGGCTTGTACCTGGCCTGCCGATGCCAGGAGTCTTGCTGCCAAATCCACTGTCATTCCATTCAGGCGCATAGTGCGAAATCAAAGCAAACTCGGCAGAGAATACCCACCATTCACTATCAAAGACCAGATAGCGGACATACACATCGGCAAGTTTGAGCCCACTTCTCTCACTAAGCTTTGACACATGCTCTCCAAGCCGGGCACGCAGGGAGCGGCTACTCTTCGTCGTCCCCTTGGATGCCTTTCCAACATAGACAAGATCGCCCCGAAAATAGAGAGCATAGATGCCACTCGCATTCGGCCCAGTGCCTTTCTCAAGGGAAAGTCTGGGGCTCGATTCAAGTTTCTCAACGACCTGCATTCGTATGCCCCGGTCAAGATCAAATTGAAAATAGTGCGGATCGCTGCCTTGAGTAGGCAATGTGTGCTCTCCTTTGGAGCCAGTCTTCATTTCTTACACCGCAATCTGCTCGCAATATCCGCAGCGATGATCCGCGCCAAAGTAACTGGGACAGCATTGCCAAGCTGACGCATTGATTCGGACCAAGACCCCTCAAACACGTAGTTGTCGGGAAATGTCTGCAATCGCGCACTCTCACGCACCGTAAAATATCGAACGGTTCCATCCGGCTTCACGAGCATGTTTTCGCCGCCCGGCACGCCATGCACTCCTGCTTTCAATGTTTTGGCCGGCTCGTCAAATGCGCTGCCAGTATGTCCTGGATAGATGCGCGCACCGGGTTGAAATTTGTGGTTAAAATCAATTGATTTTCCATGTTCTGGATCTGGCAAATCACAAATAGCGTCCCGCGTGGTGCGCCATGGTTTCAGCAAAGGTCGCCCTGCCAAGCGCCACGCAGCAGCAATGTGGCGGGCATTGTTCACACGGTGTGCGCTTTTCACATTGTGACGCTCCCAATATGAATCATCTCGGCACTGAGACCACAATAACGACTCAAAGGAGTGAGTTGGCTTTGGGGGCGACCAGCCGACGCCAAGATCAGACCGAAAGCCGACGAACATTACTCTCTCCCGCTTTTGGGGAACGCCGTAGTCCGCCGCATTCAGTTGAAAAAAAATCACTCGATACTCGTCTGAATCCGTTGCGCGGCCCGTCTCGTGCTTCTGTAATCGTGCAAGATGCTCAGCCCAAAGTTCGTTTTTTCTCTTGGCAATGCTCGGAAAACGCAACTGCAACTCAATGTAGGAAACATAGCTTGCAAAGGCTTGGCGAGTCAGTCCCTTCACATTCTCGAACACGAACGCCTTGGGGCGAGTCTCACGAACAGCCCTTACTGCCTCCGGCCACATGTCCCTTGAGTCGTTGTAGGCCTCATGTTTGCCCCCCATCGAAAACGGCTGGCATGGAGGTCCACCAGATACGAGTGCGACCTTACCTTCTAGTTTGCTATAGTTGATGTCTCTTACGTCCCCATGGAACGGCAGCGGCCAACCATACAAAGGCCTCCCCCGTTCCCGATTTCTCAAAAGATTCTCACAGCTGTACTTGTCCCACTCAGCAACAATTTCCGGTCTAAAGCCCGCGATGGTGACGCCAAGGCCCAAACCGCCTGCTCCTGCAAAAAGCTCAATTGCTGCCGGTTTGCCCATGTGAGACTCGCTGAAATTCGTTCTTTTATTGTTCTTTATGACATGTAGATACAGTTGCGCAAGTGTAGCTTCAGCTTATTGAAGACCGTTTAGAATAAGGCAGGAAAAAACGAAAAAAGCGGACCCGAAGGTCCGCTGATTCAATTCCGGAATGCCCACGTGAACTACGCTGCAGCTTCCGCCGCCACTTCCTTCTTCACCACCGGGCCGGAGTCCTTGCCCTTGGCAGTCAAGTCACGGTCCACGAACTCGATCACGGCCACAGGCGCGTTGTCGCCATAGCGGAAGCCCGCCTTCATGATGCGGATGTAGCCGCCCTTGCGGTCCTTGAAGCGGGCCGCCAGCACGTCAAACAGCTTCTTGACCTGGGTCTGATCCTTGATCTGGGAAATGGCCTGGCGGCGGGCGTGAAGTCCGCCCTTCTTGGCCAGCGTCACCAGCTTCTCGACGATGGGACGCAGGTCCTTTGCCTTGGGCAATGTGGTCACGATCTGCTCATGCTTGATGAGCGAAGCCGACATGTTTGCAAACATGGCCTGGCGATGCTCAGAGGTCCGGTTCAGTTGTCGGCCCTTAAATCCATGACGCATGATAAATCTCCTTCAACTCAAAGCGCGGGGCCAAAGTCCCGCGCGTAAAAATCAGTAGTGGGTCTCGAGCTTTTTCGCGAGCTCGTCGATATTTTCAGGCGGCCAGTTGGTCACTTCCATGCCAAGGTGCAGGCCCATCTGTGCCAGAACTTCCTAGATCTCGTTCAGGGACTTGCGGCCGAAGTTCGGCGTGCGCAGCATTTCCGCTTCGGTCTTCTGGATGAGGTCGCCGATATAGACGATGTTGTCATTCTTCAGGCAGTTCGCGGAACGCACCGAAAGCTCGAGCTCGTCCACCTTCTTGAGAAGTGCCGCATTGAACGGCAGTTCCGAGCGCTGCTCTTCAACCACATGCGCCACCGGCTCCGAGAAGTTGATGAAGACCGAGATCTGGTCCTGCAAAATGCGTGCGGCATAGGCCACGGCATCTTCCGGCGAGACCGAGCCATTGGTTTCAACCGTCAGGATCAGCTTGTCATAGTCCAGCACCTGGCCTTCGCGTGTTGCTTCAACGCGGTAGGAAACCTTGCGCACCGGCGAATAGATTGAGTCGACCGGGATGAGGCCGATTGGCGCATCTTCCGGGCGGTTCTTTTCGGAGGGCACGTAGCCCTTGCCGTTGTTGATCGTGAATTCCATGCGCAGTTCCGCACCCTGGTCGAGCGTGCAGATCACATGCTCCGGGTTGAGGATGGCAATGTCGGCAGTCTGCTGAATGTCACCGGCGCGCACGACGCCAGGCCCTTCCTTGCGCAAGGAAAGGCGCTTGGGGCCTTCGGCGTGCATGGCAAACGCGATTTCCTTGATGTTGAGAATGATGTCGGTCACGTCTTCACGCACACCGGCAATCGAGGAAAACTCATGCAGCACACCATCAATGTGCACTGACGTAACTGCAGCCCCCTGCAATGACGACAGCAGAATGCGGCGCAGCGCGTTGCCCAGCGTCGTGCCAAAACCGCGTTCCAAAGGCTCGGCAACAACGGTCGCCACACGGCGCCTGTCCTTGCCGGACTGGATATCGATCTTGGAAGGACGAATGAGTTCCTGCCAGTTCTTCTGATTGACTTGCATGTTCATGTTCCCGAATGCCTCCACCGGACGTTTGGCCGCCCAGTCGCTTCTGTTCTCACCTACTGCCGGGACAACAGCCCCGGACGACACATGTTGGGGCGCCTAGACCCGGCGGCGCTTTGGCGGACGGCAGCCATTGTGCGGAATGGGTGTCACATCGCGGATGGACGTGACCTGCAGGCCCGCCGCCTGCAAGGCGCGCAGTGCCGACTCACGGCCCGAACCAGGGCCGCAGACTTCCACTTCAACTGTGCGCATGCCGTGTTCCATGGCAGCCTTGGCCACCTGTTCACCGGCAACCTGTGCGGCATAGGGTGTGGACTTGCGCGAGCCCTTGAAGCCCAGCTTGCCAGCCGAGGCCCAGGAAATGGTGTTGCCCTGCACATCCGTGATCGTGATCATGGTGTTGTTGAATGTCGAATTCACATGCACAACACCGGAGGAAACGTTCTTGCGTTCCTTGCGCTTGCCGCGGGCTGCTGCTTCTTTAGCCATTGTTGAAATGCCTCACTTACTTTTTCTTGCCCTGGATGGGCTTTGCTGGACCCTTGCGGGTGCGGGCGTTGGTATGGGTGCGCTGGCCGCGAACCGGCAAACCCTTGCGGTGGCGCAAGCCGCGATAGGTGCCAAGGTCGGTCAGCCGCTTGATGTTGATCGAGACTTCCCGGCGCAAATCGCCTTCCACGTTGTAATCGCGATCGATGATTTCGCGGATTGCCAAAACCTCGGCATCCGAAAGCTCATTCACCCGCTTGGAGGCGGCAATCTTCACTTCCTTGCAAATGACCTTGGCGTTCACCGGGCCTATGCCGTAGATGTAACGCAGCGCGATTTCGACACGCTTGTTGGTGGGGATGTTCACGCCTGCAATACGGGCCACTGGCAGTCTCCAAATAAAATCAAGGGCTTAACGGCCCAAACCGCAATCCGGGAACACGCTTCGGCAGAGCTGCCGATCCGTTTTCCCAAAACTTTGAGGCCGCGCTCAGGAAAGACAATTCCCCAAACGAGCCCCTTACCTAGCTGAGAATGGGCAGTCCATAAGGGTGAATCGCCAAGGCGTCAACCCCAATGAAAGGCCGCAATATCAGCCGCTTACTTTCTTCAACACGGCTCCAATTGCGAGGCCAACTTCCGCAACATCGACCATGCCGTCAATCACATGCAGATTGCCCTTGCCGCCATAATACTCAACCAACGGGGCTGTCTGCGTGCGGTAAACCGTGAGACGGTCACGCACCGTCTTTTCAGTGTCGTCAGGCCGCCGCGTAAACTGATGGCCGCCACAATTGTCACACGTGTCTTTCACCTTTGTAGGCGCAAACTTGTCATGATACCCTTGCCCACACGTGGCGCAGGTGAAGCGCCCGGAAATGCGCTCAACCAGTGCTTGCTCATCGGCGCGCATTTCAATCACCGCATCAAGTTTTTCCTGGCGGCTGGCCAGCAAACCATCCAGCGCTTTGGCCTGTGCGGGAGTGCGTGGAAACCCGTCAAACACCACGCCCTTGGTGATGTCCGGCTTTGCCAGCCGTTCCGCCACGATGCCGATAATCACGTCGTCGGAGACAAGATCGCCCCGATCCATGATCGCCTTGGCCTTGAGACCCGTTTCAGTGCCTGCTGCAATGGCGGCACGCAGCATGTCACCGGTTGACAACTGCTTGAGCCCGTGCCGCTCCTCCAGGATTTTCGCCTGGGTGCCCTTGCCCGCCCCAGGCGGCCCCAGAAGGATGAGGTTCATCGCTTCTTGCTCCGCAGGCTCGCCTTCTCAAGCAGCTTGCCATACTGCTGCGCCAACATGTGGCCCTGCAGCTGCGCCACGGTGTCAAGCGTCACGCTCACGACGATGAGCAGCGACGTTCCGCCGAAATAGAAGGGAATGCCGGAATAACCAACGAGGAATTCCGGAATGAGGCAGATCAACACCAGATAGGCCGCACCGATGACCGTCAACCGTGTCAGAATCCAATCGAGATACTGCGCCGTTTTTTCGCCCGGGCGAATGCCGAGAATGAAGCCGCCGGACTTTTTCAGGTTCTCGGCCGTTTCCTTCGGGTTGAACATGATCGAGGTCTGGAAGAACGAGAAAAATACGATCAGTGCGGCAAACAGGGCAAGATACAGGGGCTGACCATGGCCCAGCATGGCCGTGATCTGGTTCAGCCAGTCCGGCCCCTGCCCTGCGGAAAAATTCGCAACCGTGATCGGCAGCAGCAGCAGTGATGATGCAAAAATCGGCGGTATGACACCCGCTGTGTTGATCTTGATTGGCAGATGCGAGGAATCGCCCTGCGCCATTTTCATGCCGACCTGGCGCTTGGGATACTGGATCAACAGGCGGCGCTGCGCCCGTTCCACCAGAACGATGAAAGCAATGACGGCGAGACCCATCACGACAATGGCAAGAATCGTGAAGAACGACATCTGGCCCGTGCGGCCCAGTTCAAGCAACGCGGCCACGCCACTGGGCAAGCCAGCAACAATGCCGGAGAAAATGATCAGCGAAACGCCATTGCCAATGCCGCGTGAGGTGATTTGCTCACCCAGCCACATCAGGAACAATGTGCCGCCCGTCAGCGTGATGACGGTCGATGCCCGGAAGAAAAAGCCGGGATCAGAAACAATGCCGGCCTGCCCTTCCAGACCAACCGCAATGCCATAGGCCTGCAAAGCCGCAAGAATGACCGTGAAGTAGCGCGTGTACTGGTTGATTTTTTTGCGACCCGATTCTCCCTCTTTCTTGAGGGCTTCAAGCGTCGGCGAAATGCTCGTCATCAACTGCATGATGATCGAGGCCGAAATATAGGGCATGACGTTCAGCGCAAAAATGGCCATGCGGCCAAGTGCACCACCTGCAAGGCTGTTCATCCATCCCAGAATGCCGGATGAATTCTGCGTGGCGAATTGCTCAAGCGCCAGGCTGTCAATGCCCGGCATCGGAATGTAGGAACCCAGACGATAAATGATGAGGGCACCGAGCGTGAACCAGATTCGGTTCTTCAACTCCTCGGACCTGGCGATGGCGCCAAAGTTCAGGTTGGCTGCAAGTTGTTCTGCCGCTGATGCCATCATTCCACCTTCAGTTTCTGCCGAAACACCTTAGGTGGGCATTCCGGCAGTGACGATCAAGCCTGCTTTTCTTCAGGCTTGGGACGCAGAATCTTCACACTTCCGCCAGCCTTTTCAACGGCGGCAACCGCGCCTTTTGTGGCATAGAACACCTCAAAGGCGATCTTGGCTGTGAATTTTTCCTTGCCGATGAGGCGCACGCCGCCTTTGCTCAACTTGCTGATGACGCCAGCAGCGAGAAGCGCTGCAGCCGTCACTGGCGACTTGCCATCAAGCTTCTTGGCATCGATCGCTGTTTGCACGCGCGCCAGATTGACTTCATTGTACGAAACGGCGTTCGGCTTGTTGAAGCCGCGTTTCGGCAGGCGGCGATAGATCGGCATCTGGCCGCCTTCAAAGCCCGCTTTCGCGCCACCCTTGCGGGCCGTTTGGCCCTTGCCGCCACGGCCAGCCGTTTTGCCAAGGCCCGAACCGATGCCGCGGCCGACACGGACGCGGTTCTTGCGGGCACCCTTGTTGTCTCTGATCTGATTGAGTTTCATGGTCGCAAATTCCCTATTCCACCACGCGCACGAGATGCGCCACCTTGGCGATCATGCCGCGCACGGCGGGCGTGTCGGTCAAGGTCGCCTTGCGGCGAATCTTGTTGAGCCCGAGACCGATCAGCGTTTGCTGCTGGCTGGAGGGCTTGCGGTTTGCACTCGCCAGTTGCTCCACGGTCACGGTCTTGCCGGAGTTCGTCTTGGCATGTTTCTTGGCCATGATCTGTTGTCCTGTCTTTATTCGGTAGCGGCCGCAGCATCGCCACCGCGACGCAGAACCTCAGCCACTTTCTTGCCGCGGCGGTTGGCAACCATGCGCGGAGACGCCTGCTTCTTCAGCGCATCCATTGTTGCGCGCACCATGTTGTAGGGGTTGGACGAGCCGGTCGACTTGGCAACCACGTCAGCCATGCCAAGCGATTCAAACACCGCGCGCATCGGGCCGCCGGCGATGATGCCGGTACCGGCCGGTGCCGTGCGCAGCGTCACCTTGCCTGCTCCCCAGCGTCCGTTGACGTCATGGTGCAGGGTCCGGCCTTCACGCAGCGGCACGCGGATGAGGCTGCGCTTGGCGCCTTCTGTGGCCTTGCGCACGGCTTCCGGCACTTCACGCGCCTTGCCATGGCCGAAGCCCACGCGACCCTTCTTGTCGCCCACAACAACGAGCGCTGCAAAGCCGAAGCGCTTGCCGCCCTTCACCACCTTCGCAACGCGATTGATGTGAACCAGCTTGTCGATGAACTCGCTGTCTTTTTCCTCGCCACGATCGCGGCGCTCGCCACGATCCTTGCGTTCATTGGAACCACGTTCTCTCAGCATGTCTGCTCCGCGCCCTTAGAATTTGAGGCCGCCAGAACGGGCAGCCTCCGCGAGCGCCTTGATGCGCCCATGATAGATGTAACCGCCACGGTCAAACACGACTTCGCTGACGCCGGCCTTTTTGGCCCGCTCTGCGATCGCTTTGCCGATGGCTTCGGCGGCGGCCTTGTTTGCGCCGGTCTTCTTCGCCGCCCGGAAATCCTTCTCCAGTGTCGATGCCGAAGCGACGGTCACGCCCTTCGCGTCATCAATGACCTGGGCAAAAATGTTCTTCGATGACCGGTGCACGGAAAGGCGCGGACGGCCATTGAGGCGGTTGGCGAGCGTCTTGCGGACGCGCACCTTGCGCAACGTGATGGGAGTGACTTTCGCCATGATATCTGTGCCTTACTTCTTCTTGCCTTCCTTGCGGAAGATTGTTTCACCGGCGTATTTGACGCCTTTGCCCTTGTAGGGTTCGGGGCCGCGCCATTCACGGATTTCAGCCGCCACCTGGCCTACCTGCTGCTTGTCGATGCCGCTGACGACGATCTCGGTGGGCTTCGGCGTCTTGATCTCGATCCCGTCAGGAATGGGATAGATCACGTCGTGGCTGTAACCCAGGTTGAGCTGGAGGTTCTTGCCGGCAACGGCCGCGCGATAGCCGACACCGTTGATTTCCAGCGACTTGGAATAGCCAACCGTAACACCCTTCATCATGTTGGCGACGAGCGTGCGGGACAGGCCCCAGGAAGAGCGCGCCAGCTTGGTCTGGGCGACCGGGTCCACCTTGACTCCGCCGTCCTGCATCTTGACGAGAACCTGCTCGTTCAGGATTTCCTTGAGTTCGCCCTTGGGGCCTTTCACAGAAACGCTCTGGCCGCTCACGTTGACCGTGACCCCTGCCGGAACCGGAACTGCCTTCTTGCCGATACGTGACATCGCTACTTCCTCAGAATACCGTGCAGAGCACTTCCCCGCCGACGTTCTGGGCCCGGGCATCGGCATCCGACATCACACCTTTGGGTGTTGACAGGATGGAAATGCCCAGTCCGTTGAAAACCGACGGCAGCGTTGAAACAGATGCGTAGACCCGGCGTCCGGGCCTTGATACGCGGTGAATTTCCTTGATTACCGGGGCGCCGTCGAAATACTTCAGTTCAACCTCAAGCTCCGACTTTCCCGCCTTGTCGATGGTGGTGAAGCCCCGGATATAACCTTCCCGGTGCAGCACTTCGAGCACGCGCTCGCGCAGGCGCGATGGCGGTACTGCTACCTTGTTCTTGCCGCGCTCCTGGGCGTTGCGGATGCGGGCGAGCATGTCGCCAACCGGATCACTGATATTCATGGACATGTTCCTGATCCTTTCTTACCAGCTCGACTTGACCATGCCGGGGATCAGACCCTGGTTGGCCAATTCGCGCAACGCAATGCGCGACACTTTGAGTTTGCGATAGTAGGCACGTGAACGACCGGTGATTTCGCAACGGTTCTTGATGCGCACCTTTGCCGTGTTGCGCGGCATTTCGGCGAGCTTCAGAACCGCGCTGAAACGGTCCTCCATCGAGGTCGTCTTGGTCTTGATCAGGGCCTTGAGGCGCTTGCGCTTGCCCTCGGCGGACTTCACCATCTTGCGGCGCTTGTCGTTGCGGTTGATCCAGCTGGTCTTTGCCATGAAATGAATTTCTCTCCTTAAGCCGCTTTGCGCTGGCTTTTGCGGAAGGGGAAGTTGAAGGCTTCGAGAAGTGCGCGCGCTTCATCATCGGTTTTCGCCGATGTGCACACGATCACATCCATGCCCCAGACCCGGTCAATCTTGTCGTAGTCGATTTCCGGGAAAATCAGGTGTTCCTTGATGCCCATGGCAAAGTTGCCATTGCCGTCGAAGGAACGGTCCGTGAGGCCACGGAAGTCGCGCACGCGCGGCAGGGCGATCGTGATGAAACGATCAAGGAATTCATACATGCGCACCTTGCGCAATGTGACCTTTGTGCCGATGGCAAGGTTCTCGCGGATCTTGAACTGGGCGATGGCCCTGCGGGACTTGGTGATCACAGGCTTTTGGCCGGCGATCTTTTCCAGTTCCGAGGCGGCAACATTGACCAGCTTCGAGTCCTGCGTTGCTTCACCCACGCCCATGTTGAGGACGATCTTGGTGAGTTTCGGCACTTCCATCACGTTCTTGTAGCCAAACTTCTTGATCATGTCGGGCTTGACAACATCGTCATAGAACTTGCGCAAACGTGGCACATAGTTTTCCGGCAAACCGGCATTGGCATTCTCAACGCCTGATTTTTCAGCGCCCTTCTTGGGTGCCTTTTCCGGCTTGGCGGCTCCTGCGGGCTTTGCAGCCTTGGCGGCGGCCGGCTTGGCTTTCTTGTCCTCAGCCATTGATCGTCTCTCCTGAGCGCTTGGCAACACGGACCTTCTTGCCGTCGACAAGCGTCTTGTAAGCAATGCGGGTCGGCTTGCCGTCCTTGGGGTCGCGCAGCGCAATGTTAGAAATATGGATGGGAAGGCTCATCTGCACGATGCCGCCTTCCTGCGAAGCGGTCTGCTTGGTGTGGCGCTTGGCAATGTTGATGCCGGACACAACCGCGCGGTTTTCCGCGGGGATCACGCGCAGCACTTCTCCCTGCTTGCCCTTGTCCTTGCCGGCGATGACAACAACCTTGTCACCCTTCTTGATTTTCAGCTTCACAGCCATGTCAGAGCACCTCCGGTGCGAGAGAGATGATCTTCATCTGGTTCTTGGCGCGCAGTTCGCGTGGAACCGGTCCAAAGATGCGGGTGCCGACAGGTTCGCCCTGGGCATTGATGAGAACGGCGGCATTGCGGTCAAAGCGGATCGAAGACCCATCGGCGCGGCGGATGTCCTTCGCTGTGCGAACGACGATCGCCTTCATCACCGAACCCTTCTTCACGCGGCCCCGTGGAATGGCATCCTTCACCGATACGACGATGATGTCACCGACGCCGGCATAGCGGCGGCGCGTGCCACCCAGCACTTTGATGCACTGAACGCGGCGGGCACCGGAATTGTCAGCAACGTCGAGATTTGTCTCTTGTTGGATCATGGGTTCACCTGTTCACTTCAAGCCTTGGCCGCGTCGACTTTTTCGACGAGGGTCCAACGCTTCTGCTTCGACAGCGGTTTCGATTCCTCGATTCGGACGATCTCGCCGGTCTTGGCTTCGTTCTTTTCGTCGTGGGCGTGGTACTTCTTCGACACGCGCACGGTTTTCTTGAACACCGGATGGCGCAGGCGGCGTTCCACCTTGACCACGATGGTCTTGTCGTTCTTGTCGCTGACGACCACACCTTGCAGGATGCGCTTGGGCATGTTTCTCGTCTCTCTTACTTGGCTGCGGCCGCTGCGGTGGCGTGCGTCTTGAGACGCGCGATGTCGCGGCGGATCTGGCGGATGCGGTTTGTCTTTTCCAACTGGCCGGAGGCGCGCTGGAAGCGCAGGTTCAACTGCTCCTTGCGGAGCTTCAGGATTTCGTCTTTCACCTGGTCGTTGCTCAGGGTGCGAACGTCACTCATCTTCATGGCTCAGTCCTCCCCTATGCTTCGCCCAGACGCGCCACAAAACGCGTCTTGATCGGCAGTTTGGCGGCAGCCAGGCTGAGTGAAAGCTCGGCAACCGGGCGCGGCACGCCATCGATTTCAAACAGCACACGGCCGGGCTTCACACGCGCCGCCCAATATTCCGTCGAACCCTTGCCGGAACCCATGCGGACTTCGGCGGGTTTCTTTGACACGGGCACATCCGGGAACACCCGGATCCAGATGCGGCCAGCGCGCTTCATGCCACGGGCAAGGGCACGGCGGGCAGCCTCGATCTGGCGTGCCGTCAGGCGGTCCGGCTCAAGCGCCTTCAAGCCAAAGGCACCAAAGTCGAGCGTGTTGCAGCTCGTGGACTTGCCGTGAATGCGGCCCTTGTGGGCCTTGCGGTATTTGGTTTTTTTTGGTTGCAGCATTGTCGTTGCTCACTCAATTCCGGTCATCGCGGCGGGGCGGACGGCTTCCGCCGCCTTCCTGCTGTTCCGCAAAGCGCTTGTCAGTAGCCATGGGGTCGTGCTCGAGGATTTCTCCCTTGAAGATCCACACTTTCACGCCATTGGTGCCATAGGCCGTGTGGGCCGTGGCAACGCCATAATCCACATCGGCGCGCAGCGTATGCAACGGCACGCGGCCTTCGCGGTACCATTCCGTGCGGGCGATTTCAGCACCTCCCAGACGGCCCGAACAAGTGATCTTGATGCCAAGCGCACCCATGCGCTGCGCCGACTGCACAGAGCGCTTCATGGCCCGGCGGAAAGCCACGCGGCGTTCCAGCTGCTGGGCAATGTTGTCTGCCACCAGTGTCGCGTCGACCTCGGGCTTGCGCACTTCAACAATGTTGAGGTGCACTTCCGAACCCGTCATGTCGGCGACTTTCTTGCGCAGTTTTTCAATGTCAGCGCCTTTTTTGCCGATCACAACACCCGGACGCGCCGAGTAGATGGTGACGCGGCACTTCTTGTGCGGACGCTCGATGATGACTTTCGAAACACCGGCCTGCTTCAATTCTGTCTTGAGGTACTCGCGGATGGCGATATCCTCGTGCAGCAGCTTGCCGTATTCGCGGCTGTTGGCGAACCAGCGGGAGTCCCACGTCTTGATGACGCCGAGGCGCAGGCCGATGGGATTGACTTTCTGGCCCACTATGCGGCCTCCTTCGTTTCTGCGCGAACTTCGCGCACGACGATTGTCAGTTCACTGAAGAATTTGTGGATGTGGCCCACCCGGCCGCGGGCATCAGGAAACCAGCGTTTCATCACCAGGTTCTTGCCGGTCCAGGCTTCAGACACGATGAGGTTGTTGATGTCGAGGTCATGGTTGTTCTCGGCATTGGCGATGGCGCTTTCCAGCGTCTTCTTCACATCCTTGGCAATGCGGCGGCGTGAGAAGGTAAGGTGCGCCAGCGCCCTCGCCACTTTCATGCCGCGAATCTCCGCCGCGACTTCGTTCAGCTTGCGGGTATTGATGCGCAACGTGCGGGTCGTCGCTTTCGCTTCGTTCGCCGGAAGGGCGCGTTCGGTTTTTGGTTTGCTCATGGCGTTCTGTCCTACTTGCTCGGCGCCGCGGCGGCCTTCTTGTCCGAACCGCCATGGGCCTTGAAGGTCCGTGTCGGTGAGAACTCACCAAGCTTGTGGCCAACCATTTCCTCGGTCACATGCACAGGGATGAACTTGTTGCCGTTGTGGACCTGAAACGTCAGGCCGACAAAATTCGGCAGGATCGTGGAGCGGCGGCTCCACGTCTTGATGGCCTGGCGCGAGCCGCGGGCGGCATCGGCCTTCTTCAGCAAATACCCGTCAACAAACGGGCCTTTCCAAACGGAGCGTGTCATGTCGCGCGTCCCTTACGATTTCTTGGCTTTGTGACGGCTGCGAACGATCATCTTGGTCGTGCGCTTGTTCGTGCGGGTCTTGTAACCCTTCGTTGGCTTGCCCCAAGGCGTCGCCCAGTGCTTGCCACCATTGGTACGGCCACCGTTCGGGTGGTCAACAGGGTTGCGGGCAATGCCGCGCGAGATCGGGCGTGACCCTTTCCAGCGGGCGCGGCCAGCCTTGCCGGTGATTTCGTTCATGTGATCGGGGTTTGACACGGCGCCGATGGACGCCATGGCGGACGCCGGAACCATGCGGGTTTCTCCCGACTTCAACTTGATGATGACGTTGGCGCCATCGCGGCCTGCCACCATCACATAGGTGCCTGCCGAGCGGGCCAGCGAACCACCGGCACCGGGTTTCACTTCCACATTGTGGACAATCGTACCCACGGGAACAGCGCCAACCGGCATGGCATTGCCGGGCTTCACGTCGACGTTTGCGCCTGAAACAACACTATCGCCAATTGCCAGGCGCTGCGGCGCCAGGATGTAGGACAGCGTACCGTCCGCATACTTGATGAGCGCGATATAGGCGGTGCGGTTCGGATCATACTCCAGCCGTTCGACGGTTGCGGGCATGTCGTGCTTGGTGCGCTTGAAGTCAACCAGGCGATAGGAGTGCTTGTGTGCGCCACCCTGCCCGCGCGTCGTCACACGGCCCGTGTTGCCCCGGCCACCATTGTTTTTCTGGCCTTCAACAAGGCTCTTCACCGGCTTGCCCTTGAACAGGCCCGAACGGTCCACCTGGATCAGGTGGCGGCGTCCGGCGCTGGTGGGGTTGAATGTTTTGAGTGCCATCTGCTTTGACCCTTACAGACCCGTGGTCACGTCAAGCCGCTCGCCCTCGGCAAGCGTGACGTAAGCCTTTTTCTTGTCGCTGAGGAGCGCCTGGCGGCCCTTGAAGGTGCGCAGCTTGCCCTTGCGGAGCAGCGTGTTGACGGATTTCACCTTGACACCAAACAGCCCTTCAACAGCCGCCTTGATCTGCGGTTTGGTCGCGTCACGCTTCACGTTGAACACAACCTGATTGTTGACCGAAACCATGGTGGTCTTTTCCGAGATCGCGGGCGACAGGATGATGCCGTAGAATTTTTCCTTGCTCATTTGAAGCGCGCCTCCAGGGCTTCCACCGCAGCCTTGGTCAAAACCAGGTTCTTGCGGCGCAGGATGTCATAGACATTGATGCCCTGGATGGGCAGCACATCGATGTTGGGAATGTTGCGGGCCGCCTTGGCAAAGCCCTCGTTCAGGACCGCACCGTCGATGATGAGGGCATTGACGAGGCCGAGCTTTTCAAAAGCAACCTTCACAGCCTTGGTCTTTCCGGCAGCGAGTTCCGCCTTGTCCAGAACAATGAGTTCCGATGCCTTCACCTTGCTTGACAGCGCATGCTTCAAACCAAGGGCGCGCACCTTTTTGTTCAGCGCTGTCTCATGGCTGCGGAAGCGCGGACCAAAGGCCTTGCCGCCACCGACGAAAATACCTGCCTTGCGCGAACCGTGACGGGCCGTGCCGCCACCCTTCTGCTTGCCAAACTTTGCTGTCGTGCGGTTGATTTCACCGCGTGATTTGGCCTGGTGCGTACCCTGCTGGCGCTTGTTCAACTGCCACTGCACCACCCGGTGCAGAATGTCGGAACGCGGATCGAGGCCAAAGATGGCGTCGGACAATTCAACCGACCCGGCGCTCGTGGCTTCAATTGTTTTCACATCGAGTTTCATCTGCTGGGCGCCCCTTAACCTTGTGCTTCCGCGGCGGCCTTGAAGGCACCGGGTTTGGGCGCTGAATCGGGAAGTTTGCGCTTCACCGCATCACGCACACTGACCCAGCCGCCACGCGCACCCGGAACCGAGCCTTTGAGGAGGATGAGACCGCGATCAACGTCGGTACGCACCACTTCCACGTTCAGCGTGGTCACTGTTTCAACACCGAGATGGCCTGGCATCTTCTTGTTCTTGAACACCTTGCCTGGGTCCTGGCGGTTGCCCGTCGAACCGATGGAACGATGGCTCAACGAAACGCCGTGTGTCGCCCGAAGGCCCTTGAAGTTCCAGCGTTTCATGCCACCGGCAAAGCCCTTGCCCTTCGATGTGCCTGTCACGTCAACATATTGACCGGCAATGAAGTGGTCAGCGGTCACTTCCGCGCCCACGGGCATGGTCATGTCGGCAGGGACACGGAATTCCTGCAGCTTCTGCTTGGGTTCCACCTTTGCTTTCGCAAAGTGGCCACGCACGGCTTTGGTCAGCCGCTTGATCTTGGGTGTGCCAGAGCCGAGCTGAATGGCGGAATAGCCATCCTTCTCTGCTGTCTTGTGGGCGACCACGTGGACATTGTCCACCTTCAACACCGTCACCGGCACTTGCGCGCCTGCTTCGGTGTAGATCCGGGTCATTCCCAGCTTTCTGGCAATAAGGCCTGAACGCATGTTTCTCTCCAGAGGCTCTGTTTGCTTAGAGCTTGATTTCAACGTCAACACCGGCGGCGAGATCGAGCTTCATCAGCGCGTCCACGGTCTGCGGTGTCGGGTCCACGATGTCGAGAAGGCGGCGGTGGGTTCGCATTTCGAACTGCTCGCGGCTCTTCTTGTCGACGTGGGGTGAACGGTTCACTGTGAACTTTTCAATGCGCGTCGGCAGTGGCACAGGTCCGCGGATCTGTGCGCCCGTGCGCTTTGCTGTGTTCACGATCTCTTTCGTCGAATTATCGAGAATGCGATAATCAAACGCCTTGAGACGGATCCGGATATTCTGGCGTTGCATGTTTGCCACCTGAACTACTCTGTGATCTTCGCGACGACGCCTGCACCGACGGTGCGGCCGCCCTCGCGGATTGCGAAGCGGAGCTTCTCTTCCATGGCAATCGGCGTAATGAGTTCCACGTCAAACGAGATGTTGTCGCCCGGCATCACCATTTCGGTGCCTTCGGGAAGGGTCACAACACCGGTGACGTCCGTCGTGCGGAAGTAGAACTGCGGACGGTAGTTGGCGAAGAACGGCGTGTGACGTCCACCCTCTTCCTTGGTCAGAATATAGGCTTCCGCCTTGAACTTCTTGTGCGGCTTCACGGAGCCTGGCTTGCACAGCACCTGGCCGCGCTCAACACCTTCGCGTTCCACACCGCGCAGCAACGCGCCGATGTTGTCGCCAGCTTGGCCCTGGTCGAGGAGCTTCCTGAACATTTCAACACCCGTGCACACCGTCTTCACGGTGTCGCGCAGGCCGACGATTTCGATTTCCTCGCCGACCTTGACGATGCCGCGCTCGACACGGCCGGTGACGACGGTGCCACGACCCGAGATCGAGAACACGTCTTCGACCGGCATCAGGAACGGCAGATCCAGCGGGCGAGCCGGCTGCGGGATGTAGGTGTCGACGGCGGTCATGAGGCTCATGATCGCATCTTCGCCGATCGGCGCATCGCGGCCTTCGACGGCCGCCAGGGCCGAGCCCTTCACGATCGGAATGTCGTCGCCCGGGAAGTTGTAGGAGGTCAGCAGTTCGCGAACTTCCATCTCGACCAGGTCGAGGAGTTCTGAGTCATCGACCATGTCGACCTTGTTCATGAACACGACCAGGGCCGGAACACCGACCTGACGGGCGAGCAGGATGTGCTCACGGGTCTGCGGCATTGGACCGTCGGCGGCGGACACAACCAGGATCGCGCCGTCCATTTGAGCTGCGCCCGTGATCATGTTCTTCACGTAGTCGGCGTGGCCGGGGCAATCGACGTGCGCGTAGTGACGGTCAGCCGTCTCGTACTCGACGTGCGCCGTGTTGATCGTGATGCCACGAGCCTTTTCTTCCGGCGCGGCGTCGATGTCGGCGTAGGACATAGCTTTCGCGCCGCC
>JANPDD010000248.1:0-1553 GCA_031431295.1 Hyphomicrobiales bacterium | reverse complement strand
GATCAGCGTGCGCCAGCGGTTGGCACCCTCAATCCAGGCGGCCTCCTCAAGGTCTTTTGGGATCGTTGCGAAGTAGCTCTGCAGCATCCATACTGAGAACGCGATGTTGAACGCGGCGTAGACGACCGCCACGGCGCTGGGGCTATCAACCAGCCCCAACCCCGCCGCCAGCCGAAACAGGCCAAGCACCAACACGATGGGTGAGAGCATTTGTGACACCAGCAGGAATTGTCGAAAGGCGCCACGTCCGACAAATCGATAACGGCTAACGGCATATGCAGCCGGAATCGAAACCAGAATTGCACCTGTTGTTGCAATAAACGACACATAAAGCGAGTTCATCAGCGCCCTGCCGAATCCAGCAGCATGCCACATCTCGGCAAAGTTCCCCCACGCCGGCTGGCTTGGCCACCAGCTTGGATCATACACTTCAGTTTGCGGTTTGATTGCCGTGACAAACATCACGAAAAACGGGAATAGTGTGACCACCACCAGCGGACTGAGCAGGAGCCAGCAAACAATAGACCGCCGCAACTTGCTCATTGCGCATCCTCCTGGTTGCGCGTTGTCATGCGCACGTAGATCAGTGTAAATACCAAGAGGACAGAAAACATCAGGATTGAAACTGCGCCCGCTTCGCCAAGTTTTCCCCACCGGAACGCAAGTTTGTAAAGATAAGTGACCATGATGTCGGTGGAATTGGCGGGTCCCCCCTGCGTCATCGCCCAGATGATGGGAAAGGAGTTGAAGACATAGATTGTCATGAGCACCAGCGCGATATTGACGAACGGCCTCAGCAGCGGAAATGTGATGAGCTTGAACTGCTGCCAGCGGCTTGCACCTTCAACCGCCGCCGCCTCGTAAAGGTCAGGCGGCACAGACGAGAGGCCGCCAAGAAAGATCGTCACATTGAACGGGACCGAGACCAGTATGCCGATGGCAATTTGCACAGGAAAGGCCGTAGACGCCTGGGCCAGCCACTGGATGTTCTCGCTGATGAGCCCAAGCCTCATCAAGCCCGAATTGAGCATTCCCATCTCGCCATTGAGCGCCCAGCGCCAGACGACCGCCGTCATTGTAAGCGAAACAGCCCAGGGAAGCATGATGATGACGCGGGCAACGCCCCGTCCGTAAAATTCCTCATTGAGTATGAGCGCCACGGGCAGGGAGAGAACCAAGGTGCCACCGACGACGCCGACAGTCCAAATCAGCGTCCGCGCAATGGTTGCCAGAAAATCGGCGTCCTGAACCAGAGCGGCAAAGTTCACGAGCCCGGAGAAGTCGCGCAGCCGGCCGAACCGATTGACCTCATGGGTAGCGATGAGGCTGAGTTCGACAAGCGGCCATAGAATGATGAACGCCGCCAGAAGAAAACTTGGCAGGATCAGTAGGTAAGGTTGGCCAATCTGCCTTTGCATCGACACTATGTCCCAACAAGAAAAAAAACTCCGGAAGCAGGCCCGGCCAACTGCTTCCGGAGGCAATCCGGGGAGGATGCCGGATCGCAGTTTTTGGGGTATTCAGTGGGTAGCACAAAGAGTTGACCGCTTGGG
>JANPDD010000247.1:0-8251 GCA_031431295.1 Hyphomicrobiales bacterium | reverse complement strand
AAACCGTCGATGGGTCCGTTGCCATGGCCCTTGATGGTTTTGCGCTTGCCCTCCACGGTGATGACTGCCGAAAGCGGCTGGTTGCCATGGTCGCTCTTCACCGTGTGTTCGATGAAGCCATAGCGGCCGTTGCCGTCGAGGTATTCACTCTCGAAGGCGCTCCACAGGCGCGACGCTTCGACTTCCACGCCTTCGCCATCGGCGATGCGTTGCACGGCTTTTGAAAACTCGATTTGCAGGCGGCGCGGCAGGTCGATGCCGTGTTCCGTCTCCATGATATAGGCAATGCCGCCCTTGCCGCTCTGCGAGTTGATGCGCACGACCGCTTCATAGGTGCGGCCGAGGTCCATGGGATCGACGGGAAGGTAGGGCACCTCCCACAAGGTCTTGTTTGAGGCCTTCATGGCCTTGAAGCCCTTGTTGATGGCGTCCTGATGCGAGCCGGAGAAGGCCGTGAACACCAATTCGCCCGCGTAAGGGTGGCGCGGATGGATCGGCAACTGGTTGCAATATTCCGCCATGCGCACGAGCTCGTTGATGTTGGAAACGTCGAGCTTCGGATCGAGTCCTTGCGTGAACAGGTTGAGGGCAAGGGTTACGATGTCCACATTGCCGGTGCGCTCGCCGTTGCCGAAGAGTGTTCCCTCGACACGGTCAGCACCGGCGAGCAGCGCCAGTTCCGTCGCGGCCACGGCCGAGCCCCGGTCGTTGTGCGGATGCAGTGAAATGATCACGGCGTCACGATTCTTGATGGTGCGGCAGAACCATTCGATCTGGTCGGCATGGATGTTGGGCGTGGACATTTCCACCGTGGCAGGGAGATTGAGGATGAGCGGCTTTGCGGGCGTCGGCTTGATCTCGTCCATCACCGCCTCGCAGATCTCGATCGCGTAATCGAGTTCGGTGCCGGTGAAGCTCTCGGGCGAATACTCAAAACGGATGGCCTCCATCATGCCGCTCTCATCGGCGAGCTTGCGGATGAGGCGGGCACCTTGAACGGCAATGTCGATGATGCCCTGGCGGTCCTTCTGGAACACCACGCGGCGCTGCAACTCGCTCGTCGAATTGTAGAAATGGACAATCGCCGACTTCGCCCCGCGAATGCCCTCAAAGGTGCGGCGGATCAGTTCCTCGCGGCATTGCACCAGAACCTGGATGGTCACGTCGGTGGGAATGCAGTTGTGGTCGATGAGGTGGCGGCAGAAATCAAAATCCGTTTGCGAGGCGGAGGGAAAGCCGATCTCGATTTCCTTGAAACCCATTTTGACGAGCGCATTCCACATGCGCATCTTGCGTTCGTGGCCCATGGGCTCGATCAGGGACTGGTTGCCGTCGCGGAGATCGACGGAACACCAGACGGGGGCGTGTGCGATGGTTTTGTTGGGCCAGGTCCGGTCGGCCAACGGTACTTGCGCATAGGCGCGGTATTTTTCGGATGGATTGATCAACATGGAGGTCTCTCGTTCTGCTTGGGCTTTTGGAGTTGGCTCAGTCTTGGTCCCCGGAGAGCCAAGGCGCACAACCGCCCGGCCGGCCCTCAGGGGCTGGTAAGCAGAAGCGGAAGCAGGGTGCGGATGGAGCGCATGGGAGGGCCTCTTACGGGATGGATGCGGATTTGGCAACGGCCTCCGCACCGCCTTCTCCCGCGGCTCTTCGTGGGAGAAAGTCCCGAAGGGGGATGAGGGACCGCGCGACGGATTTTGGTTGTTGCTCAGTCTTGCCTGTTTGGCGCTACCAATTTCCCGCATTTGATTGGCGCCAGTTCCGATCTTTCTGGAGCGCCAGCAATCCTGTGGCAATAATCACGCTATGGATGACGATCCAGACCGCGAACACAATCGTGTCGTAACCGCGCCACAGCATGTAGACGTCATAGACGGGGCCTTTCAGAAGCTCAATTCCAATGACGGTCCAGACGAGTGGGATTGCCTGCTGCGGAATGCGCGAACTCGCCAGCAGACCCACACCGATGACGCCAACCTCAATGCCGAAGGCGATCCAGGTATCAACAAGAAACCTGGCAAGCCGGTCGCCTGCAGCAGCGAGTTCCAACGTACCTTCCGGAGCCAAGGCTTTGATGGGCGCCCTGACGAACGCCATCACAAAGAACTGCAACACATAGAATGCACCGACAATCCGCATCCACCATTTCAGCATTTGCATTTTCCAACTCCCTGGTTGAACCGCGACAGGACCTTTTTAGGATGTCACCTCAGCCAACGTCGTTTTCATGATGGGCTCAAAACTGTTGTTGGCGGGGTGGAGACCCAATGCGGGAATATGCCAGCATGTAGCACAATCACCGCGCGCTGTCAAGCATTATTTTCCTATCAAGAGGATACCCCCGGGCAGGCACTTGCTGGCGCGTTCGACTGACTTCCTTCGATTGACTTTGGCGCTCCTTTGGCGGAACCTGAAAAATTGCACACTGCGTGTGGATGGCGAAAATTGGCGCAACCGGTCATCGAATTCCAGAACGTTTCCAAGCACTTTGGTGAGGTGGCCGCAGTGGTCGACAACGACCTTGCGGTTGTGGCGGGGGAATTCCTGTCCATTCTGGGGCCCTCGGGCTGCGGCAAGACAACGGCGCTCCGGATGATGGCGGGTTTCGAAAACCCGACGAGAGGCAGGGTCTTCATCCGCGGTGAAGACATGACGGAAACCCCGGCCTATCGCCGTCCGGTGAACATGGTGTTCCAGCACTACGCCCTGTTTCCGCATCTTTCGGTTGCCGACAATATTTCCTTCGGCTTGCGGCAACGCTCACCAAGGCCGGCTCCTGGGGACTTGCGCCGTCTTGTGGCCGAGGCGCTGGAGGTTGTGCGGCTGCCGGGTTACGAGCAGCGCCGCAGTTGGGAACTTTCAGGCGGGCAACAGCAGCGCGTTGCGCTCGCCCGTGCGCTCATCAACAAGCCAGCCGTGCTGCTGCTGGATGAGCCGCTCGCGGCACTTGACCGGAAACTGCGCCGTGAAATGCAGATCGAATTGCAGAACCTGCAGCGCAATGTCGGCATCACCTTCCTGCTGGTCACCCACGACCAGGAAGAAGCGCTGTCCATGTCAGACCGTGTGTGCGTGATGCGCGAAGGCCGCATCGTGCAGACCGGCAGCCCGCGCACGCTCTACGATGAACCGTGCAACAGGTATGTGGCGGATTTTGTCGGCAAGTCGAATTTTCTGGAAGGCGGCCGTGCGGGCGAAGTTGTCAGTGTCCGGCCCGAGCTCATGGAAATCGCAACCGACCGGAAAGCCCTGCCAAAGGGGCTTCACCACAGGACCGAAGCCCGGATCTTGAACCGGATTTTCATTGGCGAGCAAACGGAGTACCGTGTGGCCAGCGAAGCACTGGGGGAACTGATGGTGTTGGTGCCGCGCAAGGCCGAACACCTTCAGACCTACAATATTGGAGACAGGGTTGCGGTGGGTTGGACAAAAGCTGCCCAGCGCGTACTGCCAATCGAATAACAACAAAAGGAGGACGTTATGAAAGCATTTCGTGACACGATTACTGCGCAGGAATTCCTCGATGAATTGCGGCGCTTTCAAAAAGGCTCGGTAACGCGGCGGCATTTTCTCGGTGTGACCGGACTGGGTGCGGCTGCCCTGACCTTGGGCCAGGCTGTTCCCGGGTTGCGGCCGCGCAAGGCCCATGCGGCCATTTCCGGCACAGTCAACTTCACCACCTGGCCGAACTATTTCTCCCAGGAAAACCTCGACCTCTTCACCAAGCAGACTGGCGTCACCGTCAACGTGTCGATCTTTGGCTCGAACGAGGAAATGCTGGCCAAACTGCAGGCGGGCTCGACGGGCTGGGACGTCTTCGTGCCGACAAACTACACCATCTCGACCTACAAGGACCTCGACCTGATCGAGCCGCTCGAGCTCAAACTTTTGCCGAACTATGACGAGAAGGCCCAGGAGAAACGCTTCCTCGGCCCCGGCACCATCGACGGCGTTGTCTACGCATTGCCGAAGGACTGGGGTACCACCGGTTTTGTTGTCAACACCGAGAAGGTGACCCAGAACCCGGTGAGCTGGAAGGAGTTCTTCGATCTTGCCCAGGGCGCCATGACCGGCAAGGCCATGGTTCACGACTACCAGCTCACGACCATCGGCAGCGCTGCAAAGGCGCTCGGCTATTCCTTCAACACCATCGACGAGAAGGAAGTGGCCGAAGTCGAGAAGCTGTTGCTGGCGGTGAAACCCCACCTGTTCGGCATCAACTCGGACTACCAGCCCTCGATGCGCAACGGCGATGCCACCTTGGCGATGTGCTGGACCAATGACGGAGTGCAACTCAACCGCGACATTCCGGCGATGAAGTACGTGCTCGGCAAGGATGGCGGCGAAATCTGGGTCGATCACTACGCCGTGCCGAAGGCCGCGCCCAACCGCGATGCAGCCTATGCCTTTATCGATTTCATGCTGACTCCGGAGAATAACGCCCGCGACATCAGTGCCCACGGCGCGCCATCCACGGATGCGCGCTGCAATGCCCTGCTGCCCAAGGCGATGCTCGAGAACTCGATCATCTATCCGGCGGCAGAGGCGCTTTCGTCACTTGAGTATGGTGCCGCCGCGACGCTGACCAGCCCGCTCCGCGCCGAGGTCATGGCGCGCTTCAAATCCGCCTAGGATTTGAGGCCGCCCCGGATTTGGGGCCGCAGAGGAATTGAGCGAACAAAAGCATTCCCGACTGGTGACGGCCTTGCTGCTTGCGCCAGCCGGGGTGTTTTTCTTTTTCCTCCTGGTGCTGCCGCTTCTGGTGGTGCTGGTGTTTTCCTTCGGCGAACGGGCGGCGGCCGGTGGCTACGAGCCCGCCTTCACGCTTGCCAACTACGCCAATCTTCCGGCGCGCGGCAAAGCCTTTGTCAACACGTTGACGCTGGCACCCCTGGCCACATTGTTGACTGCGCTTTTTGCCTTCCCGATGGCCTATTTCATTGCGGTCAAAGTGTCCGCGAAATGGCGGGTGACCTGCCTCGTGCTGGTTATGGCACCTTTTTGGACAAGCCAATTGCTGCGCTATTATGCCTGGATGATGATCCTCGGCAACAAGGGCATTCCGTCATGGCTTGCCTATGTCGGCATTCACGATGTGCGCTTGATCAACACGCCATGGGCTGTTCTCATCGGGGCGGTTTATGGATTTCTGCCCCTGATGGTGCCGCCCATTTATGTCAGCCTCGAAAAACTCGACAAGCGGTTGCTTGAGGCCGCGGCCGACCTTGGCGCAACACCCCTGCGGTCGTTCTGGCAGGTGACATTGCCGCTGGCCCTTCCAGGCGTTGCCACAGGTTCAATGCTGGTGTTTATTCTGTTGATGGGGGACTACATCCTGCCGCAGTTCCTGGGCGGCGGCAAAGTGTTCTTCATCGGCAACGCTCTCGTCGATCTTTTCCTGCAATCGCGCAACTGGCCGTTCGGCGCTGCTGTCTCGGTGGCGCTCGTCACCATCATGTTCATCACGATCTATGTCTACATGCGCTTCGTGCTGAGCAGGTCCGTCACGCGCCGCGTTGCACTGGTGTAGCCCATGCGCCTCTATGCCAGCTTCATCTATTTCTTTCTCTATGCACCCATAGCCCTCATCGTCGGCTTTTCCTTCAATGCCGGAAAATATGCCATGGATTGGCAGGGCTTTTCGCTGGAGTGGTATGCCAAGGCCTTCTCCAATCCGCTGATCACCGAAGCACTTGCCACAAGCCTTTTCATTGCGAGCTCGACTGCATTCCTGTCCGCCATCATTGGCACGGCGACGGCACTGGGGCTGGAGCGTATCAGCGGCTGGCTCAAACATCTTTTCGACGTGTTCATCTACGTTGCCATTCTTGTGCCGGGTATCGTCATCGGCATTTCAACGCTGATTGCCTTCGTCACGCTGTTCAACGCCGTCAACCCCCTGCTCGAGGCCGCCTGGAACATCAGGATCGAGATGGGCGTCTGGACCGTCATTGCGGCCCATGTGCTGTTCAATATCGCTGTGGTGACGCTGCTGGTCCGGGCCAGGCTTTCCGGCATGGACAGGAGCCTGGTGGAGGCGGCGGAGGACCTTTACGCGACCCCCATGGGCACGTTCAGGCAGGTGGTGCTGCCGCTTTTGATGCCTTCAATCCTCGCCGGCCTTCTTCTGGCTTTCACCTTTTCCTTCGAGGACTTCATCATCACCTTCTTTGTGGCCGGCCCCAATGTCACGTTGCCGATCTATGTGTTTTCGTCGATCCGGCGTGGCGTCACGCCCGAGATCAACGCGGTGGGTACGGTCGTGCTGGTGTCGTCCTTTGCATTGCTCATTGCGGCCCAGCTTCTGTTGCAACGCAGCAATCGGGCCACCAAGACGGTGTAGCCTGATGCGGACTGTTCATATAAATTATTGATATAATTGACATCTTTCCATAAAATATTTATATTGTGCATTGCAGCAAAAAATGCTAGGGGCGGGCCATTCAACGAACCTTGAAGGAACTCAAGCCCATGGCCAAGATCATCAACAGCTACAACGAAGAAACCATCCGGACGCTGGCCCATCAGCGCTGGATTGAAGAAGGTCGCCCCGAGGGCCAGGCCGATGCCCACTGGCGCTGGGCGCTTGCCACACTCGCGGCAACGGCCAAGAATTCAGATGGCAGCCCAGCAGCCGATGTAAAGGTTGCTCCCGTACAGTCGGTTCTGGCCAAGGCCAAGACCGTGCTTGCCACATCGCGCGGCAAGTCTGCCCGCGCCGCCAAGGCCTGAGTACCGTAACGATTGCAAGAACAGCGGGAGCCCGACAGCGGTTCCCGCTTGCTCCGCCCGACACGGCAGTGTTAAGGGCAGCCGCCAACTCTCCGAATCCTGTGACCGCAAGAGGTTGGCCCCATGCCCACAACGACCCGCACATTTCCAGAGTATCTCGCTTTCGACGACGTGTTGATGAAACCCGGCGCCTCATCGGTTTTGCCGTCTGATGTTTCGACGGCAACGCAACTCACCAAATCCATCGCACTCTCGATTCCCGTCATGTCGGCCGCCATGGACACGGTGACCGAAGCCGGCATGGCCATTGCCATGGCGCAAGCGGGCGGCCTTGGCGTCATTCACAAGAACCTCGATATCGCAACGCAAGCCGACCATGTGCGGCAAGTGAAGCGCTTTGAAAGCGGCATGGTGGTCAATCCCATTACCATCGCCCCCGATGCGACAATCGGCGAGCTTCTGGCCATCAAGCAGCAACGCAAAATCTCCGGCATTCCCGTGGTTGACGACAAGGGCCGTTTGCTCGGCATCATCACCAACCGCGACGTGCGCTTTGCCACCGACATGAACGCCACAATCGCCAGCCTGATGACGAAGAACATCGTTACTGTGAAAGAAGGTGTTGATCGCGACGAGCAGCGCCGCCTGTTGCACAAGCACCGCATTGAAAAGTTGATCGTTGTCGATGACGACAATCACTGCATTGGCCTCATCACCGTCAATGACATGGAAAAGGCCGCTGACCATCCATTCGCGGCGAAAGACGACAAGGAACGCCTGCTGGTCGCGGCGGCCACCGGCATTGGTGATGCCGGACGCGAGCGCGCCGAACGGCTGATTGATGCGGGCGTTGATGTCATCATCGTCGACACCGCACACGGCCACTCCATCAATGTGCTGCGCCAGGTGACCTTGGTGAAGAAACTTTCCAACAAGGTGCAAATCATCGGCGGCAATGTGGCAACAGCGGAAGCCGTGAAGGCGCTGATCGATGCCGGAGCCGACGCCGTGAAAATCGGCATCGGTCCTGGTTCCATCTGCACAACCCGCGTCGTGGCCGGTGTTGGCGTGCCGCAGTTCTCGGCCATCGTCGAATGTGCCGAAGAAGCTGCAAAATACGGCATTCCCGTCATCGCCGATGGCGGCATCAAGCTCTCAGGCGACATGGCGAAGGCGCTGGCGGCGGGCGCCAATGTGGCGATGATCGGTTCGCTTTTGGCGGGCACCGATGAAAGTCCGGGCGAGACTTATCTCTATAATGGCCGCACCTATAAATCCTATCGCGGCATGGGCAGTGTCGGTGCCATGGTGCGGGGATCAGCCGATCGATATTTCCAGCAGGATGTCAGCAACACATTGAAGTTGGTGCCCGAGGGCATTGAAGGTCAGGTGCCCTACAAGGGCCCGGTTGCCACCGTATTGCATCAGCTGGTGGGCGGGCTTCGCGCCTCCATGGGCTATGTGGGGGCTGAAACAATTCAACAGCTCCAAAGCAAGGCCGAGTTCGTAAGAATAA
>JANPDD010000246.1:0-6215 GCA_031431295.1 Hyphomicrobiales bacterium | reverse complement strand
GCGATCCCGGTGCGCGTCTCTTCGGCCTTCACATGGGCGTCGAGATCGTCGTGTTTCCGCATGAGGTCCTGGATCATCAGGTCCATGTCCGCCACCTGGCGGCGGACATCCTCGGTGCGGAAGCGGTGCAGCCTCAAAAGGCTATCGCGTGAACGCATGTTTTCCTCACTCTACTCAACCTCACTGATATCCGCCCGGTTTGGAATTCTGGGCTTTCGACCGTCACGACTCTATTCACGAGTCATCGAATCAACTAGCTCTGTCCGGGTCAGTTCAATCGCGTTCATCATGAACATTCGGGTTTAAGACCGGGTAAACTGTGGGCTTAGGCAAAGCGGCACGAAGGAATATCCCGACAGGGCGGCGGCCTCTCAACATCTAGGGGTCCCGTCCGGCGGAACACCATATGTGGTGTGCCAAAGGGGCGAATCGCACTGTTTTGGCTTAGGTTTTGTTAACCTTTCTCAGCCTATCTTAATGTTCACGGTTAATGTTCCGTAGCGCGCGCCGCCAATGGCGCATGCAAGTGAAATACAGGTCCTGCCCGACAGCCGGACTGAATCGAAGGGGATTCGAGATGAGGGTTCTGCTGATCGAGGATGATACCGCGACGGCCCAGAGCATTGAGTTGATGCTCAAGTCTGAGGGTTTCAACGTCTACACCACCGATTTGGGTGAGGAAGGCGTGGACCTTGGCAAGTTGTATGACTACGACATCATCCTTCTCGACATCAACCTGCCGGACATGTCCGGCTACGAAGTGCTGAAGGCCTTGCGCGTTTCGAAAGTGGGAACGCCGATCCTCATTCTCTCCGGCCTTGCGGCCATTGAAGACAAGGTCCGGGGCTTGGGCTTCGGGGCCGACGACTACATGACCAAGCCTTTCCACAAGGATGAATTGGTGGCCCGCATTCACGCCGTGGTCCGCCGCTCCAAGGGCCATGCCCAATCGGTCATCCACACGGGCGAACTTCTCGTCAACCTCGACACCAAGACAGTGGAAGTCGGCGGACAGCGCGTCCACCTCACCGGCAAGGAATACCAGATGCTGGAGTTGCTCTCGCTTCGCAAGGGCACCACGCTCACCAAGGAAATGTTCTTGAACCACCTTTATGGCGGCATGGACGAACCGGAACTCAAGATCATCGACGTGTTCATCTGCAAGCTCAGGAAGAAGCTGGCCACGGCCGCCCAGGGCAAGAACTTCATCGAAACCGTCTGGGGCCGGGGCTATGTGCTCCGCGACGGCGCACCACCCATGCATGGCGAAGAGGCATTACGCGAAAGCGCGTGACCCCTTCACGTCCGGCAAAATTGAACGAAAGGCACCCCTCCGGTTCACAAAATGGGGGTGCCTTTTTTCGCTTTGCAACACCGAACAATTTTTGAAAAGGATGGTGGGCGCAGCAGGACTCGAACGTGAATCCTGGTTTCTTTCAAATTCTTGTTGGGAGCGTCTCGCTCATAAAATCAGCCGGAGTTCATCTTCTGTTGCCGCGGCCAAATAAGTACTGCATCGTCAGAGCTCGGGGATGTTTTCCCGGAAAATGACTTGCAACCTGGGCGCGTGTCTTTCGAAATACTTGCCGGTGATTGCGCCTTCCAGTGCATTGAGAGCTTCGCGCGCCTCAACGCGCGGGTTCTGGTCGATCACTGCATCGAGTGTTCCATCAAGCAGCAGTTCCCTGGTGTCCTCTGTCGCGTCGTGACCAATGAGAAGGACGTGCCGCCGAAGGTCTTTTGCCTTGAGTGCTCTGGCAATGCCGGAATTGCCAGCGCCGACATTGTAGATCGCACTGAGATCGTTGTGTCGGGTCAACAACTCCATGGCAATATCGAAAGCCTGATCCGGGTCATCCATCATCTCAAACTGTTCGACGATCTGGAGTTGCGGGCAGTCCTCGGCGAGTATGTGGCGGAAGCCCATCTCTCGTTCTTCGTGTCCTCTGTATGACAGCGAGCCAGAGAAAAGCGCCACCTTCCCGGAACCAGAGCCATGGTAGAACCGGTGCATCAGATAGCCAGCCAGTCGTCCTGCGGCCCTATTGTCGATTCCGACATAGTCCACGCGGGGAACATGCGAGATATCGGAAGCGATCGTGACGACCTTGGCACCACGCGCAGTCACCGAACGAATGGCTTCACGGACATCGGGATGGTCAAGCGCCACAATTCCAATACCCTCGGTCTTGCCTTCGAGTGATCTCACTTTTTCTGCGAGTTGTCGGGGATTGATGCCATCGACTCCGGTCACATGAACGTTCAGATTTTCGCGGATGCTGGCTTGGCTTTCGATTTCAGAACGCAACAGTTCCATGAATTGGTTCTTCGCGGTTGGCAGCACAAAATCCAATTTTAGTTTTTTGATGGGAGGTGTTGCTATACCTCCTTCAGTTTCGCGGCCTTCGAAGTAACCGAGCCTGTGAGCAACCGACAAAACCAACGCCTTGCTGCGCGCACCCACACCCAGCCGCTCATTCAGGACCCTGTCGACAGTTGCAGTCGATACCCCAGCCTCGCTCGCGATCTTTTCAATTGTGGTTCGCAAATTTGCCTCGCCCCATTGAAAATCTAAACGACCTGAATTGATCGCTGTTGACAATCTTCGTGATTGATATTTATGTAGCAATTGGCACAAAACACATCAATATCCATCATTTTGTGCATTTTCAAGAACAATACTGCACGGTCGAACCATTTTCGATTGCAACCAGGGAGGACTACCATGTTGAAGAGAAGAAATCTGTTGTCAGCTGCGGCCATTATGCCGTTCGCTGCAGTCGCAGGCACCACCGCTGCACAGGCTGCGGGCAAAACCTACTACTGGATTTCCCATGGTGGCCCCGCTGACCCTGTTTGGACCTATTTCTTGGCAGGTGCCAACCTTTGGGCGTCCGATACCGGGAACACGGTCAACACGTCTTTCCATTCTGGCGACGTGCCATCACACCAGGAAGCCATGCGCGCGGCAATCGCCGCCAAGCCAGCAGGTATTGTTTCAACAAGCCCCGATCCAGGCAGCCTTGTAAAGGTCGTCGAAGAAGCGCGCGCGGCGGGCATTCCGATCATCAATTTCAACACACCTGACCCTTCAGCAAAGTTCCAGGCCTATGTTGGTGCCAATCTTGAATCAGTCGGTCGGGGTTGGGCAAAGTTCTTGGCAGACAACAAGCTGGTGAAAGACGGTGATTTTGTGTGGATGCCCGTGGAAGTGCCAGGTGCGACCTATGGGGTTCAAGAGGAGGCAGGTGCTGCAACGATACTCAAGCCGATGAATGTCACTTGGGAGGTAACCGACGCCACACTTGACCAAGCAGAAGTCATCAATCGCATGGCCGACTATCTCACGGCCAATCGCACCAAGATCAAAGCCATCATCGGTTTGGGCGATCTGGTGACGGGAAGCATCAAGCGCGTCTTTGATCAAGTTGGCATCAAGCCAGGCGAGATACCTGTCGTTGGCTGGGGCAACTCCAATGATACGACACAAGAAGTTTTGAACGGCTATGTCAACGCAGCCCAATGGCAGGATCCGCAGGCCACAAGCTACATAGCGCTGTCGCTCGCTGCCATGGCAGCAGGTGGCATTCCCCCCGGTTTCGACATCATCACTGGTGCCCTTTACCAGAAGGATACAGCCGCAATTTACGACAAGATCCTCTCGGGCAAATAACCACTGCAATGGGATCCGGTCCGCACGGGAGTGACGGGCCGGATATTTTTGGTGGTCTCACAGGGGGCGTGGCATTATGGAACGTTCATTGGTCGAGCGGCTGATTGCCAAGCCCGAGCTTGGCCCACTCGTGTTGCTGATGCTGGAACTCGCGGTCTTTGCCTCAATCAATCCAGAGTTCTTGTCTGCTCTCAACATATCCAACGCTCTCACCTTCACGGTTGAATTGGGCCTCATCGCATTGGCAATGACGCTTCTCATGACATCCGGAGAGTTTGATCTATCGGTGGGGTCGGTGTTTGGCTTCTCGGCCGTCCTCATGTGGACGATGTTCAATACTGGGTTGATGCCGATGTGGGTCGCCTTTCTGGTGACATTGGGCGTGGCCTTGTTTATCGGCTGGGCCAATGGAATGCTTGTGACCAGGCAAGGAATCCCGTCGTTCCTTGTGACACTTGGCATGCTGCTTGTAGTCCGGGGAACCGCACTCTACACCACGCAAGGATTTCCACAGAATACGTGGAAGGCCGATGACCAGTGGCTCGCGCAACTGCTGGTGGGAGACGCGACCATCCTTGGTGTGCGCCTTTACATGTCCATGTTGTGGTTCGTTTTAGCCGCACTTGCCACCCACTATGTCCTCACCCAAACAAAGGTCGGCAACTGGATACAGGCGTCGGGAGGCAATTCCAACGCTGCCCGTGCCCGGGGCGTGCCGGTGGCCGGCGTAAAAATACTCCTCTTCATGTTCTCGTCCGCCATGGCGGCATTTGCGGGGGTCATCAGCTCCATCCGAACACAAGCAGCCAACCCCAATTCGGGGACCGGTTATGAATTAGAGGTTATTGCCATGGTGGTTATCGGCGGGACGGTGCTGACTGGCGGCCGTGGCACCATCATTGGCACTGTGCTCGGCATTCTCATTCTACGATTGATGCGCAACGGCATCGTGCTCATCGGTGTGCCGGGCCTTGCCTATAATATCTTCATTGGCGGAATTATTCTCGGTATGATGGTTCTGCACAATTACATCGAACGTCGGCACCATGCGGGAACATAGCACCATGACCGACGATCTTGTCCGCATGGAGAATATCAACAAGCACTATGGCCGCATTCAGGCTCTGACAAATGTGAGTTTCAGCGTCCGGCCAAATGAAATTGTCGGTCTGCTCGGCGACAATGGCGCAGGCAAGTCGACTCTCATCAAAGTGCTTTCTGGCGCGGTTCCTCTCAGTTCGGGAGACATATACTTCAAGGGCCGAAAGGTCGAAATGCGCAACACGGCTGATGCCATCGCCAACGGTATTGAAACTATCTACCAGGACTCAGCCTTGGTTCCCCAACTTTCAATTGCGCGAAATCTGTTCTTGGGTCGCGAGCCCACAATTGGGCCGGCGTTCCTCAACAGAATGGACCAAGATGCGATGAACAAGGTGGCCCGCGACCTGCTTAAGCAAGTTGGCATCACCAAGAACATTCCACCAACGACACCAATTGGCTCACTATCGGGTGGCGAACGTCAAGCAGTCGCAATTGCCCGCGCCATGCATTTTGACAGCGACCTCATCATTCTTGATGAACCGACGAACAACCTGGGAGTGGCAGAAACGCAAGGGGTTTTGCGTTTCGTACGGGGTGCCAGGGACTCCGGTCATTCTTGCATATTCATCGCCCATAACATCCACCACGTTTTTCAAGTCGTGGACCGAATTGTGGTCATGCGGCGCGGGACCATTGTAGCAGATGACATCGATCCGAAGAAGATGTCGATTGCTGAAGTAGAGGACGTCATTACCGGGGAAGCACACTAGATGACTTTGCTTTATGGCAGGGCACATGACGCAGCATCGCTCGCGGCCCATGCGGGAAGTCTGTCGCAGTTCGGCGGCGTCAGACTGGTGACTCTTGGTGATGGGGTTGAGCGGGGCATCCGTATGCTTCAGTTCAATACAGGCAGTGGCCTGTGTTTTTCAGTTTTGGTCGACCGGGCCATGGACATTGCCGAACTGTCTCACAATGGCAGCGCCGTTGGCTGGCATTCACCAACTGGATTTCGCCATCCCGGCCTGCACGAGCCGGAAGGCGAACAAGGTCTCGGCTGGACGCGCTCATTCTCGGGATTTCTCAGCACATGCGGACTTGATCACATTCTAGGGCCGGAGGAAGTGCCTGCCGACAACTATGATTATCCACGCAAGGCAACCGTGCGGCATGGACTGCATGGGCGTGTTGGTGCCATTCCTGCACGCCTGACGGGCTATGGTGAAAAATGGGATGGCGACACCTGTGTGCTCTGGGCCGAAGGTGTGGTTGTGCAAGCGGCAGCGTTTGGCGAGGTCTTGCATCTTCATCGCCGTATTGAAGCAGATCTCGGTGGCAATGAAGTCCGCCTCACTGATCGCGTTGTAAATGCCGGTTTCCTGCCAACACCACACATGTTTTTCTATCATTTCAATATCGGTTATCCTGTGATTGGCGAGGGCGCGCGCTATCTGGCACCGATCCGCGAAGTAATTTGGGCTTCACATGAGGACAAGGG
>JANPDD010000245.1:0-8587 GCA_031431295.1 Hyphomicrobiales bacterium | reverse complement strand
GTCTTTCACAACCCGATCGGACGAGCCAACTTGTGTTACGGATTTTTGTCTCATCTTCGTTCTCCATACGATTACGATGAGCCAGAAATCCTCCGTTCTTCAAGTCATGCATTCTGTCCAATAGGGGCTGATGTCGGACAGCAAGGCGCCCTACGTCGAGTTCGCAGACATAGAGACCCGCGACTGGAGTGTTGTGGACGCCAAGGCCCACGAACACTTCGTGCAGATTTCCGTGGCGACGGCGGAACGGGGCAGGGCCCAGGCGCAAGCCATCGCCAATGAAATCGAGGTGGCCCTGGACAGCGCGACACTGACGCTCGCGGACCACAACCTCGTCAACCTCCGCCTCGTTCTGTGGAGCGTGTCACGCACCCGGGCCGACCTCACCTTTGGCGCCGCCTTGCGTTTTCGCGCCGCAACCGAACCGAATTCATAAATATGCGCTGACCCCCTCCGCCCTCCGGGCACCTCCCCCAGCAAAGCTGGGAGGAGGGTGAAGCACACGCTCCCCCAACTTGTTTGGGGGAGCTCCCCGAAGGGGTGAGGGGGTCGCTCAACTGCAAAAGGAGAAACCCATGTCTGCACAAAAAGGCCGTGACCTGCTGTTGAAGGTTGATGCGGCGGGAACATTTCAAACCGTGGCGGGACTGCGCAATGCCGACCTGTCGTTCAATGCCGAAACCGTGGATGCGACATCGCAGGAAAGTGCGGGAGCCTGGCGCGAACTCATCGCCGGGGCAGGCTTGAAATCCGCCGGCATCCGCGGCCAGGGCATCTTCAAGGACGGGGCCAGCGATGCAACCGTGCGCGGGCTGTTCTTCAACGCGCAGATTGTGAACTGGCAGATCATCATTCCTGATTTCGGCACGGTCGAAGGGCCGTTTCAGGTGACGGCGCTGGAGTTTTCGGGCCGCCACGACGGCGAAGTGACATTCGAACTGGCGCTGGCGTCTGCCGGGCTTTTGACATTTACGGCGCTGTGATGGCGAACCGGCATCGCGGCGAGATCGAGGCTGAACTGGACGGGCAGCACTACACACTCTGCCTCACGCTCGGCGCGCTCGCTGAAATCGAGGACGCCTATGGCGGCGAGGACCTGCTGGCGATTGCCGAACGCTTTGAGCAGGGGCGCATCCGGGCGAGCGACGCGATCATTGTGATTGGTGCGGGACTGCGCGGCGCGGGCAACACCATCAGCAACGCGGACGTTTCCGCACTGCAGGCCGAAGGCGGTGCTGCGGGCTACCTCCGCATTGTCGCCGACCTGCTGAAGGCGACCTTCGCCGTTGAGGACAGCCCGACAAAAAAATGAGTGGCGCTGCGGCGGATGGTTTTCCGTGGCAGCGCCTGATGAACTGGGGCCTGCGCGAGCTTCGCCTGCCCCCGCATGAGTTCTGGCGCAGCACATTGCGGGAACTTGTGCCCGCTTCGCGTTTTCCTCCCGGAACTCTTCATGGTGCGGAGCTGCGCCAGAAACTAGACGACATGATGAAGGACTGGCCCGATGCCTGAGACTGACAATCTGTTGACGCTGCGCCTCGGTGAATTGCGAAGCGAGATGCAGGACCTTTCACGCCTTGCAGACTCATTCGGCAACAGGCTGGTGACATCATTGGCAGGTGCTGTGATCCACGGGCGCAAACTGTCCGACGTGTTTCGCGGACTTGCCCTGTCGCTTGCCAACCAGGCCCTGTCACAGGCCTTGCGGCCGCTCGGCAATCTTGTGGGCAATTTGCTGGGCGGGCTGTTCGCCAATGCCAAGGGCAACGTGATCTCGGCAGGGCGCGTCAAACCCTTTGCCAATGGCGGCATTGTCAATTCGCCCGTGCTGTTTCCACTGCGGAGCGGCACCGGGTTGGTGGGCGAAGCGGGACCTGAGGCCATCATGCCGCTGGCCCGGGGGCCGGACGGCAAACTCGGTGTGCGCGGTGGTGGCAGCGGCATGACCGTCACCATCAACATCTCGACACCCGACATTCAATCCTTCCGCCACTCGCAGTCGCAGATTGCCGCACAGATGACCCGCGCCTTGAACCGCGGCCAGAGGAACCGCTGACATGGCATTCGATGACGCACGATTTCCAACGGCCATTGCCCGTGGCGCGCAAGGGGGACCCGAGCGCCGCACCGATGTGGTAACGACGGCTTCCGGCCGCGAGGAACGCAACAGCCGCTGGGCCCATTCGCGCCGCCGCTTCAACGTGGGATCCGGCATCCGCAGCCTTGCCGACATTCACGCTGTTGTTGAATTTTTCGAGGCGAGGCGGGGCAGGCTCCACGCCTTCCGCTTCAAGGACCATGCGGACTTTACCTCGGCACCGGCCAATGCCGCACCCACCGCCACGGACCAGGTGATCGGCACCGGCGATGGCACAACGGCAGGTTTCCAACTGGTCAAGCGCTACGGCGCAGGTGCGCGCGAGTATGCCCGCATCATCGTGGCACCGGTGGCGGGCAGCGTGCTGGTGGCGGTGAACGGCACACCGACGAGCGCCTTCACCGTTGACACGGCAACGGGGATCGTGGGTTTTGATCCGGGCAGCATTCCCGCCGCAGGTGCCGTGGTCGCGGCAGGCTTTGCCTTCGATGTTCCGGTGCGCTTCGACACTGATGCCATTTCCATCAACCTCGCGCATTTCGAGGCAGGCGAAATTCCCGACGTTCCCTTGCTCGAGGTGCGGCAATGAGAACCCTGCCCGCAGGACTGCAAGCCCATCTCGACAGTGGCACCACAACCTTGTGCCAGTGCTGGCGCCTGACACTGCAAAGCGGCGAACGACTGGGTTTCACCGACCATGATGTGTCGCTGTCCTTTGACGGCACCAGTTTCGAAGCGGCGGCGGGTTACAGCGGCAGCGAAATTGAATCCTCCCTCGGCCTTTCCGTCGACAATCTTGAGGCTTCAGGCGCTCTGCAATCCGGCTTTCTGGATGAGGTGCGCCTCAGGGCCGGAGACTTCGACCATGCGACAATCGAAATCTGGCGCGTCAACTGGAGCGCTGTGGCGCAGCGCCTGCTGATGCGCAAGGGCAACCTTGGCGAAGCGACCTATGGCGACGGCGCCTTCACAGCGGAGGTGCGGGGCCTGGCTCATGTCCTCAACCAGTCCAAGGGCCGCATCTATCAATTTGGTTGCGACGCGGCTCTGGGCGATGGCCGCTGCGGTGTTGACGTTGAGGCGGCAGCCTTCAGCGCAACCGGTGTTGTGGTTTCCCTTGACGGTGCTGTGCTGGCACTCACTGGTCTGTCATTCGCCGATGACTGGTTCACGCGCGGAACCGCCACGTGGGTTTCCGGCGCGGGCCTTGGCCGCACACTTGCAGTGAAACGCCACCGCAACCAGCAGGGCCTGGCGCGGATCACGCTGGCGGAAACACCGGGCTTTGCCGTCGCACCCGCCGAACAGGTGAAACTGGTCGCAGGTTGCGACAAGCAGTTTTCGACCTGCCAGAACAGATTTGCCAATGCCGCAAACTTCCGTGGCTTTCCGCACATGCCGGGCAATGATTTCGTCACGACCTTCGCCCGCCAGGGTGACCCCGCCAATGACGGCGGCAAGCGGGGCTGACACGCATGCCGACGCGCAATGACATCGTGAGCGCGGCGCGCCAATGGATCGGCACGCCCTATCGCCATCAGGCGAGCTTGAAAGGGGCAGGCTGCGATTGCCTGGGCCTGGTGCGTGGCGTGTGGCGCGACATTTACGGGGCGGAGCCTGAGTTGCCGCCGCCCTATGCCGCAAGCTGGGCCGAGTCATCGCACCACGAGGCGCTGGCCGATGCCGGATTTCGCCATCTCGAACCTGTCGCAAGCCTGCTGTTTGAACCGGGTGACGTGCTGCTGTTTCGCTGGCGGTCGCATCTTCCGGCCAAGCATGCAGCCATCGTTTCCAGCAACACCCGCATGATCCACGCCCATGACGGTGCGGCGGTCTGCGAGGTTTCCATATCCACCTGGTGGCTCCGCCGCCTCGCCTTTGTCTTTCGTTTTCCCGATTTGACTTTTCCCAATGTGAATTGAGCCATGGCAACTGTTGTTCTTCAATATGCAGGTGCGGCACTCGGCACGCTGATCGGCGGGCCTTTGGGCGGCGTCATCGGACGTGCCGCCGGCGCCATTGCGGGCAATGTGCTGGATCAGCAGCTTTTCGGCGCGGGCAGACGCAGCGAAGGCCCGCGCCTCACTGACTTGCGCGTCATGGCCTCGGAAGAGGGTGCGGCCATTCCGGCGCTGTGGGGCCGCATGCGGATTTCGGGCCAGGTGATCTGGGCCACAAACCTGATCGAGGAATCCGACACCTCAACCCAGAGCACCTCATCCAAGGGTGCGCCCAAGTCATCGGTCACCAACTATGCCTACTACGCCAACTTTGCCGTTGGCCTGTGCGAAGGCGGGATCGACGGCATTGGCCGGGTCTGGGCCGATGGCCGCGAGATCGACATTTCCGCCTATACCCACCGGCTTTACACCGGCAGCGAAACGCAAAGCCCCGACAGCCTCATTGAAGCCATCGAAGGCAGCGCCAGCACGCCCGCCTATCGCGGCCTTGCCTATATCGTTTTCGAACGCCTGCCGCTCGGTGATTTCGGCAACCGCATTCCGCAACTGGCCTTTGAAGTGTTTCGGCGCGGCAACGCCGCATCGGGAAACCTCCAGGCCATATCCATCATCCCCGGGTCCACCGAGTTTGGCTATGACACGACCATCGTTCAGCGCCAGGTGTCGCAAGGGCAGTTCGAATCCGAAAATGCCCACGTCTCCGCGGTGCGCAGCGACTGGACCGTGGCCATCGACCAGTTGCAGGCGACAGCACCCAACCTCGACATGGCCTCGCTCGTGGTCGCCTGGTTCAGCAACGATCTGCGCTGCGGCAGTTGCGAGCTGCGGCCCGGCGTTGATAATGCGGTGAAAGTGACAACCGGCACCACCTGGGAGGTCAGCGGCGTTGAGCGCGCTGATGCCCTTGAAGTGAGCAAGGTCGACAATGTGCCGGCCTTTGGTGGCACGCCCTCCGATGGTTCGGTGAAACGCGCCATCGCCGACCTCAAGGCGCGCGGCCTCAAGGTCATGTTCTATCCCTTCGTGCTGATGGATGTGCCGCAAGGCAACAGCCTGCCCGATCCCTATGGCGGCGGCACCCAAGGGGCCTACCCGTGGCGCGGCCGCATCACCGCCAGCATCGCGCCGGGCCTGCCGGGAACGCCTGACAAAACTGCGGCGGTCAATGCCGAGCTCGCAAGTTTTCTGGGCGTGGCAGCACTGGGCCATTTTTCCGCAAGCGGCGAGAGCGTCACTTATTCTGGCCCTGCAGAATGGTCCTACCGCCGCGTGATCCTGCATTATGCCACGCTCTGCGCGGCGGCGGGCGGGGTTGATGCCTTCCTGATCGGCAGCGAGCTGCGTGGCCTCACCACCTTGCGCAGTGCCGCCTCCACCTATCCCTTTGTCGCGTCCCTTGCCACCCTGGCGAATGATGTGAAGACGATCCTGCCGGACGCGAAAGTCTCCTATGCCGCCGACTGGTCGGAATATTTCGGCCATCAACCTACCGATGGCTCGGGCGATGTGTATTTCCACCTTGATCCCCTGTGGGCTTCGGCTGCGGTCGATTTCATCGGCATCGACAACTATATGCCGCTGAGCGACTGGCGCGACGGCGTGGGCCACCTCGACGCGCTCACCGGTGTCGCCTCAATCCATGACCTCGACTACCTCAAGGGCGGCATTGCGGGTGGCGAAGGCTTTGACTGGTGCTATGCTTCCGAGACGGATCGTGACGTCCAGGCCCGCACAACCATCAGCGATGGTGCCTACGGCAAGCCCTGGGTGTTCCGCTACAAGGACCTCAATAACTGGTGGGCGAACGCCCATCATGACCGCCCCGGCGGTGTCGAGCAGGCAACGCCAACGGCGTGGGCACCGCAATCAAAACCCTTCTGGTTCACCGAGTTGGGCTGCCCCGCCATCGACAAGGGCAGCAATGCCCCCAACGTGTTCTTCGACGCCAAATCCTCCGAAAGTGCGGTGCCTCCCTACTCGACGGGCGATGCCGACGAGTTGATGCAGAACCGCTACCTCAGGGCCATGACCGAATATTGGGGGGCGGCGGGCGTGCACAATCCGGTTTCAACTCTCTACGGCGGGGCCATGGTCAACCCGGCGCGGCTGTTCTTCTGGGCCTTCGATGCGAGGCCCTATCCCGCCTTTCCGGTGCGCAGTGATTTCTGGGGCGATGGCGTGAACTATGCCCGTGGTCACTGGCTGAACGGCAGGCTGGGTGCCGTCGATCTCGCTGAATTGATCGCCGCCCTTGCCTCACGCTTCGGCCTTGCCGATGCCGATGTTGCCGAAGTGGCGGGCCTTGTTGATGGCTTCCTGCTGGACCGACCGCTGTCGGGCCGCGAGGCACTGGAAAACCTGTTGCAGGTTTTTGCCCTTGACGCTCTCGAACATGAAGGACGGCTGACAGTCCGTACACGGAAGGTGTTGCAGCAGCTTCCGCTTCTCAAGGATGAACTTGCCGAGCGGGAAGGGAACAGGGCAATCCTTTCGGAAACCCGCGCCCAGGAAACCGATCTGCCCCGCGTGGTACGCATCGGCTATGTTGAAGCGGGCCTTGAGTATCGCGCCGCCGCCGTGCTGCAGCAGCGGCTGGCAAGCCCCAGCACCCGCGAAATCGCGCTTTCACTGCCTGCCGTTGTGAACCAGGCGCTGGCCCAGGCCCGCGCCGACGTGGCGCTTGCCGAAGCCTGGACACAGCGCACCAGCGCCGCGTTTGACCTGCCGCCCTCGCGGCTGGCGCTTGAGCCCGGCGATGTGGTGACGGTTGGCGGCAGGCCCTTGCGCATTTCAGCAATCAGCGATGGCGCGGCCCGGCGCGTTGAGGCGCTGCATTACGATGCCAGCGTTTATGACCCGCCACCCACGGTCCTGCGGATCAGCGCTGGTGCAGCGGCACCCGTCTACGGCGAACCTGATGCGCTTCTGCTGGACCTCGCAACGGGAAGCCCTGCACCCTTCATTGCCGCCCAGGCAGCACCCTGGCCCGGCCGCCTTGCCGTTCTCAAACAATCAGGTTCCGCCTCATTCATCTTCAACCGCTTTGTGGAGCAACAGGCCACCATGGCCGTGACCCTGACGGCATTGCCCGAAGGTTACCTTGGCCGCATCGACCAAACCCACGCGCTTGATGTTGTCATGAGCCATGGCGCGCTTGCCTCCGTCAGTGAGGAAGAACTTCTGAACGGAGCCAACCTCGCCTGCCTCGGCACGCCCGCGACAGGCTTCGAACTTCTCCAGTTCCAGTCCGCCACGCTGATTGCACCCAACACCTATCGCCTCACCGGCTTGTTGCGCGGACTGGCGGGTTCTGCCCAAGAGATGCTGGCGCTCCGCGCCCCAGGCCAGCGCCTTGTGCTTTTCAACGCTGCCGTGGTGCAGGCCGTCGTGAGCTTGAGCGACGCCGGGCTGGCGTCGACCTGGCGCATCGGCCCGCAACAGCTCGACCATGGCCATGACGCCTATGTGGAACTGGCCCTGGCCGGATCATTGAAGGCGCTCCGGCCACTGGCACCTGTGCGGCTTGTGGGGTCGGCATCAGCGTCCGGGATTGACCTCACATGGACCCGCCAAAGCCGCAACGGGGCTGACAGTTGGGACCTGAGTGAAATTCCCCTGGGCGAAGACATTGAACGCTATCGCGTCACCATCCTCGACGGCACGACAGTGAAACGCGAAGTCGAGATCGACGAAGCCTCATACCTCTACAGCGCTGCCGCCATGGCTGCGGATTTTGGCGGCGTGCCCCCCTTTTTCACCACCCGCGTTGCCCAACTGAGCGCCACTTTCGGCGCCGGCAGCGCCACCGAAAGGCCAATCAATGTCTGACACAACTCATCTCGCACTGCCCTATCTTGCCCCATCACAGGCGCAAAAACATGTGACCCACAATGAGGCGCTGACGCTGCTGGACGGCCTCGTTCAGGCGGCAGTCAAATCCCGCACGGTGTCGATACCACCGGCATCTCCAGTTGAGGGTGACCGCTATCTCGTTGCGGCCTCACCCACAGGCACCTGGACGGGGCAGGCAGGCAAACTCGCAGCCCTCATGGATGGCGCGTGGCGTTTTCTGGCACCCCGGGAAGGCTGGCGGCTGTGGGTTGATGACGAGGATGCGTTTGTTGTTTTCGATGGCGCGGCGTGGGCGGGCCTTGGCACGCCAAGCGAATTGCAGAACCTTGATTTGCTCGGAGTCAATGCCACGGCTGATGCCACAAACAAACTCAGCGTCGCCAGTGCCGCAACGCTGTTCAGCCATGCAGGCAACGGCCACCAGATCAAACTCAACAAGAATGCCGCCGCTGATACGGCCTCGATTCTTTATCAAACAGGATTTTCAGGCCGGGCCGAATTCGGCACCACCGGCGATGACGACTTTCATGTGAAGGTGAGCAGCGACGGTGCGGGCTTCACGGAGGCGCTTGTGATTGCTGCGGCAAGTGGCTTGCTGACGGCAAAGAACGGGTTGAACAGTGTGCGAACGCGCAACTGACCCAAATCCATCTGCTCGAGCAGCTCATCGAAGAGG
>JANPDD010000244.1:0-5535 GCA_031431295.1 Hyphomicrobiales bacterium | reverse complement strand
ATTCCAATGATTTGATGGGGCCAGCTTCACCTGATGGTGAAGACGAAAACCACTTGCTCCAAAATGCCATGGCCCATTTTCCTTTCGTCACGAAACCGTGAACAACAGAGTTACAATTCCGGCTCGGTCTTGTCCAAGCCTGTATAGGCAATGCAGAGGAGAGCGCCAATGTTTCCATCCCAAATGACTTCAAGCCGCCTTGACCGGCATGGAAGTGGTGCCGGGCGTGAACGTCATCGATACGGCAGGCCCCACGCCGGGCCATGTGTCCATTGAGCTGGCGGGCAGCGGTGGCGATCACGATACCTCACACCGCAGCGGCAGATGCATGACACTGTCTTGACAGCTGCCGCCAAGTCGCGCCACTGTCGGCGGGGGGTGACAACTTGAGCCGGTGAAAACTGGAGGGATGGCAATCGTCCATGTCTAACCTGCACAGGACTTACTTCATCTCTGTCGGATGTTTTGCCCTTTGGGTGGGCCTGTGGGGATATTTTCTTCCCGCCGAGGTGGCCCGCGCCATTCCCTGGCCGGTGCCACCACTGCATTCCCGCTTCATTGGTGCCATGTATTTGTCGGGTGCGTTTCTGATGTTCGGGGCGCTGCCACGCGTGGGCCGCGCCAACGTGCTGGTGCCGCTGGCGATGGCCGCCGTGTGGACAGGCATGTTGCTTGCCGCCTCGCTTTTCCATCTAGCGGAGTTTGATCCCGCCAACCCCCGGGTCTGGTTCTGGTTTGCCGCCTATATCGTCTTTCCCCTCGTCGGTGCCGGGCTGGCCTGGCAGTTGCCGAAGCCTGCGGCGCAACCGGGCAATGAGCCACTGCGCAATTTGCTGTTTCTCCAGGCGGTGAGCTGCGGCGTGCTGGCATTTCTGCTGTTTGTTTTTCCGTCGACGATGGCAACCTACTGGCCCTGGGCCATTCCCGAACTCCTCGCCCAGATCTATGCAGGCCCCTTCCTATCCTTCGCCGTGGGCAGCTTCCTTCTGTCGCGCATGACGGGACTTGCCGACATGAAACTGCCGCTACTCGCCATGCTGGCCTTTGCGCTGCTGGTTCTTGTGGCCTCAGTCCTGCACCGTGGCGTGCTGGGTGAGATCGGTCTTTCCGACATCGCCTGGTACGGCGGCTTTGTGTTGGCGGCACTGCTGCATATCTACGGCCTGCTTACCACCAAATCCGCGAGAGGGGTGCCATGAGGCTGCGCTGGACAAGGGGCTATACTTGGGTTGCCGCCATCGGCCTGCTGCTGCAAGGCGGTTCAACGCTGCTGGCACGGCTGGTCCCCGCCGTCGACCAGGCCATGCCCGCATTGCTTGAGCAGACCAAGATGATACCCATCCATTCGCTGCTGCACATCATTTCAGGCCTGGCCGGGCTGTGGGCCTTGCGAACAGGGGCGCGCGCGTTCTGGTTCGCACTTTGCTTTGGCGCGTTCTACACCGCCCTTGCACTTCTGGGTTGGGGAACAGGACAGGGTTTCGGGCTGGCCTTGCAGATTTTCGATCATCCATTTCATCTGGTGCTGGGCGGGGCCGGGCTTCTGGCCGCCGCACTTGAAACACTCTGGCCACCGCGCAAGGAGAGACGAAGATGACAACGCCATCCGCCGAAACCGGAAAACTCCTTCCCGTGAGCCTGCCGCTGCGCATCTGGATCTTCGTTGAAGTGGTCTTCGGCGTACTCTCCATCCTGACCATTTCGCTGACGCCACAGAACACCGCGCAGCATTTTTCCTGGAACATCCAGGCCGAGACAACCGCCGCCGTGCTGGGCGGCTATTACTTCGCCGCCGCAACGTTTTTTGTGCTCGCCCTGTTCGCCCGGCACTGGGACAACATCCGGGTTTTTGTTCCGGCTTCGATCCTGTTCAGCAGCGTGGAACTCGCCTCCACCTTCCTGCACTGGGACAAGTTCGCGGTTGGTACGACACCCTTCAACGTGTGGTTTGTGAGCTATCTGCTGCCGCCGCCGCTGTTCATTTTTTTCTATTGGTGGCATGAAAAGCGCGCCGCAGCCATTCCCCAACCCGGTGACCAGCCCTTCCCCGCCAACCAGCGCCTGCTGATGCAAGGCTTGGGCGCGCTGCTCTGCGCCTGTGCCGCACTGGCTTTCCTTGTTCCGGCAGCGGCCATCGCCGCGATGCCGATTGCGCTGACGCCGCTGACGGCGCGTGCACTTTCAGGCTGGGTATTGGCCACCGGCATGCTGCTGCTGCTGGCGGCACGGGAAAACGACCGCACCCGCGCCCGCCTCATCTCGCCCTTCTTTGTCTTCCTGCTGCCGGCACTTGCCATTGAAGTGTGGCGCTTTCCCGCACAACTCGATGCGGGCAATCCGCTGCTCTATGTGCTTGTCGTCGTGCTGGCCGCCATTTTCCTGATTGGCCTCGACATGATCCGCGGCGACTGGCGGAGGATATTGCGGTGAGGGGTGGTGCGCGCGAAATTGTCCGCCACGGCTTTGTGCTCATTCTGCTGGGGCTCGTGGGTGGCGTCTTCTGTCCGCTGATGGTGAACTACCGCTTGGGCATCGGAGCCCACACCCTGGGCCTAATGGGCGGGCTGATCCTGATCGCGCTCGGCCTTGCCCGGCCACACATGACGCTTTCCGCTTCGCAAGCAGGTGCGGTGCATTGGCTCTGGTTCATCGCCGCCTATGGCAACTGGGCCGCAACCATGCTGGCGGGCTTCACCGGGGCCAGCCGCCTCACCATTGTCGCCGGCGCAGGCACAACCGGGCCGCCCTGGGCCGAGGCCATCGTCTTTTGGGCCTACATCGTCGTGGGCGTGACGTCATTGGCCGGAACAGCGCTGGCGGTGTTTGGCATGCGGGGGAACGGGAAGGCGGCGTGACCCATCACCCACCCGCCACCACTTGACAGAAGTAAGACGGTAAGACATCTTACCCAGATGGGCATCGTGTTCTCGAAAATCACCTCAAAGAGCCAAACCGTCATTCCGCGCGAAGTGCGCGAAAAGCTGGGTCTGAAGCCGGGTGACAGCCTGCGTTATGCCGTGACCGCGCAAGGTGTTGTGATCGAAAAGGCCGCAGCCACGGACGATGATCCTTTTGCAGTCTTCAGTGAATGGTCCGGCGCGGCAGATGAGAAGGCCTATGGCGACCTCTGAGGCAACACCCAAACGCCGGGATGTGGTGGTGGTACCCTTCCCCTACGCCGACAGGTTCGCCGAAAAACGCCGCCCCGCCCTTGTAGTGTCGTCGGACCGTTTCAACAGTGACACCGGATTGCTCTGGGTGGCCATGATCACCAGCACGGTGAAAGGCGGATGGAATGGCGACATTGCCATCCCCGCCGGTGCCAAGTCCGGGCTGACAGCAGCCTCGACAATCCGCACCGCCAAACTCGCCACCATCGAGACCTCCCGCGTCGTGCGCGTGGCTGGCCGCATTGACGCGAAAACCGCGGGCCTGGTGAAAAAACACATTCTGGAGACTGTGGCATAAGCGGCAGCCGTGTCATTTTCCGCCAGCGGCGAAATGCCGTGTTTTCAATCCGCCTGTTTCGTCCCGGCGCGGGGTCAGCTACCAGCGCGAATATCTTCCGGCTCTTTGGCGGCCCGCACTTCAGCCACTTCCTCCTCGGTGCCCTCTTTGGCCACAAGGCTTAGCATGAACCGAGTGCCGCTCTCGTGCATCGGGCCGAACACCTTTGACATTGCAATCGACTTGGTCTTGGCGGTCACGTCTGCCCAGAGGACGGCGATGATTGTCTCGGGCATATCGGGCAGCGCTTCGCCTTTACCTTTGACGGCACGGTCGAATGCTTGCCATTGCGTGCGCAGCGCCGTGGCCTTCTCGGTGAAGTCAGACAGAATGTCCCGCCCGCGCAACTTGAGCACATGATTGTCCGTTGCATTGTCTGCCAACTCGCTGCCCACGGTGCTGAGGTAAATGTAAACCTGCCAAACACCTTGCAGCGTGTCAGCGATTAGCTCACCACGCGGCTGCGGCATTTCAAAGTGCGGGCGCTCATCGAGGAAGTTGCTCAAAAGGGCCAACTGTTGCCGCATGTCGGCAAGCAACATGAGGTCAGCCTTCCCAAAGTTGAAAATCTTGTGGAAGGCTTCGAGCCGAACGTCATTCCAAAGGTCGATGACACTGGCACCTTGGCGGCGGTGGGCAGGGTACTTCACCTTTCCAGCCTGCACGGCATCAACATACTCGCGGACGCATTCAGTGATGGCGACGGCTTGCGCCTGCGGACCGAAAAAGCGTTCGGAGAACGCCTTCAATTCCGGTGGAAGCTCTTGCGGCTTCCGCTTCTTGAACCATCCCAGCATTCGCCCAAGGTAGCAGCATGTGTGGCTTCTGGGCAACGGTCATCAGATTCATTCGGCTGCATTGTTGTTGGTGTTATGAATGCGTTTTTAAATGTGCCACGTTCGCAATGTCTGAGGGGTCCGCGCAACGCGTCGCTTAGCTTCTTGTCTACCTGTCGCTTGGCCAACAGTGCTTTTTCGAATTTTCGCAATTCGCCGAGTGAGTATCGTTGATTTCGCACAAATGGAAACATCAGATACCATTCTTGCCATCAACTATCCAGAAAGCTTCTGAGCTTCCTGCTCCGTGACGGATGCTTGAGTTTCCGCAGCGCCTTCGCCTTACTCCGCCGCCGCTTCACGCAAAGCCATGATCTGCAAATAGACCGATGAAGGTTCAACGCCCGGATGATTGTCCGGCAACAAATCGAGTGCCATGACAGATATCTTGGAAAGAAGTTGATCAAGCGAAGGTGCATCTGCCGCCGCCGGAATTGCATCGCAATGCCCGCTCCAGACGGAGGCTTCCTCGTCCCACGCCGCAGAAATCGAGAAAATCAGGGGTTTTGCCATGCAGACATCTTACTCCCGCAATGACCCACGTTCAAGGTTCTCAATTATCCAAAAAGCTCCTGAGCTTCCTGCTCCGTGACGGATGCTTCAGCTTCCGCAGCGCCTTCGCTTCGATCTGCCTGATGCGTTCGCGCGTCACTGAGAACTGTTGGCCGACTTCCTCCAGTGTGTGATCGGTGTTCATGCCGATGCCAAAGCGCATGCGCAGTACGCGTTCTTCGCGTGGCGTCAATGAGGCCAGAACCCGCGTTGTCGTCTCGCGCAGGTTTGCCTGGATGGCGGCGTCGATGGGAAGAATGGCACCCTTGTCCTCGATGAAGTCGCCAAGATGCGAGTCTTCCTCATCGCCCACCGGGGTTTCAAGGCTGATCGGCTCCTTGGCGATTTTCATCACCTTGCGCACCTTTTCCAAGGGCATGGAGAGCTTCTCCGCCAGTTCTTCCGGCGTGGGCTCCCGGCCGATTTCATGCATCATCTGGCGCGAGGTGCGCACGATCTTGTTGATCGTCTCGATCATGTGCACGGGAATGCGGATGGTGCGGGCTTGGTCGGCAATCGAGCGTGTGATCGCCTGCCTGATCCACCAGGTCGCATAGGTCGAGAACTTGTAGCCGCGGCGATACTCGAACTTGTCGACGGCCTTCATCAACCCGATGTTGCCTTCCTGGATCAAATCCAG
>JANPDD010000243.1:0-20423 GCA_031431295.1 Hyphomicrobiales bacterium | reverse complement strand
GGTGGTGGCGGGGGTGGCGGCTCGGGCTGGTAGAACAGCACCCTATCCCAGATAATTCCGGATCGCCGTATCGCGTGAATTGAAAAACGCGTCAACGGGCAGCGCCGCATGCACAAGGCCATCTGAAACAAACACCACCTGATCGGCAAAGAGGCGCGCATCCTCCGGCTGATGGGTCACCATGAGCGTCGTCAGGCCATGCGCAGCATGAAGAGCGTGAACCTGGCCCAGCATGTCTTTGCGCAGCGCCGGACCCAGCGCCGCGAATGCCTCGTCAAGCAAAAGAACGGGCCGCTCGCGCACCAGCACCCGGGCAATGGCAATGCGCTGGCGCTCACCGCCAGACATGTCGCCGGGCAAGCGCTTTGCGAGGTGGCTGATCCCAACTTCCTCCAGCGCCCTGTCAATACGGCGTTTCATGCCGTCATCCAGTTTCAGGGAGGGCGAAAGGCCCAACGCCACATTCGACCAGGCATCCAGATGGGCAAAGGCGTTGTGGTCCTGAAAGACCATGCTCACCGGGCGTTCCGCCGCCGCAACCGTTTCCATATTTCTGCCGTCAACGATCAACCGGCCCGCTGTCAACCTGTCAAACCCGGCAATGATATTGAGAAGTGTCGACTTGCCAGCGCCACTCGGCCCCAGCACCGCAACGCGCCGCCCAAGGGCAATTGCAAGCTCGATCTCCAAATGGAAATCCGGAATGTCGTAGCGGCCCTCGATGATCTCAATCATCATGTTTCCCCAGATGGTTGGCCCAGATGATTGGCAATGAGGCTTCCGGCGAGGCACAAGGCAGCCAAAAGCAGGGCCGTGCCTTGGGCGGCAGCGCTGCGATAATTGCCCATCTCGGCCGCAACAAGCGCGGGCAGCGTCACCAGCCCCTGTGACCCCAGCAGCAACACCGCCGTAAGGTCGCCGAAGGAAATGACAAAGGCCATGAGAAAAGCCTGGGCAAGCGGACGGCGAAGCGCCGGACCATCAATGATGCGCAGGCGGGCGAACCCGCTGATGCCCAACTGGCCGCACAAGGAATCATGCCTCACAACAGTTTCGGCCATGGCATTGGCCAAAATCGTGACGCAAAAAGGCAAGGCCATCAGCGCGTTAAGGGTCGAAATGGAGACAATGCTTAAAGTCAATGAGGGCCCCATGCTACGCGCCAGAACGAACCAGCCGGTGGCGAGTACCGCAGGCGGCACGATGAGACCCAAGAGGGCGATGGCCGCAAAAAGGCCCCGCGCACGTGTTGCCCGTGCCTGCAAGGAAGACAGCGGCCAGGCAAGCACCAGGGCAAGACTGGCGCTCAAGATGGCAATGGAGCAACTCGTCAGTGCCGCTTGCACGAGTGCTGCCCGCACGGAAAATTGGCCGAGCCCTGACACAAGCAACGCCGCAAGAGGGGGCAGCAGCAGGAGCAAAAGACCAATCACCGCCAGACTGTCCCAGCGACTGCTCCCGGAAGGAATACGAAATTCAGCCTGCCGGACCCGCAGGCGGGGCGTTGCGGGCAGCGCTGCCATCATCCGGCCCGCCGATGCTAGGAGCACGACGCACAGCATCATTTGCAGCATCGATAGCGTCACGGCCCGCGACACATCAAAGTCAAAACGCAGCGCCTGGTAGATCGCCACCTCCAACGTGGTGGCGGATGGCCCACCAAATGTCAGCACCACCACAAAGCTTGCGGCACAGAGAAGAAAGATGAGTGCCGCAACACCCGGCAGCACAGGCCGCAGCCGGGGCCACTCCACATGACGCCAGCGCGCCCTCGCATCAAAGCCCAACTGTTCCGCGAGCCACTGGTTTTCCGGACGCACATTCTCCAGGGCGGTGAGAAAAAAGCGGGTCGCCAGCGGCAGGTTGAAAAACACATGGGCGAGCAGGATGCCCGCAAGGCCGTAGAGATCAATCACTCCGCCCAACCATCCGGCGCGCCCATAAACTTGCACCAGCGCCAGAACCACAACGATGGCGGGAAGCGCCTGTGGCACCACCAGCAATCCCAGCAACAACGAGCGACCGGCAAATTTTCGTGAAGCCAAGGCGCGTGCGGCGGGAATGGCCAGCCCGACCGAAAGTGCCGTCGAAAGGCTGGCCTGCCACAGGGTGAAGGCGAGAACGCGCCAGGCATAGGCGTCAAGCGCAAAGCCACCGCCCTGGGCCACGGCGAAGTGCACGAGCGGCACCAGGCCCGCGGCCACCAGGGCAGCCACGAGCGCGGGAGCTGCATAGCGCCAATCCATGCGCAGGGCGGGAAACATCAGCACTGCACGTCAGCCGCTGACCGCGTTCAGCCATTCGTCAATCCAGCGCCGCCTGCTGGCGTTGACCTCGGCGGGCGAGAACAGCAGTGTTTTTTTAGGGGTCACGATTTTTCCGAAGGCGGCGGGAAGCGGCCTTGACGTTTCGCCTGCGGGCAACATCCAGTTGGTGGCGGGAATCTCATCCTGAAAGCCGGGCGTGAGCATGAAGGCGAGGAATGATTGCGCCAGCGCCAGTTGTGGGGATCCAGCCACGGCACCGGCCACCTCGATTTGCAGGTAGTGGCCTTCTGAAAACACCGCCGCCTTGTAGCGTTCGGTTTTCTCGACTTCCATATGATAGGCGGGAGACGTGACATAGGAAAACACCATGGGTGCCTCGCCCTTGGTGAACAGGCCATAGGCCTCCGACCAGCCCGGTGTTGTGGTAAGGATGCGGGGCTTCAGTTTTTTCCAGGCGTCTGCGGCCTTGTCGCCATAAACGGTTTTCATCCACAGCAGAAATCCAAGGCCCGGCGTCGACGAGCGGGGGTCCTGCAAAATGATCTTCTGGGCCGGGTCGCCATTCACCAGGTCCTCAAGCGAGGAGGGCGGCACGGGCATTTTCTCAGCGTCATAGACGATGGCGAAATGGCCATAGTCAAAGGGCGCGAAAATGTCGTCCGACCATCCCCATGGCACGGTGCTGCGCGACGTGTCGGCACCATGGGGTGCGAAAAGGCCGAGCCCCCGCGCCTCGTCCGTGAGATTGGTGTCAAGCCCCAGCACCACATCGGCACGTGTTGCTTCACCCTCCAGCTTGAGGCGGTTGAGCATGGCCACGCCATCTGCAAGGGCCACCCATTCGATCGCGCAGCCGCATGATTTTTCGAAATTGGCCTTGACCGCCGGTCCCGGCCCCCACTCGGAGACAAAGCTCTCATAGGTGTAGATGGTGAGCGTGTCTTTGGCCCCGGCAACGGATGCGAAGGCAAGCAACGCGGCGAGCGAAAGGATAAATCTTTTCATAGGTCCTCCATTCGCCAGAGATCGAGACATGGAGGAGGGGGCAATGAAGCCGGACCCGCTCGCAATCCCTACGCTGGCATGATCCAGATCAGGTTCAGCGGGTTGGCCTTGCGGCCTCTCAGCGTGGCCTTGCGGTCGCGCACCCCGTTGAGAGCAGTCATGGGACATAGGCCAGCACACTCGCGCTGGCAAGGCGGACCTGTTAGTGCATATCCCGGCGACATGGAATCAGGTCGCCGGTAAGGATATGCACCAACATTCTGAAGTGGCGCGATTCCTTTTCGACAAGCCGTTCCAGCTTGCCGGGAAGCGCGCTAAATGGCTGGCATGAGCAAATTCACGATCCTTCTGGGTGGCGATCTCACGCCAACGGAACGCCTGCGAAAGCAGGTGGTGAGCAGCCGTGTCATCGCCGCAGACAGTGGCATCGCCCACGCCACGGCCCTGGGCCTCGCGCCTGAACTTTGGGTCGGGGATTTTGATTCCGCAGGCACAGAGCTTGAGCAGGCCTTTGCCCATGTTCCGCGCCTCGTGTTTCCTGCCGCAAAGGACAAGACTGACGGCGAACTGGCCATCACTGAGGCCCTGAAGCGTGGCGCCTCGGAGCTGCTGCTGGTCGGCGGGCTTGGCGGCCAATTTGACCATGCTTTGGCCCATGGCCTGATGCTGATGGAACTTGCAAAGCGCGGCATTGCCACGATCCTGACGAGCGGTGCGGAAGAAGTGCATGCGCTGACACAACTGCTCTTGTTCGTGGACCTGGCCCCTGGCACGCGCCTCTCCCTCATTCCACTGACCAATGTGAAGGGCCTCACCATCACCGGTGTGCGTTGGCCGCTCACCGAACATGATGTGGCGCGTGGTTCGACATTTACGCTTTCCAATGAATGCCTCGGTGGCCGCGCCGCCATGGGCCTTGTCAGCGGCGAAGCGCTGGTGGTGCTCTATCCCAAATGACGCGGCCCGCATGACAAGAATTGTGGTTTCGCGGTTGGCACAGAAGGGAGATGGCGTTGCCGAGACTGCCGGAGGCCTGATCCATGTGCCAAAGGTCCTGCCGGGAGAAGTGCTGGACATCGAGGCGGGCAAGCTGCGCACGGTCCTGACATCATCTCCCGACCGCGTCACGCCGTTCTGCCCCCACTATGACCTGTGCGGCGGCTGCAAGTTCCAGCATTGGCGTGAAGAACCCTACCGCGTCTGGAAGCGCGGACTCGTTGTGGCGGCGCTGGCGCAGCAGGGCCTTGCGGCGGAGGTCAAGAATCTCATTGATGCCCATGGCGCAGGCCGCAGACGGGTGTCACTGCACGTCCGGTTGCTGGAGGGCGTGTGGCGTGCGGGCTTCATGGAGCAGAAGTCCCATGATCTCTGCGCCATCAACGCCTGCCCGGTGCTGGTTGCCTCGTTATCGCGGGCAGCGGAGATCGCCACCGCCTTTGGTCCCAGCCTCGGCAATTGCGATGTGGCGCTCACCGCAGCGGCCAACGGCATTGACGTGGCGGTCAGGGCCGAGCGCAGCGCCGTTGCCAAACGCTTTGCCGCACTTTCCACTGTCCTGAATGAGTTCGGCCTGCTGCGGCTCAGCGTCAATGGCGAGACCGTCGCCATGCGCGAGCAGCCGGTGGTGCAGATGGGTGCGGCACATGTGCCGTTGCCGGTGCAATCCTTCCTGCAGTCAACGGCGGCGGGCGAGAATGAACTGTGGCACCTCGTCCTCGCATCCAGGCCGCGCAAGGCGCGCCATGTGGCAGACCTGTTTTCTGGTGTTGGCACATTCAGCCTGCGGCTGGCCGAACACCTGCCGGTGACGGCCATTGATTCCGACAAGCCCGCAATCGCCTCACTGCAAAAAGCGGCCCGCGCCACCCAAGGGTTGAAGCCCGTTGCCGCCAACGTCCGCAACCTGTTTGCGGCACCGCTGACCGCGACGGAACTGAAGGATCATGATTGGGTGGTTCTTGATCCGCCGCGCGCCGGGGCAGAGTCCCAGGCGAGGCAACTCGCCAAGTCAGCCATCAATGCGGTGACCTACGTGTCATGCGACGTGCAGAGCTTTACCCGCGATGCGCGCCTGCTGGCGGATGGCGGCCTTGTCTTGAAATCGGTGACGCCGGTGGATCAGTTCAAGTGGACGGCCCATGTCGAAATGGTGGGTGTGTTTGCGAGGTAGTGCCACCCCCTCAGTCGCTGCGCGACAGCTCCCCCAACAAGTTGGGAGGAGCGTGTCTTACGCCCTCCACCCAGCTTTGCTGGGGGAGGTCCCCGAAGGGGGGAGGGGGTTGGTCCGACCTTCTAATCCTTCGCGCGTTCGACATAGGAACTGTCGGAGGTGTCCACCACAATGCGCGTGCCCGATGTGATGTGCGGTGGAACCATGGTGCGCACGCCATTGGAAAGAACCGCAGGCTTGAACGATGACGAGGCGGTCTGGTTCTTGATCGCCGGTTCAGTGTCGGTGATTTCAAGTGTCACACGCTGCTGGATTTCAATGGAAATCGGCACTTCGTTGAACAGCGCCACCTGGCATTCCATGCCTTCCTGCAGGAAGGCGGCCGCGTCGCCCAGCATGTCGGCAGGCACATTGATCTGCTCGTAGCTTGTGGGGTTCATGAACACGTAGTTGTCGCCGTCCTTGTAGAGATAGGAGTGGGTGACGGTTTCAACGAAGGCGCGCTCCATTGAATCCGTTGTCTTGTAGCGCACCACGGTTTTGACACCGTCCGAAATGCGCCGCATGTCGATGGTGGTGGTGGGCGTTCCCTTGCCGGGGTGCATGCTTTCGGCCTTGAGCACCACATAAAGCTTGCCGTCCTCGTGTTCGATGACGTTGCCTTTGCGCACGCCGCTGGCGATGACTTTGACCACGGTTCTTCTCTCTTGATTTGGAATTGCGGGGGTTGGGTTGCGCGCCTATTAGCAGGGCAGTTGCCGAAAGCCAACCCCTGCAGGACATGCACTTTGACCCTTGATTCACCGTGGTTCTCAGCCTCGCGCCACCAGGACAGGCGACCCATTCTTGTGGCCAGAAACCGCATTGTCGCGGAACTTCGCCAGTGGTTCGGGGCGCGTGACTTTGTTGAAGTGGATGTGCCGGCACTGGTTGTTTCACCCGGCAACGAAGCCCACCTCCACGCCTTTGAAACGCAGCTCATCAATGCCGATGGTTCGTGCGCGCGGCGCTTTCTGCACACCTCGCCGGAATTTGCCTGCAAGAAATTGCTGGCGGCTGGCGAGACGCGGATATTTTCGATGGCCCATGTGTTCCGCAACCGCGAACGCACGCCGACCCATGCCCCTGAATTCACCATGCTGGAATGGTATCGCACCCGCGAGGATTACCGCATCGTGATCGACGATACGCTGGCGATCTTGCGGCTTGCGGCCGACGTGGCGGGGCGCAGCGTATGGCATTGGCGGGATTGTCACTGCGACGTTCATGGCGAAGCGCAGTGGCTGACGGTGCAGGCGGCCTTCATGCAATGGGCAGGCATAGACTTTCTGGCAACGCTCTCGGCAGATGGTGCGCCGAACCGGGAGGCGCTGGCGGATATTTCACCTGTGGCCTTTGGTGTGGGCGAATCCTGGTCCGACATTTTCAGCCGCATTCTGGTGGAGTTGGTGGAACCCCACGTGGGCCAAGGCCGGCCAACGGTGCTTTACGAATATCCGGCCTGCGAGGCAGCACTCGCCCGCACCTGCGCCCATGAGCCCCGCGTTGCCGAACGCTTTGAGATCTATGCCTGCGGTGTTGAGCTGGCCAATGGCTTTGGTGAATTGACCGATGCCAAAGAACAGCGCCGCCGCTTTGTCGCGGAAATGGACATCAAGGAGCGTATCCACGCTGAACGCTACCCGATCGATGAAGACCTTCTTGCAGCCCTCGCCCTGATGCCGCCCGCGTCCGGCGTGGCACTTGGCCTCGACCGCCTCATCATGCTGGCAACGGGTGCCACCCGCATTGATCAGGTGCAGTGGGCGCCGGTGCCCTAGTGCGTAATGCGCCAAGGTGGACTCACCTTGGCGATCAGATTACGCACCAGTATATTGATTGCGATCAGCTTTTGTGACTTGGGGTGGGCCCACCAAAAGTCATGCTGATCTAAGCTACATTTTCGACGCCAGCGTTTTCATGCGGCGCTCGTGATATTTGCGGATCAGCTTTTCAAACGCGGGTGTTGTCACATCGCCGCCCACTTCCGGATAGGTGCCGGCGATTTTCTTCTGCGCCGCCGCTTCCCGGTCCATGCTCAAGGGGTGGCTGCCGGATATCAGGTTGGCAAGCCGCGAGGATTGTGGTGCAAACTGCCGGAACACCCGCTGCACATTCACCATTTCCCGGGGGTCATAGCCTGCTGCCACGAGAATATCGATGGCGATGCTGTCAGCTTCTTTTTCCTGGGCGCGGATTGCGGCGTTGATGGGCGCACCGCCGCCAAGGCGCAAGGCCTTGCCGACGCTGCCCTGCAGGCTTGTGGGTGTCACCGCATCAGTCAGTGATTTTCCGGCCTTGCGCACAAGCGAATATTGCCGCTGCCGCAAAGGATGCCTGCGAATGATGTGGGCCATCTCATGGGCAAGAACGGCAGCCACCTGTCCTTCAGTGTCGCAGTACAAGAGCAGTCCTTCCTGCACCACAATGATGCCGCCGCCCGGCGTGAACGCATTGATCTGCTGGTCCTTCACCAGGATCAGTTTGTAGTTGATGTCTTGGGTGTTGAGCGGCTTGGCGAGCCTCGCAACAACACTCTCAAGGTGCCTGGACATGGCCTTGTCGCTGGACCGGCCCATGCGGGCCACGACCCGGTTGCTGATTTCTTTCGCCGTCAGTTCTTCGCTTTTCCGCGACGTATCGAAGGCCCGCTGCAATTCCTGCGGACTTGCACCAATCTGGCGGGCCAGCGATTTCCGGAGCTGGGCCTTTTCCTGCTCGAGAATGTAGCTGATGGAATTGCGGCCAGTGCTGCAGCCGCCAAGGATTGCGGCCGCAACGAGCGCCAGCATGACCGTTTTCATTGAAATCTTTGTGCGTCCTGTCCCGTGCATAATTGCCCCATGCATAGGTTGATCGCCGTCACCCCATGATTGCCCTGATTTGGATGATGATGCAAGGACTACCGACGCGCAACTCACAATGTATTGCGGCACTGCCGCGAGGGCGTGGTATTGCGGCACTGCCGCGAGGGCGTGCGATAACTGCGGGTTGTGTTCAGGTGCCCGCAGACTGCGTTGCTGCTGCCGAAATTGCATGCCACAACGGGGGTGCTGAATGGAGACAAAGCATGACCATCAAGACTGTGGGACTGATTGGCGTTGGCCTCATGGGTCATGGCATTGGCAAGAACATTGTGGAAAAGGGGTTTGCACTCACGGTGATGGCGCACCGCAACCGGGGGCCTGTGGATGACCTGGTCAAACGCGGTGCGATTGAAGCGGGGTCACCTGCCGAGGTCGTGGCGTCCGCCGATCTCGTCATCCTCTGTGTGACAGGCACGCCCCAGGTGGAAGAGGCGGTCTATGGCGCCAATGGCATCCTTGAATCGGGCAAAAAGGGCCTGATCATCGCTGATTGTTCCACTGCCATTCCCGATTCAACCCGGAAAATCGCAGGGGACTGTGCCGCACGCGGCCTGACCTTCGTCGATACACCCATGACACGAACACCCAAGGAAGCCGAAGCGGGCAAACTTGGCCTGATGGTGGGTGGAGATCCAAAGGTGATCGACGAGATCCGTCCGGTTCTCAACACCTTTTCCGATCTCATTGTGCACTGTGGTGCCGTCGGCAGCGCCCACCAGGTGAAACTCATCAACAACTTTCTCTCGCTTGGCCATGCCGCGATCGCCTCGGAAGCCATTGCGGTTGCCGCAAAAGCCGGGATCAACATGGAGGCGCTGCGCGATGTGATCATGGGTGGCGGTGCCGCATCGGTGATGTTTGGGCGCCTGATCAATGTGCCGCTGCATGATGATGACAGCCATGCGAAATTTGCCATCTGCAACGCCCGCAAGGACTTGCGCTACTACACCAACATGACGGAGAACATGCCTGTTGCCTCTCCCATTGCCGAAACCATCCACCAGACCTACGTGCTGGCCGAAACATTGGGTTACGGCGAGCGCTTTGTGCCGCGCCTCATTGACATGATGGTGAAGAACAGTGGCGGCAAGGCATGAGCGTCGCATTCGTGTTTCCCGGGCAGGGCAGCCAGGCCGTTGGCATGGGCAAGGCGCTTGCGGAAAAATTCTCCGCTGCCCGCATGGTTTTTTCCGAAGTTGATGAAGCCCTGTCGCAAAACCTGTCGCACCTCATGTGGGAGGGGCCGGAGGCGGAACTCACGCTCACTGAAAATGCCCAACCCGCGCTGATGGCCGTCAGCATGGCAGTGGTGCGTGTGCTCGAGGCCGAGTATGGCATCACCATTGCGGGCGGGGCTTCCTGTGTCGCTGGCCATTCGCTGGGCGAATATTCGGCGCTGGCGGCAGCGGGCACATTCTCGCTGGACGATGCTGCGCGGCTCCTGAAAATCAGGGGGAAAGCCATGCAGGCCGCAACGCCTGTCGGCACGGGCGCCATGGCGGCGGTCCTTGGGCTTGATTTCGCTGCGGCTGCGGCAGCAGCGGCCGAGGCCGCGCAAGGCGAAGTCTGCCAGGCCGCAAACGACAACAGCGACGGCCAGGTGGTGATCTCCGGCCACAAGGCAGCCGTCGAGCGCGCCGCCGAAATCGCCAAGGCCAAGGGGGCCAAGCGCGCCATCATGCTGCCTGTCTCAGCACCCTTCCATTGCGCACTGATGCTTCCTGCAGCCGCCGCCATGGCGGAGGCCCTGGCCAAGGTCAGCATGAACGCGCCATCCGTGCCGGTGATTGCGAATGTGAAGGCGGCACCACTGACCGACCCGGCAAATATCCGTGCAGCCCTGGTGGAGCAGGTGACCTGCACGGTGCGCTGGCGCGAATGCGTGGCCCACATGGCAGCAAGGGGCGTCACAGTGTTTATGGAACTGGGGGCGGGCAGGGTGCTGACCGGCCTTGCCAGGAAAAACGCCCCCAACGCGCAGGCCGTAGCCATTGGCACACCGGATGATTTTGCTGCGGCCCTCGCGCTGCTGAAAGGCTGACCCATGTTTTCACTGACAGGCAAGACCGCACTTGTGACTGGCGCTTCCGGCGGCATTGGCGCTGCCGTCGCCACGGCGCTGCACGGAGCGGGTGCCACAATCGCCATTTCCGGAACCCGCGCCCATGTTCTGGAAGAGCTGAAAGCAGCGCTGGGTGGGGAGCGTGTGCATGTGACACCCTGCAATCTGGCGAACCCGGAAGATGTTGAAAAACTCGTTCCCGCCGCCGCAGCCGCCATGGGTGGGCTTGATATTCTTGTCAACAACGCCGGCATCACAAGGGATGGCCTTGCCATGCGCATGAAGGACGAGGACTGGCAGGCGGTGCTGGACGTAAACCTCACATCCGCATTCCGGCTGGCGCGGGCCGCCATGAAACTGATGATGAAAAAGCGCTGGGGCCGCATTGTTTCGATTACCTCGGTCGTCGGCGTCACGGGCAATCCCGGCCAGGCCAACTATGTCGCCTCCAAGGCCGGGCTGATCGGCCTCTCAAAGTCGCTGGCCCAGGAACTGGCAAGCCGCAACGTGACGGTGAATTGCGTGGCACCGGGCTTCATTGCGACGGCGATGACCGAGGCCCTGAACGAGAAGCAGAAGGAAGCCATCCTGGGCCGGATTCCCGCAGGTCGCATGGGATCGTCTGATGATATTGCGGCGGCGGTTCTGTACTTGGCATCGGAAGAGGCTGGCTATGTCACAGGCCAGACGCTGCACGTCAACGGCGGGATGGCGATGATCTGACACGTGTCAAACGCCTTGCCGATCTGTTTCCGCGCCGGCGTCTTAGCGCCACACGGCAGATTTTCCATTTCCGCAATCGTCGAGCGAATATCTCGAAGCCGTCATCACGCGCTGACCACCCTGCCAATCCTGATATTTTTCTATTGTCGAATTAAATAGGGGATGCCAGATTGCCAAGGTGATGATATCCCGCCGTTCCCTTGTTCTGAACGCGACCGTGGCTCTGGTGGCTGCGGTCGTTCCGTATGTTCCAGCCGCCCGGGCCGCAGCGCCGGAAACGATCCTGCGGTCATGGTACAGCTTGTTGCTGGAACTGGTGCGCCACACGCCAACCTATTCGCCGCCCGTGGCCAGCCGGGCCTTTGCCTATCTCGGCATCACGGCTTTTGAGGCCGTTGCCAGCGGGTCAAGCACACTGCATTCATTGGCTGGTCAGATGAAGGGCCTGAATCCGTTGCCCCGGCGGGAACCGGGGGCCACGTTCAGCGAGGCGGCAATCGTCCATGCCGCCATGGTTTTTGCGGTGCATGCCTATTATTCGAATACGGGCCCCACCGGCCAGCGCGCCATGAAAGCGCTGGAAAAAAAGCTGCAGGAAAGTGTGAGGCCGGGACTTGCGGAAGATGTTTGGCTGCGCAGCACGGCCCATGGCAAGGCGGTGGCGGAACATGTCCATGTCTGGTCCAAAGACGATGGCGGTGCCGTGGTCGAGAACCTTGGGTTTCCGTTGCAATACGCCTTGCAGAAAGGCCCGGCCCATTGGGTACCCACCAGCACCATACCGTGGCAGCAGACACCGCTGCTGCCGGAATGGGGAAAAAACCGGACTTTTGCCATGCCTGACGGCGGTGCTTGCCCCCTGCCGCCTCCACCTGAATACAGCGAAGTTCCGGGGTCGGCCTTCCACAAGGAGGCACAGGAAGTCTATGAGACTGTGAAGAACCTGACGCCAGAGCAGCGGGCCATTGCCCGTTTCTGGTCCGATGACCCCATGCTGTCGCCGACGCCGCCTGGCCATTGGTTGTGGATTGCCATGCAGATTTTCGAGCGCGAAAAAACGCCGCTGGAAAAGAGCGTTGAGGTTCTGGCGCGCCTTGGAATGGCTCTTTCCGACAGCTTCGTGGCCTGCTGGAACAGCAAGTATCAATTCGACTTGCTGCGACCGGTAACCTACATCAAGCGGGTTATCGCCAAAACCTGGGAGCCGGTTCTGATCACGCCGCCATTTCCGGAATATCCAAGCGGCCATTCCACGCAATCGGCCGCTGCGGCGGTTGTGTTGGCCCAGGATTTTGGCGGGAACTTCGCCTTCACCGATGCCACGCACCAAAGGGATGGTTTGAAACCACGCAACTTTCCGAGTTTTTGGGCGGCAGCGGAAGAGGCAGCCGCTTCACGCCTCTATGGCGGCATTCACTTCCGTGCCGCAATCGAGCGGGGGCTGGAGCAAGGCAAATGCGTGGGCCAGTTTGTCAACATGTTGACGACGAGAGTGTGATGATGTCGATTGTTGCTATTGTTGCGAAAGTGACCTCATCCGTCTCGCGCTTTCAGCGCGATCCACCTTCTCCAAAGGAGAAGGGACTCAGTCGTCGCTTCCCCTTTGGAGAAGCTGTCGCACAGCGACTGATGAGGTCCCTTGCATTGCTTGTCGCCACTGTCTTTCTCATTGGACCGGCCTCCGCCGAACCCACGCTGTCCTTCGCCGACGAAAGTAAATCGTCTGGCATCGCCAGTGTCTTTTCCGGTGACTATGAATTCATGGTGGGCGGTGGCGCCTCTGCATTCGACTGCGATGCTGACGGTTTTTCCGAGCTGCTTCTCGCGGGCGGCGAGGGCAAGGCCACTTTCTACCGCAACAGGAGCACGCAGGGCGGCGCGCTGAAGTTTGAAGCCGCGCATGTCGGGCTTGAGCTCGACCGCGTTCTGGGAGCCTATCCCCTGGATGTCGATGCTGATGGCAACATGGACCTCATCATTCTCCGCTCCGGAGAAAATGTGGTCATGCGTGGTTTGGGTGGCTGCAGGTTTGAGCGCGCCAATGAAGCCTGGGGCTTTGATGGCGGCGATGGCTGGTCCACCGCCTTTGCAGCAACGTGGGAAAAGGGTGCCAATTGGCCAACCATCGCTATCGGCAACTACATTGACCGCCGTGAGGAAATTTCCCCCTGGGGCTCTTGCACTGACAACTGGCTGCACCGGCCCGGAGGCGATGGCAAAGGGTTTGCCAAGCCCATTGCCCTGAAACCGAGCTATTGCCCCCTTTCAATCATGTTCACTGACTGGGCGCGCACGGGAACAGCAGACCTGCGCGTATCCAACGACCGGCAATACTACGAGGGCGGGCAAGAGCAGATGTGGCATGTGCTGCCGGGCCAGCCGCCGAAACTCTACAGCCCCGAGGAAGGCTGGAGGTATATGCGCATCTGGGGAATGGGCATTGCCAGCTATGACATCGACTACGACGGCTTTCCCGAATATTTCCTCACCAGCATGGCCGACAACAAGCTGCAAACGCTGGCGGCCATACCGGCAGAAGGCAAGCCGAAGCCCGGCTTCAAGGACATTGCCTTCGCGCGCGGCGTGACGGCGCACCGGCCTTTCATTGGCGATGACCTGCGGCCTTCAACCGCCTGGCACACGCAATTTGAAGACGTCAACAACGATGGCCGGGTCGACCTGTTCATTGCCAAGGGCAATGTTTCGGAAATGCCGGATTTCGCCCGTGCCGACCCCAACAACCTTTTAATCCAGGGTGCGGACGGCAAGTTTGTGGAAAAGGCGGACGCGGCGGGCGTTGCATCCACCATGACGGCGCGGGGCGCATTGCTGAATGATTTCAACCTTGACGGAAAACTTGATCTTGTTGTCGTAAATCGCTGGGAAAATGCGGAAATCTGGAGAAATACCAGCACGGAAACCGGCCACTGGCTGCAGTTCCGCCTGCACCAGGATGGTCCCAACCGGGATGCCATAGGGGCCTGGATCGAAGTGAGGCGCGGCGACGGAAAAGTGCTGCGCCGGGAAATATTCTCTGGCGGCGGCCACCTCAGTGGTGCGCTTGACTGGTGGCATTTCGGAATTGGCGGGCAGGGCGCAACGGACGTGCGCGTGCTCTGGCCCGATGGCGAGCAGGGCCCGTGGCAAGAACTTGCAGCGGACGCCTTCTATGTTCTGGCGCGCGGCAAGCCCGCCCTGCGCCAGGAATTGGCGCGGTAGGAACTATTTCGTCAAGCGCACCACTTCATCGGTGATCTGCGACGTGATTTCAGAAAACACGGCGTTGAGATTGTCGGCACCAACCGCCGGTTCATAGTAGCGGCCAGGCGCACATGTCCTGAGCAATTCTGTCACGTCCGGATCAGTCACGTCATAGGCAATGGCGAAAACAGTGATGTTGGCATTGCGCATTCCGGAGCATAGCGCCAGCAGATTTTGCTGGGCGTTGCCGACTGAGCGGGAGTTGTTCTCGCCAAATTCCCTTGAGGTTTGAACGCCGTCCGTCAGCAGGACGAGAAATTTCTTGTTGGTGGCATCGCTGTAGGGCTTGCCCTCGTCAAAGGGCAGTGCGGGATCGAGAAGGTTCCAGCCGAACTCCGCACCGAGCGCAATGTTCGTATTTCCCAATGGGCGCATGTCGTCCAGCTGTTCGCGCACCGCGTCAATGTCGGATGCCAGCGGCATGATATCCAAGTCTTTGCTGGCATAGGCATTGCAGCCATAGCTGCCACGGTTCTCACCATTGTTGTCCTGATAGCCCCATTTGCTGTCCGGATCGGCGGTGGGCGTCGATACGGTGACGTTGTAGGGGGACGCGCGGTCTTGCGTGCAGCCGGTCCACACAGGTCCGGCAGCGTTTTGATTGACGTATGCTGCCGACATTGTGGTGCGCACCATGGCGGAAAAGGGCACGAGACCCACTTTGAAATTGATATCGCCAGCGGCACCTTCCAGCGACGTGAGCATGTCAGTCGCAGCCGTGGCCATGCGTTGGTACTTCTGATGGCTGTTCATCGATCCGGAATAATCCAGAACCAGAACCAACTCGGCATTGCCTGCCGTCGGCAGGTTGGCCTCGGCTGCTGCCTGCAACTCCATCGCGTTCACGCCCGCAAGCCGCATGAAGCTGGTCGGCATTTGAACCGCGGCACTCGCCCGGACGCCGCCATTGCTGATGACAACGTCGGCCTCGGCCCCTTCGACTGCCGAACCGGCCATATTGGCGGAAAAATAGGCTTTGCCCACATTTTCGCGGGCAGCATCGCTGCCCAGTGTGCTTTGTGCGGCGGCGAGTGCCGCACCGTCCAGGGCGGCCTCCAGTTCAGTCTTCACATTGACGTAGCGGGCGTAGTCTGTCGCGGCACCAGCGGCAATAAGCAGGGGCACAATGGACAACGCAAAGAAAGGACTGATGCTGCCGTTTTGATCCCGGCCAAATTTGCAGCGCGATGCGATCATGTCACTTTTTCCCATTCTTGTGCCCGTGGCCCAAACTAGCCCTCCACCACCTAGGAAATGAAAACAGATTGGCTAAATTTTTAGCTTTTTGAGCCTCGCACTTGGCCCAACTCTGCAAATGCTTTATGCCCTGTTAATTGCGGACACCCGACCAAATCGCATCTCACCTCAAAGCGGGATGGGACGCTGCATTCCTTGATTTGAAGTGCGCAAGCGGCGAGCGCGGACAAACAGGCCGAGTGAGATCGCCTGGCACTCCTGTTTGCGGAATTGGGCAAACTCTTCGCATGATTTGCCGGTTGCCCCGGAATTCATCCCGCAACAGGCTGGATTGGCATCATTTTTTTCCCCCTTTTGACGGGCAAGTGTTTCATGCTAGGAACCGCCCGCAGCTTGAGGGGGACCCGTTTGAGGTGTCCGGACCGCCAGGGCGTTAAAGAGAGAATAGGACGATTGAACATGAGCGATATCGCTGAACGGGTTAAAAAGATCGTGGTCGAACACCTCAGCGTGGACGGCGAAAAAGTGAAAGCTGAAGCCAGCTTCATCGACGATCTGGGTGCCGACAGCTTGGACACCGTTGAACTCGTAATGGCCTTCGAGGAAGAATTCGGCATTGAAATTCCGGATGACGCCGCCGAAACCATCCAAACCGTCGGCGACGCGGTGAAGTTCATTGAGAAGGCCCAAGCCTGAGTCTGATGCTTGGCCAAAAATCCGTGCCAGACGACGCGGGGGCCAACCAGTTTGAAAATCGCGGGGACAGGCATTTAGAACCTGTATCCCCGCGTTTTCCTGTCGGGTTGCCGCAAGGGCACAAAGAATTGGGGAATTGACATGCGGCGTGTGGTTGTCACTGGTCTTGGGATTGTCTCGCCACTGGGTACAGGGATCGAGAGCACCTGGAAGCGGTTGCTTGCCGGGGAATCCGGCGCTGGCCCGATCACCAGGTTTGATGCCTCCGATCTGGCCTCGCGCGTGGCCTTCGAAGTCAAGGAAGGTGACGGCACAGACGGCACCCTGAAGCGCGACGACTGGATCGATGGCAAGGACCAGCGCCGCTACGACGATTTCATCCAGTTCGCCCTGATTGCCGCCAAGCAGGCCATGAAGGATTCCGGCTACGAGGCCAAGACCGAAGAGCAGAGGTATCGTGCAGGCGTTTTGGTGGGCTCCGGAATCGGCGGCCTCACCGGCATTCAGGACACAACGCTTTTGGAAAAGGAGAAGGGTCCGCGCCGTGTGTCGCCCTTCTTCATTCCAGGTTCGCTGATCAATCTGGCATCAGGCCTCATCTCCATCAACTTCGGGTTGAAGGGGCCAAACCACGCCGTGGTCACAGCCTGCGCCAGCGGCACCCATGCCATTGGTGATGCGGCCCGCATCATCGCCGTGGGGGATGCAGATGTGATGGTGGCGGGTGGCGCTGAATCAGCCATTTGCCGGATCGGCATAGCCGGATTCATTGCCTGCAAGGCGCTTTCCACGAATTTCAATGACACGCCACAAAAGGCCTCGCGCCCCTATGACAAGGACCGTGACGGCTTTGTCATGGGCGAAGGCGCCGGCATTGTGGTGCTGGAAGACTACGACCATGCCAAGGTCCGCGGAGCCAGAATTTACGCGGAGATCATCGGCTATGGCATGTCGGGCGACGCCTATCATGTGACCGCACCGTCGGCGGATGGCGATGGTGCCTTCCGCTGCATGCAGGCGGCACTGAAGCGCGCAGGCATTTCAGCGGACGAAATTGACTACATCAATGCCCATGGCACTTCGACCCCCCTGGGTGATGAAATCGAATTGCGCGCCGTTGAACGCTTGATCGGCAACAATGCCACCCACACTGCCATGTCCTCCACCAAATCGGCTGTGGGACACCTTTTGGGGGCCGCAGGCGCGGTGGAGGCCATTTTCTCCGCTCTTGCCATTCGTGACAATATTTGCCCACCCACGCTGAACCTTGACAACCCCAGCGTTGAAACCAAGGTTGATCTGGTGCCGAAAGTGGCAAGAGCGATGGAAGTCAACACAGTTCTGTCCAACTCATTTGGTTTTGGTGGCACCAATGCCTCGTTGATTTTGCGCCGAGTCGCGGCCTAGAGCAAATTCCGCCAAGACGGTTCGTCTTGGCGACAAGAATTTGCTCCAACGTATTGACTTTGCGCGAATTCTTTTCGGCCACATGGTTCCATGTGGCCGGAAAGCGCGCTAGAGTCCGGGGCAGACGCAAGACGCGGCACCCGGCACCAACTTGCTTTGCTGGTGATCGCGTCGGAGGGCCGGTGGATTGAGTAGGGAACAGCCGATCAAATTGCCTGACAGCGTCAGACGGAAGCCCAAAGGCTCCGCCGTGGTGCGGGTGTTCGGCTGGCTTCTTGCGCTGGGCCTGGTTTTGTCCGTGGTGGCGGTTGCCCTTGGTCTGTGGGGCTATGCCACTTACACTTCGCCCGGCCCGCACAGGCAGGCAGTGATCGTCAACATTCCAGCAAGCCTGGACCGGGTTCAGGTTGCCAACCTGTTGCATGACCAGGGAGTGGTGAGCAGTCCAATGGTCATGGGACTGGCGAGCTTGGTGCAGCGTTTTCGCGGTGCCTATTTGCGCTCCGGCGAATATGAGTTTCCGGTCGCCGCCAGCATGGCGGAAGTATTCAACATCATCGCCTCGGGGCGCGTTGTCACCTACAAATTGACCGTGCCGGAAGGTTGGACCAGCGAAATGGCCGCAGCCCGCATGCGCACCCACGATGCCATGGCCGGTGCGATTTTGGCCATTCCGCCCGAAGGAACGGTTATCGCCAACACCCATCTGTTTGCCCGCGGCAAGAACCGCCAGCAGCTTCTGGACGAGATGGTTGCCGCACAGGCAAAACTTGTGGACGACATCTGGAACCGGCGGAAACCCGACAGCGTGTTGAAAGACAAAAACCAACTGCTGACGCTGGCCTCAATCGTTGAAAAAGAAACTGCCAAGGCGGAGGAACGGCCACGTGTCGCTGCCGTGTTCATCAACCGCCTGAAGGCGGGCATTCGCCTGCAGTCAGATCCAACCATAATTTATGGACTTGTGGGCGGAAAAGGAAAACTGGACCGCCCCATCAGCCTTTCCGACATTGACAGCGACACGCCCTACAACACCTATCGCATCAATGGCCTGCCACCCGGTCCCATCGCTTCGCCGGGGCAGGCCTCACTTGAGGCCGTGATTGCGCCGGCCCAAACACTTGATCTCTATTTCGTCGCTGATGGCACGGGCGGCCATGTCTTTGCCACGACCCTCGATGAGCACAACGCCAACGTCAAGAAGTGGCGCGCCGTGGAGGCTGGAACCGCCGATCCTGCTGCTGCGCCCGCGCCAGCGGCCCTTGCAACGCAAGGTGCCGCAACGCCGGACGTCAAGGTGACGCAACCTCAGTTGCCCAATGTTGCGGAAGAGCAGCCGACTGCAGCACCTGCGGTGGTCGCAGCACAAGCACCAGCGGCAACCGCTGCACAGGCGCCGGCATCGGACGCGGCAGCCACCGATACGCCTGCCCCGGCAGCCGCCGCCGCACGACCGGCCAATGCCGACAGCACAACGCCAAAACCCGGAACACTCGTGAAAGTTGGCAAGGTGCTGGTTCCCATTCCCATGCTCAAGAAAGCCAAGCCTTGACGATCAACAGCATGACCGGATTTGCCCGCGCATCCGGTGGCATTGGCGACTGGTCCTGGCAATGGGAAATCAGAAGTGTCAATGGCAAGGCGCTCGACGTGCGCATGCGCCTGCCGGCAGGATTCGAGCACCTTGAAACCGAGCTGCGCCAGCGTGTGCAGAAAGCGCTGAAGCGCGGCAACCTGCAGGTGGGGCTGACGGTCAGCAACAGCAACACCCGCGAAACCGTAACGGTAAACCGCGCCTTGCTGAAGGAACTGACAGCACTCGCCATGGACCTGCGCCGCCAGATTGACGCACCACCCCTGCAGGCAGAAAACCTGCTGGCGTTGCGCGGCGTGTTGGAACCGCTGCGCAGCGACGTATCGGAACAGGAAGCCGCAGCCCGCGATGCCAGCCTGCTCACAAGTTTTGACGGGGCTCTCGCGGCACTCAGCGCGGCCCGTGCTGACGAGGGCAGGCGGCTGCAGGCATTCTTGCAGGAACAGATTGGCCGGGTGCGTCAGCTCTATGACGCGGCCCGAGACAACCCCGCGCGAACACCAGAAGCTGTGCGCCAGCGCCTCAGGGAACAGGTCTTGCGCCTTGTGCAGACCGGTGCTGACCTTGACGAAACCCGCCTGCACCAGGAGGCCGTGCTGCTCGCCACCCGCGCCGACATACAAGAAGAGCTTGACCGCCTGTCTTCGCACATCGAGGCGGCGGAAGCTCTTTTGCAGTCCCGTGAGCCCGTGGGCCGGAAGCTGGATTTCCTCGCCCAGGAATTCAACCGCGAGGCCAACACCCTGTGCTCCAAGGCCAATGACCGCAGCCTCACGGCAATCGGGCTTGACCTCAAGACCGTGTTCGACCAGATGCGCGAACAGGTTCAGAACATTGAGTGACGGCATGCGCGAACTCACCCACATTCCCCGCCGCGGGCTCCTGTTTGTCATGTCCTCGCCGTCGGGGGCGGGCAAGACGACCCTGTCGCGCCGCCTGCTGGCGGCCGACGGGAACATCACCATGTCTGTTTCGGTGACGACCCGAAAGGTCCGCCCCGGCGAGATCGATGGCAAGGACTATCATTTCATTTCCCAGGCACGCTTCGAAGACATGGTGGCGAAGGGCGAGTTGCTGGAATGGGCCCAGGTCTTCGGAAATTCCTACGGCACACCGCGGGAACCTGTGATCCGCG